>JAFTAH010000002.1 GCA_017458625.1 Kiritimatiellia bacterium | reverse complement strand
TAGAGCGGTTTTCAAATTACTGTAGCCATTTGGCGGGCGGCTTCCGGAGGTGCGGCTTCCAGCCGCGCAATTCATTTGGGCGCGACAGGATGTCGCACCTCCGAACCTTGTGGCCACACCTTTTCGCAAAATGCTCTAGCCTGTCCCGGGGCTGTCCCCTTTCCTGCCTCCGCGCCACAAGGCCCGACCGCCGGGCGGCCGCAGGAAACTGCGCCCCGCTGTGCCCCAGCGCTCTATTTGCCGACACAGAAGCGGCTGAACATCTGGTCGAGGAGGTCTTCGGGGGTGTTGCGGCCGAGGAGCTGGCCGATGGCCTCGATGGCCTCGCGCAGGCTCATGGCGGCAGGCAGAATCTGGTCCTCGGCGGCGGCTTCGAGGCAGGGCAGGGCCGCCTCGATGGCGGCGACGGCCCGCCTGAGGACCTGTTCATGCCGGAGGGAGATGGCGACCGGAGACTCAGCCTCGCGGGCCGTGGGGGGGAGCAGGCGATCAAGCAGACGCCCCTCCAGCGGCGACAGGTCGGGGTCGGCCAGAAGCGACAGCTCGATGGCGGCGGGAAAGGCATCCGGCAGGTCGGCAGGGCGCTTGGCATGGCCGAGGTCGGTCTTGTTCAGCAGGAGGAGCGTGCGGTCGGGGGGGACGGCGGCCAGGAGGTGCTGCTCGTCGGCGGAGAGCGGCGCGGAGGCGTCCAACAGCAGGAGGAGCAGGTCGGCCTGGTCGATTTCCGTACGGGCGCGGCGGACACCCTCCTGCTCGATGGCGGAGGGGGCGTCGCGCAGGCCGGCCGTATCGACGAGCGTCAGCGGAATGCCGTGGAAGAGGATGGTTTCCTCGATGGTGTCGCGGGTGGTGCCGGGCGTCGGCGACACGATGGCACGGTCGCGACCGGCCAGGCGGTTCAGGAGGGTCGACTTGCCGGCGTTCGGACAGCCGACCAGGACGACCCGTGCGCCCTCGCGGAAGCGATGACCGGCGGGAGCGGTCGCGAGGAGGTGCCGGAGGTCAGCCAACAGCGTTTGCAGGCGCGCGGCCAGCTCGGCGGGCACGGACTGGGGGAGTTCGTCGTCGGGGAAGTCGAGCATGGCCTCGGTGTCGGCCACGAGGGCGGCCAGGCGGGCATAGAAGTCCTGGAGGCGCTGCCCGAGGACGTTGGCCAGCTGGGCGGTGGCCAGGCGGGCGGCCTGTTCGGAACGGGCGTGGATGAGGTCGAGGACAGCCTCGGCCTGCGTCAGGTTCAGCTTGTCGTTCAGGAAAGCGCGCCGAGTGAATTCGCCGGGCTCGGCCTGGCGGACGCCGAAGACGAACAGGGCCGACAGGATGCGCCGCGCGACCACCGGGGAGCCGTGGATTTGCAGCTCCGCCGCGTCCTCGCCCGTGTAGGAGCGGGGGGTGCGGAAGAGGAGCACCAGGCCTTCGTCGAGCGTTTCGCCCGTCGCCGGCTCGCGGAGACGCCGGAAGTAGACGCGGCCCGGCCCGGCATCGGCAGGCAGGCGGCAGAGCTGCCGGACGGCATCCCAGCTTTGCGGGCCCGAAAGCCGGATGACCGCGATACCGCCTTCGCCCGGAGGCGTCGCGATGGCGGCAATGGTGTCAGGCTGGACGGACGAGGTGGACATGATTCGGCATGAAAAGCGGAACGGGACGCGCGACGCAGGGGGCCGGGCGGCAACGCGCGTCTTGCGCCCGGCCTTCGCCGAAGGGGGGATGCCGGCCGATGGCCGGATCAGGAGGCGGGGGCGTCGCGCTCGATGAAGCGGCGGTGCCAGATCGCGATGTTCATCAGCCCCCACAGGACGTGGTTGTGGTTCTGCTTCATCGAGAGATGCTCGTCGATGAGCTGGTCGATGAAGGCGGTCTCGAAGTCTTCCTTGATGAGGGGGGAGGTGTGGAGCAGGTCGACCATGTAGTCCTTGAGCTGCGTCCGGAGCAGGTTCTTGACGGGCAGGGAGTAGCCCTGCTTGCCGCGCCAGACGATGTTCTCGGGAAGAATGCCGTCGAGGGCCTTCCGGAAGATGTACTTGGTGGTGGTGCCGTGGAGCTTCATGTCGCCGGGGATGCTGCCGACGTACTCGACCAGGCGGTGGTCGAGGAGCGGCACGCGAATCTCGAGGGCGGAGGCCATGGACATCTTGTCCGCCTTCATGAGGACGCTGTCGGTCATCATGAAGCGGGTGTCGAGATAGGCCTCGCGGTTGACGACGTCCTTCGTGTGGCAGCGGGCGTTGTAGTCGCGCACGCGGTGGAAGGGATCGAAGGGCACGGCGGCCTTGAAGCCCGGCGTGAAGAGGCTGGCCTCGAAGCGCTTGTTCATGAAGTACTGCCAGCGCAGGTGGTCGGCCTCGGCGGGCAGGAGGTCGCCCTCGACGAAGCGCTTGAGCATGTTGACGGCGCCCTTCTTCTGGGGGCGGTCAGCCAGCCCGGCCGTGATGCGGCCGACGACGTGCTGGCGGAACCAGCGCGGCAGGATGTCGAACGTGCGGGCCATGCGGGCCGCCTTGAACCGGTCGTAGCCGACGAACACCTCGTCGCCGCCCTCGCCGGAGAGGCAGACCGTCACGTACTGCTTGGCCTTGGCGCAGATGAACATGAGCGGAATGCTGGAGAGGTCGGTCATGGGCTCGTCGAGATGCCAGATGCTCTTCTCGATGCTGGCGCGGTCCATCTTGTCGATGATGAGCACCTGGTGGTCGGTCGAGAAGTGGTCCGCGACGATCTTCGCGTAGTCGGTCTCGGAGAAGGTCTCGTCCTCGTAGCCGATGGTGAAGGTCTGGAGCCGGCCGGGATTGAGCTTGCGCATCATGGCGACAATGGTGGAGGAGTCGAGCCCCCCGGAGAGGAAGGCCCCGAGGGGCACGTCGGAGATCATCCGGAGGCGGACGGCATCCTCGATGAGCCAGCGGATGCGCTCGACCATCTCGCCCTCGGAGCGGGGAACGCCGACTTCGGGCATCTCGAGGTCCCACCAGGGCTCGACCTTGAGCTCGCCGTTCTCCAGCAGGGCCCAGTAGCCCGCGGGCATGGCGTAGATGTCCTCGAAGGCCGTGGCGGGCGCGGGGACGAACTCGAAGCCGAGGTAGTCGTAGAGCGCGGCGTGGTTCACGCGGCGCGGCACGGCGGGATCCTCGAGGATGGCCTTGATCTCGGACCCGAATACCAGCTTGCCGGCCTTCCAGTAGTAGTAGAGCGGCTTGACGCCGATGCGGTCGCGGACCAGCCAGAGCCGCCCCTTCCTCGCGTCCCAGAGCGCAAACGCGAACATCCCGATGAAGCGCTTGACGCAGTCGAGGCCCCACTGCTCGTAGCCATGGACGATGACCTCGGTGTCGGTCTGGGACGAGAAGGTGTGCCCCAGCTTGACCAGCTCCTCGCGGATTTCCTGGAAGTTGAAGATCTCGCCGTTGAAGACGACCGTCACGGTGCCATCCTCGTTGTGCATGGGCTGGCGTCCGCTCTCGCCGACGATGCCGATGATGCTCAGGCGCCGATGGCCGAGGGTAACCCGCCCATCGGTCCAGCGGCCCTCCTGGTCGGGACCACGATGGGTGAGTACCTTGGTCATCCTCTCGACGAGAGGCAGGTCATTTCCTGTGAAACCACAGATGCCGCACATGGGAAAGACTCCTTGGGGAAGAGACGAGGGACTAGCGGGCCTTGGCGAGCTCGGCGGGGTCGAGGAGCTTGCCGTGCGACACCACGTACTTCGGCGGGACGTGGTAGCGGAAGGCCTCGCAGACGGTCTTGGCGTCGAGCACCACCAGGCTGGCGTTGCCGCCCTCCTTCAGCTCGAAGTCCGGCAGGTTGATGCACTTGGCCGGATTGACCGTGACCATGTCGTAGAGCGTCTCCATGTCCGGATAGGTCGTCATCCAGAGCAGGTGGCTCGCCAGGAACGCGACCTCCAGCATGTTGTTCTGCCCATAGGGATAGTAGGCGTCGGAAATGTCGTCCTGGCCCAGGCAGACGAGGTTGCCTTCCGCCAGCAGCTCCTTGACGCGGGCGTGCAGGGGGCCGGTGTGCGGGTCGGAGACCACGCCCATCTGGGCCTGCTTGAGCAGCGCGGACACCTTCTTGAAGTAGGGCGTCGGATAGAGGCACATGGCCCGCGCATGGTGCGCCAGGCTGCGGCCAAGCCGGCCTTCCTCGATGGTTCGGACGGCCAGCATCTCGAGCGTCTTGAGGGTCGCGTCGCCGGCATCGTCGACCAGCATCGAGATGTCCTTGTCGTAGGCGATCGCCAGCTTCATCATCTCGTTGATGTGGGTCAGCTCGTCGCGCTCGGTGAACTCAATCCACGGAATGCCGCCCACCACGTCCGCGCCAAGATCCATCGCCTCCTTCATGAGGTCGACGGTGCCGGGCTCGCGCACGATGCCGTCCTGCGGGAAGGCGCAGACCTGGACGTCCACGATGCCCTTGAACTCGTCGCGCGCCTTCAGCAGCGCCTTCAGCCCGATGAGCTTGGCCTTGGAGTCGACGTCGGCCATGGCGCGGATGTGGAGGTTGCCGTTCCGGGCGGCCAGGCGCAGCGCGCGGCGGACGTTCGGGAGAATCCACTTCTCGTTGTATTCGGCCTTGACGCGGGCCGCAAGCTCGATGGCGGTCATGGCCCCGCCCATGTCGGCCCCGTGGTAGGCGTTGAGGGCCAGGGCGTCCATGCGCTCGAGGGTGTAGACCTTGCAGAGGTGCAGATGGGTGTTGACGAACGGCTCCGTCACCAGATTGCCTTCGGCGTCGATGGTCTTGGCGGCCTTGCCGGGCAGGGGACGCGCGGAAATCTTGGCAATCTTGCCCTTTTCGATGGCGATGTTGAACTTGCCGTTGCGACGGCGGAGCTGGGCGTTCTTGACAAGGAGGTCGTACATGGCGTGCCTTTCGGTTGGGTTAGGGGGGAGCGATGACAATGATAACGGACAAAGTATGGGCGCGTCCCCCCCCGCTTGGCAAGCGGGAAAGCGCGGCCCCGACCGCCTTTGGCCACTTTTTCTGCCGCCCCCCCGCGCCCGCTCCCGGGAAGGGCGAAATATGCGATTTTTCGTTGCTTTTTGCGTAAACTCACACCCTTTTGGAGGCGCGTGGGGCCTGTCCAGAGACGGGGTGGGGCGGTTGGAGTCGATTGCAATCAACAGCAATCGAGTGCCATCGATGATGGGCGCTGGCGGATGGCACGAGGGGCGCGGGGCGAGCTCGGGGAGCCGGAGATTGGGACTTGCGTTTGGGCGGAAAATGGGCGAGGCTTCGGGGCGTCATGAAAAGGTTGTTCACATGGACATTGGCGGGGGGACTGGCGGCGTGGGTGGCGACGACGGCCGGCGGGGTGGCGGCGGGGGCGGAACGGATGTTGCGCGTGCTGGAGACGACGGACCTGCACGGCTCGATGACGGCCGCGCCCATGGCGGAGCGGGGACGTACCCCGGTGGCCGGTCTCGACAAGGTGGCGACGCTGGTCGCCGAGGCCCGCGAGGAAGTGCCGGACTGCCTGCTCCTCGACTCCGGCGACTATGCCCAGGGCACGCTCGAGAGTTCGTATTCGCACGGCCTCCGCATGGTGGAGGCGATGAACCTCATGCGCTACGATGCGGTGGGCATCGGCAATCACGAATTCGACTGGGGCGTGGATGAGGCGTCGGCTACGGTGGCCCGCTTCTCGATGCCCGTGGTGTCGGCGAACCTGCTGACGGCTGACGCGCGGGTGGAGGAACCGCTGTTTCCGAATGTCCGTCCCTATATTATAAGGGAAGTGGGCGGCCTGCGGGTGGCCATCGTGGGCCTGACGACCCCGAATCTGCCGCACTGGGTGCCCGGTTTTGCGGAGGTGGGACTTCGCACCGAGGATTCGGTGGCCACGTTGGAACGCCTGCTCCCGGAAATCCGCCAGCAGCAGCCCGACGTGATGATCCTCCTCGTCCACCAGGGCCTCCGGACCGAGGATGACGCCGCCAACCAGCTCAACGCGATTGGCGAGAAGTTTCCCGAGTTCGATCTCATGCTGGGCGGCCATCTGCACTGGGCCCTGCCCGGGGCGCGCGTCGGCCACGTCGACTATGGCCAGGCGGGGGCCTACGCGTCGGGCGTGCTGGTGGTGGACCTCACCTGGGACGACGAGGCGAAGGCCGTGACCCGCAAGTCGTTCCGGCGCATCCCGGTAACCTCCGAAACCCTGCCGGACGCGCGGCTGGCGGCCCTCTTCCGGGAGGATGTGGCACGGGCCGAAGAGGCATACGCGGAGGTGCTGACGACGGTAGAGCGCCCGATAGGCACCTCGCAGGTGCTACCGGCGCTGTCGTCCATGCAGCAGCTCTTCGCCCAGGCGCTGATGACAGGCACCGGAGCCGAGGCGGTCTTCCACGGCACCTTTGGCCGCGAACGACTGCTCCCCGGGCCGATGACGCGCGCCGACCTCTGGCGCATCTGTCCCCACGAAAACGGCGTCTGCGTGGCGTGGCTGACGGCGGACGAGATTCGGCAAATCGCCGAGGAGGCACTGGACTTCCAGGGCACGGACCGCTACCTGCCGCTCGCCGGCCTCGCCTACGACCTCTATCCGAATGCCGCCCCCGGCGAGCGCGTCCGGAACCTCCGCGCAGCCGATGGCACCCCCCTGAACGGCCGCCGCCGCATCCCCGTCGCCTTCAGCTCCTACCAGCTGGCGGGCTCTGGCGGCCGCTATCCGGTGCTGTCGGAGACGCTGCGGCGTCCCTCCTCGCGCCTGGAGGTGAAGCCAGCCTCCGTCCGCGACCTCCTCGAGGCCTATCTGCGCGCCAACAATCCCCTGGACCTTCCGAGCGGCCACGAGGCCCGCGTCTTCCAACGCGAACGTCGGCTGTGGGAGCGGCGCGCGAACTTCGAGAACGCGCTCGAATAGCGGCGCCCGCGCCTGGCTTTTCCCCCTCCCGCCGCCCAAGCCCCCCCATGGAGACGACACATGAGAGTTCCTGACGACAAGATCTGGGTCGAGGTTTCGCAGATTGCCCGCGCCCCGATGGACGTGGAAGGCGAGGCGAATGGACGCCTGTTCGCGCTCGAACATGACCCCTATGTCCACCAGAATGGCCCCGTTTCCTACAAAATCCACGTGGAATTGGCTGGGCAGGACCTCGTCGTCACCGGCTCGGCGGAGGCCCCGCTCGCGCTTTTATGCGGGAGGTGCGGTCGTTTTTTCTCGACAAACGTAAAAATTTCGTCATTCTTACGCGCCTACAACTGGAACGACCACCCAGAGGTGCTGGACCTGACCGGGGATATCCGGGAGGATCTGCTGCTCGAAGTGCCGCCGTATCCGGTCTGTAGCCCGGACTGCCGGGGCCGTTGCCCGCAGTGCGGGAAGAACTTGAACGACGGGCCTTGTGGCTGTCCGCCGCGTCCCGACTGGGACGAGGGGTCGCCGTGGGGCGAACTGGACAATTTAGGATTGGGCGTGCCGCCGGAGCAATCGGGCGACGGGCCCGCAACGAAGCAATGAGGTAGTAAAATGGCAGTACCGAAGACAAAAGTTTCCCACATGAAGCTGCGGCAGCGCAAGGCGGCCTGGAACTCCAAGGTTCCCAAGGCGGCCACGGGTGTTTGCCCCGAATGCGGCGCCCCCAAGCAGCCCCACCGCGTTTGCCCCAAGTGCGGCAAGTACAACGGCAAACAGGTCATCATCGTTGACGCCGAAGACTAGACGCGCGTAGCAGGAGTCGCCCATGCGCATAGCCGTTGACGCGATGGGAGGCGACTTCGCCCCCCGCACCATCGTCGAAGGGGCCGTCCTGGCCCTCAAGGCCGACCGGGAGATCGACAAGCTTTTCCTGGTGGGCGACGAGACGGCGGTCCGGGCCGAGCTCGCCCGCTGCGGGGCCAATGCCGAGTCCCGCATCGAGGTGCGCCACGCCTCGCAGGTCGTCGAAATGGGCGAGAAGTCCGCCCTCGGCGTCCGCCACAAGCATGACTCTAGCATCAACCGGTCGATGGACCTGGTGAAGAGCGGCGAGGCCCAGGCGGTCTTTGCCGCGGGCAGCACGGGCGCGGCAGTGGCCTCGGCCACCATCAAGCTCCGGACGCTGCCCGGCATCCGCCGTCCCGGCATCGCCGTGGCCATGCCGACGCCGGCGGGCAAGCCCGTGCTGGTCATCGACGGTGGTGCCACCACCGACTGCTCGGCCGAGATCCTGACGCAGTTCGGCATCATGGGCGCGGCCTACTCCCGCACCATCATCGGCCGCGAGGATCCCGAGGTCGGCCTCATGAGCGTCGGCACCGAGGACGCGAAGGGCAACTCCCTCTCCAAGGAGACCTTCGAGCACCTCCAGGGAGCGCCCCTGAACTTTGTCGGCAACATCGAGGGGCATGACGTCTTCAAGGGCGGCGTGGACGTCATCGTCTGCGACGGCTTCACCGGCAACGTCATCCTCAAGACCAGCGAGAGCCTGGCCAAGGCCGTCGGCACCTGGCTGAAGACGGAAATCCGCCGCAATCCGCTGCGCATCCTGGGTGCGTTGCTCTGCGGCGGGGCCCTCAAGAGCCTGAAGCGCAAGACGAGCGCCAAGCAGTACGGCGGTGCCCCCCTGCTGGGCATCAACGGCATCGTCATCATCGGTCACGGCAACAGCGACGCGCAGGCCGCCAAGAACGGCATCCTCCAGGCCGCCCGCGCGGTTCGCGAGAACCTCAACCGGACGATTCTCGCCGACATCGGCAAGTTCCACGCCGTCGCCGCCGAGAAGGCCGCCAAGGCCGCCGCCGAGGCCGCCGCCGCCCTCGTCGCCGGTACCCCCTATCCCGCCCAGGAGGCCGCCGAGCCCACCGACGCCGACGATTCCCCCGACGATTCCCCCGAGGAGGCCTGATGCACGCCATGAGCAACGGAAAAATCTATGCCGCCATCCGCGGCGCCGGACACTACGCGCCGGAACGCGTCCTCACCAACGACGACCTGGCCAAGGTAGTCGAGACGAACGACGAGTGGATTCGCACCCGCACCGGCATCAGCCAGCGCCGCATCGCCCGCCCCGACGAGTACACCTCGGACATGGCCACCGCCGCCGCCCGCATGGCCCTTGCCGACGCCGGCGTCGCCCCGGACGAGGTCGACCTCATCGTCGTCGCCACCTGCACGCCAGACATGATCTTCCCCGCCACCGCGTGCCTCGTCCAGAACGCACTCGGCTGCACCCATGCCTACGGCTTTGACCTCTCCAGCGCCTGCTCCGGCTTCCTCATGGCCCTCGAGACCGCCACCGGTGCCATCGAGTCCGGCCGCGTCCGCACCGCCCTCGTCATCGGCGCCGAGAAGCTCTCCTCCATCACCGACTGGACCAAGCGCGAGACCTGCGTCCTCTTTGGCGACGGGGCCGGCGCCGTCGTGGTCCAGGCCTCCGAGCGCCCCGGCATCCTCTCCAGCCAGATGGGTGTCGACGGTGCCCTGGCCGACATGCTCTCCCTCCCCGCCAGCGGCTGCCGTCACCCGGCCTCCGAGCAGACCCTCGCCGACCGTCTCCACTACGTCCACATGTCCGGCGGCAAAACCTTCAAGTCCGCCGTCCGCGTCATGGCCGACACCGCCGTCCAGGTCGTCCGCGACGCCGGCCTCACCTTCGACGACATCGACCTCATGGTTCCCCACCAGGCCAACCTGCGCATCATCGAGGCCGTCGCCGCCCGCCTCGAGGGCGACCTCCTGCCCAAGTGCTTCGTCAACCTCGACCGCTTCGGCAACACCTCCGGCGCCTCCATCCCCCTGGCCCTCTCCGAGGCCCAGACCCTCGGCCGCATCAAGCCCCACGACAAGGTGCTCATGGTCGCCTTCGGCGGCGGCCTCTCCTGGGGCGGCATCGTCGTCGAATGGAAGCCCTAGTTTCCCCTAGCCCCGAGTTTTCCAGACCATGGAACCCTGTTTCGCCATTTTTCCAGACCATGCGAATCTGAGCGGAAGCCCGAGCCCGCAGGGCGCTGGGCGCTCGCGAAGATTGAACTTGCCGCAGGCAAGGAACGAGCGGAGCAGCGCGACGCGGAGGGATCCAACCCTGTTTCGCCACGTTTTCCAGTGAATGGAAACATGTTTTCCAGGAGTAGCGCGATGAAGACAATCCACCTTCTCTTCCCCGGCCAGGGCGCGCAGGTCGTCGGCATGGGCCGCGACCTCGCCGAGGCCATCCCCGCCTGCGCCCAGGTCTTCGCCGAGGCCTCCGACGTGCTGGGCATCGACCTCGCCAAGCTGTGTTTCGAGGGCCCCATCGAGGAGCTTACCCGCTCCTCCAACACCCAGCCCGCCATCTTCGCCATGTCCGTCGCCGCCCGCGCCGCCCTCAAGGCCCTCGCCGACGAGGCGGGGATTGAGTTCGCCGTCGCCGGGGCCGCCGGCCTTTCCTCCGGCGAGTGGGCCGCCCTCCACGAGGCCGGCGTCGTCTCCTTTGCCGACGCCCTCCGCATCCTCCGCGCCCGCGGCACCTTCATGCAGGAGGCCTGCGACGCCACCCCCGGCGGCATGCTCACCATCATCGGCCTCGCCCCCGAGAAATGCGAGGAGCTTGCCGCCCAGACCGGCCTTGAGGTCGCCAACTACAACTCTCCTCTCCAGACCGTCCTTTCCGGCCGCCTCGAGCTCGTCGAGCCTGCCGCCGCCGTCGCCAAGGCCGCTGGGGCCAAGCGGGCGTTGCCCCTCCGCGTCGCGGGGGCCTTCCACACCTCCCTCATGCGTCCGGCCGCGGACAAGCTGGCCGCCTTCCTCGAGGGCATCGAGTTTCACGCCCCCGCCATCCCCGTCTGGTCCAACGTCACCGGCCGCGTCCACGATGCGGATGTCGCCAGCATCAAGCGCCTGATGGTCGAGCAGGTCGCCTCCAGCGTCCGCTGGGCCGCCGACTTCGCCGACATGGCCGCCTCCGCCCACATGGACCAGGGCATCGAGCTGGGGCCCGGCACCGTCCTCTCCGGCCTTGCCCGCCGCATGGCCGTCCCCGTCCCCTGCGCCTCCATTTTTGACTTGGCGAGCGCCCGGGAGACCGTCAAACTACTCGCGTAGCGCACATCCAAGGAGCATCCCCATGTCCAATCTTGCAGGAAAAGTCGCCATCGTCACCGGAGCCGCCCGCGGCATCGGCCAGGCCATCGCCCTCCGCCTCGCCGCCGACGGCGCCGACCTTGCCCTCGCCGACCTCAAGACCGAGTGGCTCGACGACACCGCCGCCAAGGTCCGCGCCCTTGGCCGCCGCGCCGAATGCTTCGCCGTCGACGTCGCCTCCTCCGAGTCCGTCAACGCCGGCGTCGCCGCCATCGTTGCCGCCTTTGGCCAGGTCGACATCCTCGTCAACAACGCCGGCATCACCCGCGACACCCTCATCCTGCGCATGACCGACGCCGACTGGGACGCCGTCCTCGACATCAACCTCAAGGGCGTCTTCCTCATGACCCGCGCCGTCGCCAAGCCCATGATGCGCGCCCGGGGCGGAGCCATCGTCAACGTCGCCTCCGTCGTCGGCGTCACCGGCAACGCCGGCCAGGCCAACTACACCGCCAGCAAGGGCGGCGTCATCGCCCTCACCAAGACCACCGCCAAGGAGCTCGGCAGCCGCAACATCCGCGCCAACGCCGTCGCCCCCGGCTACATCCACACCGCCATGACCGAAAAGCTTCCCGAGGAGCTCCGCGCCCAGATGGTCAAGCTCGTCCCCCTCGCCCGCCCCGGCGAACCCGAGGACGTCGCCAACGTCGTCGCCTTCCTCGCCGGCCCCGACGCCGCCTACGTCAACGGCCAGACCATCCACGTCTGCGGCGGCATGGTCATGTAGGGAGCCACCTCCCCCGGAAAACCCGAACGAATTTAAAAAACAACCCACCCAAACCACAGGAGAATCACCATGGCATTGGAAGATAAAGTCGTCGACATCATCGTCGACAAGCTCGGCGTCACCCGCGACCAGGTCAAGCCCGAAGCTTCCCTCATCGAGGACCTCGGCGCCGACTCCATCGACACCGTCGATCTCGTCATGACCTTCGAGGAAGAGTTCGGCGAGTCCATCCCCGACGAGGACAGCCAGAAGCTCAAGACCGTCGGCGACATCATCGCCTACCTCAAGAGCAAGGGCAAGGAATAGCCTTCCCCTCCTCCCCGGTCCGGCCCACGGCCTCCCGCCGTCGGCCGGGCCCGGCCTTTCGCTTTTTCGCGCGGGACCTCGCTCCCGCCCTTTCCTCTTTGTGATTTAACCTCCGGAGCGAACACCATGGCAGAACGCATCAAAGTCGTCGTCACCGGCCTCGGCGCCGTCACCCCCGTCGGCAACAACGTCCCCGACACCTGGGCCGCCCTCCTGGCCGGCCGTTCCGGCATCGCTCCCATCACCAGGTTCGATCCCACCCCCTTCGCCACCCACTTCGCCGGCGAAATCAAGAATCTCAACCTCGAGGACTACATCCCCCGCAAGGAGATCCGCAAGATGGATCCCTTCACCCACTGGGGCCTCATCGCCGCCCGCGAGGCCATCGCCGACTCCGGCCTGGACATGGCCGCCGAGGATTCCTGGCGCGTTGGCGTCATCGCCTCCTCCGGCATTGGCGGCCTCCAGATCCTCCAGGCCCAGTGGGGCAAGTACACCGAGACCCACCAGATCCGCTTTTCCCCCTTCATGATCCCGCAGATGATCACCAACATCCTGCCCGGATACATCGCCATCGAGCACCACTGCCAAGGCCCCAACTTCGCCGTCGTCAGCGCCTGCTCCACCGCCACCCACTCCCTCGGCGTCGCCCTCGACACCATCCGCGCAGGGCGTGCCGACGTCATGATCGCCGGCGGCGCCGAAGGGGCCGTCTGCGAACTGGGCATCGGCGGCTTCAACGCCCTCCGCGCCCTTTCCACCCGCAACGACGACCCCACCACCGCCAGCCGCCCGTTCGACGCCACCCGCGACGGCTTCGTCCTCTCCGAAGGTGCCGGCATCCTCGTTCTCGAGTCCGAGGCCCACGCCCTCGCCCGCGGTGCCCGCATCTACTGCGAACTGGCCGGCTTCGGCGCCACCGACGACGCCCACCACATCACCGCCCCCCTCGAGGACGGCGCCGGCGCCTCCATGGGCATGACCCTCGCCATGCGCGATGCCGGCCTCGCCCCCTCCGACATCGACTACATCAACGCCCACGGCACCTCCACCGCCCTCAACGATGCCGGCGAGACCACGGCCATCAAGACCGCCCTCGGCGAGGACGACGCCCGCCGCGTCGCCATCTCCTCCACCAAGTCCATGACCGGCCACATGCTGGGCGCCGCCGGCAGCGTCGAGTCCATCGTCTGCGCCCTGGCCATCCGCGACTCCGTCATCCCCCCCACCATCAACTACGCCAACCCCGACCCCGCCTGCGACCTCGACTACACCCCCAACCACTCCCGCCCCCTCACCATCCGCGCCGCCCTCAACAACAACCTGGGCTTCGGCGGCCACAACGCCACCCTCGCCTTCAAGGCCTACCCCTACAACCCCTAGAATTCTAGAATTCTAGAGCTCCAGTCCCCCCACCCCCATCCCCACGAGGTCCCGCCATGCCCGACACCCCCGCCCCCATCCCCTCCACCTACGAGGCCGCCGACATCCTCCGCATCCTCCCCCACCGCCACCCCTTCCTCCTCGTCGACCGCATCCTCGAATGCAACGGCAAGGACCACATCGTCGGCATCAAGTGCATCGCCAACAACGAACCCTGCTTCCAGGGGCATTTCCCCGGCCAGCCCATCTTCCCGGGCGTCCTCCAGCTCGAGGCCATGGCCCAGACCGCCGGCGTCCTGCTCAACCAGCTCGTCTCCGCCCCCGGGGCCGTCGCCTACTACGTGGGCGTCGACAAATGCCGCTTCCGCCGCCAGGTCGTCCCCGGCGACGTCCTGAAGATGGACCTCACCCTCCTCTCCTACCGCCACGGCATGGCCAAGATGGAAGGCAAGGCCTTCGTCGACGACAAGCTCGTCTGCGAGGCCGAGATGCTCTTCGGCGGAGGGAAATAGCCTCATGACCAACATCCACCCCACCGCCATCGTCGACCCCGGCGCCCAGCTCGGCGCCGACGTCACCATCGGTCCCTACTGCGTCGTCGGCCCCAACGTCGTGCTCGGCGACCGCTGCGTCCTCAAGGCCCAGTGCCACGTCGACGGCCACACCACCCTCGGCCCCGGATGCGAAGTCTGGCCCTTCGCCTCCGTCGGCGGCAAGACCCAGGACCTCAAGTACAAGGGCGGGGCCCCCCGCCTCGTCGTCGGTGCCGCCACCGTCATCCGCGAGTGCGCCACCCTCAACTGCGCCACCGCCGACGGCAACGAAACCCGCGTCGGCTCCCACTGCCTTCTCATGGCCTGCTCCCACGTCGGCCACGACTCCATCGTCGGCGACCGCGTCATCATCGCCAACGGCAGCCTGCTCGCCGGCCACGTCCTCATCGAGGACGACGTCATCCTCGGCGGCATGTCCGGCGTCCACCAGTTCGTCCGCATCGGCACCATGGCGATTCTCGGCGGCTGCACCAAGGCCGTCAAGGACGTCCCCCCCTACATGATGGCCGATGGCGACCCCCTGAAGGTCGTCGGCCCCAACACCGTCGGCCTCACCCGCCACAACATCTCCGCCGAGGCCCAGCAGGCCCTCCGCCAGGCCTACCGCATCCTCTACCGCACCCCGCTCCTGCTCAAGGACGCCCTCGCGCAAATCGAATCCACCCTCCCCCCCCTCCCCGAAATCCTCCACCTCCTCTCCTTCATCCGCGCCTCCACCCGCTCCCTCTCCCGCTAGCCCCCCTCCCCTCCCCTCCTCCTGGAATCCTAGAATTCCAGAATCCTAGTTTTCTAGGTGTCTAGGTATCTAGCCCCCTATTCTGTTGCGGGCTGCGGCGCGAGTCCGACGAGGGCGGAGACGGACTTGGTGGGAATCATCAGGCAGCCGTCGGTAAGCGAGACGCCAATGTGGCGGGAGGGCTCGAGCCAACCGAAGATGCCGCGCTGCCCCTCCTCCAGGGGCCATTGGCCGTAGCCCGGCGAGAAGCGGACGCGCGTGGCGAAGCCCTCCGTCGCCATCGCGGCCGCCCAACTGGCACAAAGCTGCTCGCACCACGCCTCCACAGCGGCGGCCCCGGCGGCCTGCATGACCAGGGCCCGGGCGGGCGAGGTGCGCTGGTAGGTGGCCAGGAGGCGGTCAATGCCAAGCCCGGCTGTCGCCACGAACACGATGGCCTGGGTGCAGCCCGCGATGTGGCGGAGCAGAATGGGCGAGCGGAGCTCCAGCGGGCCGCAGGCGAACGGAACCGAGCGGAGGGACGAGGACGACGGGGCCGGCGGCGACGAGCCCAGCGGCGTCAGCGGAACCCGCGTCCAGCAGGCGCGGCAGTCGAGGACGGCTTCCACTTCGTGGATGACCGAATCGATGAGGTCCGCGTCCGCGCCCGTAGGCTGCGCCTTGCCATAGCGGAGATAGCGCGCGACCTCCGCGCGGCCGATGCCGTCGATGCGGCCCCGCAAGAGGAAGACGGGGGCCGTCATGGCGCAACCGCCTCTCGCGCTGCCGCATCACGGTTTTCCAGACAAGGCGAATCTGAGCGGAAGCCCAAGCCCGCAGGGCGCTGGGCGCTCGCGAAGATTGAACTTGCCGCAGGCAAGGAACGAGCGGAGTAGCGCGACGCGGAGTGGACCAAGCCTGTTTTAGCGGTTTTTCCAGACAATGGAAGCATGTTTTAGCACTTTTCCAGACAATGGAACCATGTTTTAGCACTTTTTCCAGACAATGGAACCATGTTTCCGGGGCGCGTTCACTGGGGAATGATCTGGCCAGGGAGGTAGGTCTCGGCGATGAGACGGGTGCAGACGGGCTCGTAGGTGGCGTAGAGGGCGGTGGGAATGGAGAACTGGATGTGGTGGCCGATGTCGCCGGTGGCGAAGTCGAACATCAGGATGCGGTTCTGGTAGAGCTGGACGGAGCGCTTGACGGCGCGATTGGGGCCGAGGATGGCCACGTCGATGTGGAAGTCGCCCGCCCAGGAATGCTCGATCTTGCGGATTTGGGAAAGCAGGCTGGAGAAGGTGGGGCGGTTGGTGACGTAGGTCTCGACGGCCATCTCGACGCCATCGGGCCCGCGCAGGACGGTCTCGAAGGTGGAGGAGGCGTCCTGGCGGAGGGATCGCCAGGAGGGTGGCGTCATCCAGGAGGCGCGCCGCGAGGGGACGGTGGTGCGCGGAGAGGGCGAGGCGGCGTCCGGCGGCGCGTAGGCGTCCAGGGCGCGGGCAAGGTCGGCGGCGTCGCCCTTCTTGTGGACGTGGCCCGAGCGGCGGAACTCCGCGGAATCGCTCTCGAGATGCCGGAAGTCGACGACCAGCGCCACCAGCAGCAGCGCCGCGAACACCACCAGGATAATCCGCACCCAGGCCCGCCGCTGGTCGCCCTGGCGCTCCTCGCGCCGCATCCGCCGCCGGGTCTCGCGCTCCGCGCGCGCCATGATCTTTTCGAATTCCGTTGCCATACGGCCTCACTATACCCCCGTGGCGTCCCTCGGCGCGACAACAAAACACGACCTCCCGCGCCGCCCACGGAAAAATGCGCGGGAACGTCCCTGTTTCACGTAAAATCACGCGATTTTTCGGGATCCTGTGAGCCGGACGGCGCACGTTGCAAGGCGCAGGTCGTGCCTTGACCGTCAACCGTCGACTGTCGCCCGTCGCCATCTGGAGGTCGCCGCCCATCGTCCGGCCAGCGGCGGCGGCGCTGGCGCGCGGTCTTTCCGGGCTTCGGCAGGCAGCCGAAAACGCCTGTGCCGCGGCATAAGAGGAAAAACGTTTGACTTCATGTAAAAACGGGGTATTCTCGCGCCGTTCCCCCCAGGAGGCCTCCATGAAGAAAGTCATCATCCCCACCGCTCTCGATTCCATCGCCAAGGACACGCTCGAAAAGCACGGCGGCTACGTCGTCATCCAGCTGCCCAAGTGCGACCTAGCCCAGGTTTTGCGCGACAATCCCGACACCCACGCGTTGATCGTCCGCTCCGAGAAGGTGGACGCCGCGATGCTCGACTCCTGCCCTGGACTCAAGGTCATCGTCCGCGCCGGCGCCGGCTACAACACCATCGACATCCGCCACGCGCGCAAGAATGGCATCGACGTCATGAACACCCCCGGGGCCAACTCCAATGCGGTCGCCGAGGAAGTGATTGCGCTGCTGTTGGCGGATGCGCGGCATCTGGTGCCGGCGGACGCGTCGTGCCGGGCCGGCAAGTGGGAGAAGTCCTCGTTCATGGGGCGCGAGCTCTCGGGGAAGACCATCGGCATCGTGGGACTGGGACACATCGGACAGCTGGTGGCGAAGCGCCTGGCGGGCTTCGAGGTGAAGCTGCTCGGCTACGATCCGTTCATCTCCGCCGACAAGGCGCAGTCGCTGGGTGTGACGCTCACGACGCTACCCGAGCTCTTCGCCGCCGCCGACGCGGTGACGTTGCATCTGCCAGAGAACGACGAGACCCGCGGCATGATCGGCACGAGCCTCCTCGGCGCGATGAAGCCCGGGGCCACGCTGGTCAACTGCGCCCGCGCCGGCATCCTGGACGAGGCCGCCCTCCGCGCCGCCAAGGCCGCCAATCCGACGCTCCGCTTCCTCAACGACGTCTACGCCAAGGATGCCGAGGGGCCGAAGTCCATCGCCGACGTGGCCGACATCATGCTGCCGCATCTCGGCGCGTCCACCCACGAGTCCAACCACAAGGCGGCCCTGCTGGCGGCCCAGGAGCTGATTGACCGCGACGACAAGGGCATCACCTCCGCCGTCGTCAACCGCGACATCCCGGCGGGGCTGGATCCGGCCTTCGCCCGCCTGGCGAACATCGTCGCCCGCCTCTGCCGCGTCCTGCTGGGCGAAGCCGCCAGCCCGCGCCTGGTCGAGGCCCGCATCTACGGTGAGCTCAAGCCCTTCTCCGACTGGCTGCTCACGCCGGTCGCCGCCGCCCTGGCCCCCGACTACGACACCAGCCTCGACCGCCGCCACACCCTGGCGTTCCTGGCCGAAAAGGGCATCGACTACCTCGACCGCCCCGTCGACGAAACCAAGAAGTACACCTCGTCCTTCACCCTCGACATCACGGCCAACACCGCGGCCCGCACGCTGGCCAAGGCGTCCGTCCGCGGCACCGTGGAGGAAGGCAACCTGCTGATCTCCCGCATCAACGACTTCGACAAGCTCTACGTCGAGCCCTCCGGCCCCTTCGTGGCGTTCACCTACGACGACCGCCCCGGCGTGCTGGGACGTATCGCGGCGACCCTGGCCGAGGCTGGCCACAACATCGAGGACGTCCGCAATCCCCACTCGCCGTCCGACAACACCTCCCTCGCCCTGCTCAAGCTGGACAAGCCCGCCTCCGACGAGCTCGTCGCGAAGATTGCCGCCCTCATCTCCTCCCGCCACGCCCTCCACATCGTGTTCTAGCTCCCCCTAGAATCGTGGCCCCCCCATGCCTCCTTCCGACCTGACGCTCTTCCAGACCCTCGTCCTCGCCGTGGTCGAGGGCCTGACCGAGTTTCTGCCAGTGTCCTCCACCGGGCACATGATCATCGTCCAGAAGCTCCTGGGCATCGAGAGCACGCCGTTCGTCAAGGCGTTCACCATCATCATCCAGTTCGGGGCCATCCTCTCGGTCGTCTGCCTCTACTGGCGGCGCTTCTTCCGGCTCAACGACGAACCCGCGCCCGCCGACGTGGGGGCTGTGGGCCGCTTCCTGCACCGCTGGGACTTCTACTGGAAACTGCTCCTGGCGTTCCTGCCCGCCGTCGTGCTGGGCTTGGTGGCCAAGGCGACGGGCCTCGTCGACCGCTTTCTTGAAAGCGTCCACGTGGTGGCGGCAACGCTTCTGGTCGGGGGCGTCTTCATGCTGTTCTGCGACAAGCTGTTCGGCAACGGCCGCGAGGACACGCCGCTGACTCCTCGTCGGGCCGTCTGCATCGGGCTCTTCCAGTGCATTTCCATGATTCCGGGCGTCAGCCGCAGCATGGCGACCATCGTCGGCGGCATGGCCCAGCGCCTGACCCGCCGGAACGCCGCCGAGTTCTCCTTCTTCCTGGCCGTCCCGACCATGGCGGCGGCCACGGCCCTCGACCTGCTGGAGGTCTTTTTCGGCGACACCGCCGCCGCCTCCTGGGCCACGTCCGGAAACGTGGCGATGCTGCTCGTCGGCTGCCTCGTGGCATTCGCGGTGGCCTTGCTGGCCATGAAATGGTTCGTCGCCTTCCTGGCGCGCTACGGCTTCCGGGCCTTCGGCGTCTACCGCATCCTGGTCGGCGCCCTGCTGCTGGCCCTTCTCCTGGCCGGAGTTGATTTGGCAGTGGTGGACTAGAAACGCTTTTCCTAGATAATCTAGATATCTAGAAATCTAGAATCCTAGCCCTTGCCGCCGCCCTTCGCTTCGCCTACAGGTTCTTCATCTGCGGGAACAGCAGCACATCGCGGATGGAGTCAGCCCCGGTCAAGATCATGACGAGGCGGTCGATGCCGATGCCCAGCCCGCCGGCGGGGGGCATGCCGTGCTCGAGGGCGTTGAGGAAGTCGAGGTCGAGCTTGCTTTCGTCGCCGCCGGCCTGTTCGAGCAGGCGGGCTCGCTGGTCGACGGGGTCGTTGAGCTCGGTATAGCCGGGGCAGAGCTCGCGGCCGTTGACGACGAGCTCGTAGACATCGACGAGCGTGGGGTCGTCCTCGCAGGTCTTGGCGAGCGGCACGAGCTTGCGGGGCAGGCGGGTGACGAAGGTGGGCTGGATGAGCGTCTTCTCGATGAGCTTGTCGTAGCATTCGTGGGTGACGTCGTCGTGGGCGAAGGTGTCGGGAATGTCGAGGCCTTGCGCACGCGCCCAGTCGCGGACATCGGCAAGAGGACGGTCGAACCAGTCGGCCCCGAGATGCTCGCGGACGAGGTCATGATAGGGGGCGACGCGCCACGGCGGGGTGAGGTCGATGGCCGGACGAGTGGCTGTGGCGGGCAGGGCCATCGTGCCGCAGACCTCCTGGGAGCAGCTGGAGACGAGCGACTGGATAAGTTCCATCATGGTGGAGCAGTCGCCATACGCCTCGTAGATCTCGAGGACGGTGAATTCGGGATTGTGGGAGCGGTCAAGGCCCTCGTTGCGGAAGTCCTTGCCGAGCTCGAAGACCTTGTCATAGCCGCCGACGAGCAGCTTCTTGAGGTAGAGCTCGGGGGCGATGCGCATGTACATGGGCTGGCCAAGGGCGTTGAAGCGGGTCTCGAAGGGAGTGGCCGTCGCGCCGCCGGCGATGGGCTGGAGAATCGGGGTCTCGACCTCGAAGTAGCCGCGCCCCTCCAGGAAGCGGCGGCAGTGGGAGAGAATGCGCGAACGCATGTTGAAAACGCCGCGGACGGTGGGATTGGCGACCAGATCGAGATAGCGCTGGCGGTAGCGGAGCTCCTGGTCCTGCAGCCCCGACCACTTGTCGGGCAACGGCAACAGCGCCTTGGAGAGAAGCTCCCAGGTGGCGACGCGGAGGGTCTTTTCGCCGGTGCGGGTGGTGAAGAGGGTGCCCGTGAACCCCACGTGGTCGCCGATGTCGAGCTTGCGGAAGGCGGCAAAGGACTCGTCGCCGATGACGGGGCGCTGGACGTAGAACTGGAAGCGGCCGGTACCGTCCTGGATATGCCCGAAGATGGACTTGCCCATCTCGCGCAGGGCCACGATGCGGCCGGCCAGGGCGACGGCCAGGTCATCGGCATAGGCGGAGGCAGTGTCGGCAAGGCTGCCGGTACGGTGGAAGGCGCGACCAAAGGGCCGCTGGCCAGCGGCGCGCAGGGCCTCCATGTTGGCTACGCGCTGGGCGCGGTATTCGTTGGTGTCGGCGGCAGGGGCGGCGGCGGTCGGGATCATCGGATCAGACATGGCAAAACTCCCAAGAAAAGATTCTTGCTCACAAGCGAAAGGTGAACGGCCGCGAAGAATACCGCAAAGGACCGGAAGGGAAAAGGGGAAAGGTGCGGTTATTTGCGATAGGGTGCGATTTTACTTTGTTGCGCCATCATGTTCGACCCGCCGGAACCGGGGACGCGGCAAGGCGATGCCGTTTTTCCCCCGGCGTCCGTCCTCCAGGGACGCCTCCGTGACCAGCCGCGCGTATTCGCTTTCCAGCGCCCGGTAGCGCTTCCCGTTTTCGACCAGTTCCTTCACCCGCGCCACACACGCCGCCGGAACGTGGACGTAGCGCCGTTTCCCGCGCGGCCCCAGACTCTGGAACTTCCAGTGGGGCTTGGCCTGCTTCCACGTCCCGTTCTTGAGCCGGTAGCGGCTTGAACTGCACGAGAGAGTCCCTTCCGCGAACTCCTCGATGCCGGCGATTTCTTCCCTGATTTGCCCGATGCGTCGCTGCCTGTTTTCCATGGGGTTTAGCTCCCTTCACGGTGAAGGGTCAATAATGGGACGCCTTTTCTTCGACTGCAACAACAAAATCGTGCTCGAATGAAAAGTTTTCCCCACCCTTTCAATCCCCTGCCACAATTTGGAATCGCACCCTTTGCGATAATTCACGGGACTATTCCATTGCCATGCGGGGGGTGGAAGCGCAAAATCCGGAGGTGGAAACCATGAGTGGCGACAATAGACAGGGAAGTCGGCAGGCAATCATTTTGCATGTGGACATGGATGCGTTCTTTGCGGCCGTCGAGCTTCGGGACCATCCCGAGTACGCCGGCAAGCCCATCGTCGTGGGGGCGCCGCCGAACGAGCGCGGGGTGGTGTCCACGGCTTCCTACGAGGCCCGCAAGTACGGCATCCATTCTGCCATGCCCTCCTCGG
Source organism: Kiritimatiellia bacterium (assembly GCA_017458625.1). Lineage (GTDB taxonomy): Bacteria > Verrucomicrobiota > Kiritimatiellia > CAIQIC01 > Lenti-01 > RGIG3636. Next base: position 5,475 of record JAFTAH010000002.1, on the reverse strand, counting down.
AGGCCTATCGCCTGTGCCCGCACGCCATCTTCCTGCCAGTCGATGGTCCGCGCTACGCGGCGGCCTCCCGGCAGGTCTTTGCCATCTTCGACCGCTATACGCCCTATGTCGAGCCGCTAAGCATCGACGAAGCCTTCCTGGACGTTTCCGGCGCCACCCACCTGTTCGGCCCCCCCGAACAGATCGCCGCCTCCATCAAGCGCGACATCCGTGCCGAGGTCGGACTGACCTGCTCCATCGGTATCGCCCCCAACAAGTTTCTCGCCAAGCTGGGAAGCGAACTGCACAAGCCCGATGGGCTCACGCTGGTTCCCTTCGACCGCCCCAGCATCGTCCGGTTTCTCCGCCCGCTGCCCGTCGCCAGCATCTGGGGTGTCGGCAAGGTCACCAAGGCCGCCTTCGACCGCGCCGGCATCCACCTGATTGCACAACTCCAGGATGCGCCCCTCTCGGTCATCGAGTCGCTGGTCGGCCCCCATGCCGCCACCCACCTGCGTGCGCTCGCCTTGGGCGAAGACTCCCGCGACCTCGTGCTCGACTGGCGCGATAAGTCAATCTCCCGCGAATACACCTTCCCGAGCGACATCCGCTCCAAAACCGTTCTGGAGAATCGTCTGTTCTCGCTGGTGGAGGAGGTGGCCGCTGCGCTTCGCGCCGATGGCCGGCTGGCTTCGACGGCTCGGCTCAAGATTCGGCTGGTACCCTTCGAGACGCTCACCCGCCAGGCCCCGTTTCCCATGCCGACCCGCCTGGGCGAAGACCTTCACCATGCCGCCCAGGCCCTGTTGGCCGTCGCCCCGCGCCACAAGCCTGTCCGCCTCATCGGCTTCGGGGTCACGGGGCTTTCCGACCCATCGGCCGCCAGGCCGCTCCCGCAGCAGCTCTGCCTCTTCCCTGAAGAAGGTTCTTCTTCCGGCCCGGATTCCGTCCACCGCGTCAAGGCCGAGGCGCTGGAGCGGACTGCCAATGCCATTCGCGCACGCCACGGAGCCAATGCCATCCATCCCGCCCGCCAGCTCCGCCCCTGAAGCCGCTGGCCGCCCTCTGGTCCGCCCATACCCCTCTCCTCACCTCTCCTCGCCTCCCCTTTCCCCTTGCGCCCGGCCGCCCATTTTGCGAGACTTCTTCTCATGGAAGTTATGATTCCTCAACCTTGCCCTCGCCCGGCCCGTCGGCCATTTGCTGAATCCTAGGCCATGATTCGCGTTGCCATCTGCGTCTACTTCTGCTTCCTGCGCATGGTCTATGCGCTGCTGAAGCTCCTTCCGCAGAATCCGCGCAAGGTGCTTTTCCTCAGCCGCCAGTCCGACACGCCGTCCCTGGACTTCCAGCTGCTGGGCAAGGAGTTCGAGGCCCAAGGCTACGTCACCGTCAGCCTCTTCCGCCTCATCAAGCAGAACCTCTTCGAGTTTGTCCGCAAGGAAAGTTTCGGCATCTTCCGGCAAATGTACCATCTCGCAACCGCCCGCTACTGCGTGACGGACACCTACAACCTCCCCCTCAGCGTGCTGCGCCACCGGCCGAACCTGAAAATCGTCCAGATCGAGCATGGCATTGCCAACATCAAGAAGTTTGGCAAGCAAGTATTTGCAACGGGCCGCCGCGAGCAAATTGCCCGCCTGCTCCGGATTCACGCCGGCTATTCCTGGGTGCTGGCTTCGACGCCTGCCATCGCCAACTTCCTCAGCGAGGCGTTGGGCTACGACCTCGCCCACTTCCGCTACGGGCTCCTGCCGCGCATTGACGCCCTGCTGACCGACCGGGCCACCACCCGCCGCGAAATCCTCGCCCGCTATCCCCGCCTCGCCACGGCCAAGGTCATCCTGTATGTTTCGACCTTCCGCGAGTCCGGCCAGCAGAAGGATTTTTCCCTGCTCCAGCACATTCCCGAGGAGTACGTGGTCATCCCCAACTTCCATCCGCTATGGCAGGCGGACAATGCCTTGCCCCAAGACGACCGCATCGTGGTGCCCACCGGCTTCACGTCCCAGCAGCTCTTGAGCGTGGCCGACTACGTCGTCACGGACTACTCCTCCTTCATCTTCGAGGCAATGGCCCTCGACCTGCCAGTCTACTTCTACATCCCTGACCACGAACGCTACTTCGAGCGGCCAGGCGTCAACGTCAATGTCCTCGAGGAAATGCCGTCGGCCGCCTTCGTTTCCCCTCAGGCCTTCTACGCCGCGCTAGACCAACCCTACGACTGGGAAGCCTACCGCCGATTCAAGACGAAATATCTCTGGCCGGAGGTAATCAAGCCCGACACCACCAAACGCCTCGTCCGGCTCATTCTGGAGACCTGATTGCCCTCCCGCCCCTTCTCTCCGATTGCCCCGATGGACTCCCGCACCCCAACTTCCGCTCCCGTTCTGTTCCCGCCGCCACCGCGCAGCGGCTACGCGCCTCCGCCTCCTATTCCCGTCGAGTCCACCCCCGCGCCGACAGCCCGTTTCGAGCTTTTGGACAACGCCCTGGCCCTACGCCTCGAAGGCATTTCGGAACCGAAAGCCGTCACCGCCGCCGAACTCCTGCTCGTCAAGCGTTCCGACCAGGCCCGCACGCTACGCCTGCGTCCCGCTGAGTGGAAAGTCGAAGGGACCGCTCTCCTTTTCCGCCACTTCTCTTTCGGCCCGCAGCCCGACTTTTTCCCCTCCCCCAAGCCCGTCCGCTGGCTAGTCCGCCTCCTCGTCGCCAAGGGGCCACGGCAAGCCTGTTTTTCGCTCCAGACCGCTCCTGCGGAATCCGCCCCACCCACAATCAGCCTCGCCACATCCACTGCCGCCTGGCCCAACCGACCGCCATTGGCCATCTGGCCTGTCCCCACGCGACCGGGTTCGCCCCTGTTGCTGGAATCCGGAGCCCCCGTCTGGGCCCTGTCCGCCGCGCTGAAGGGCACCCGCGAACGGCTTGTCCTCGGCCATTCAAGCAAGACGCTCCACACCTGTCTCCGCTTCCCGCCCCCGCCGCCCGCCGCCCGCTGGACTGGCGCCATCCTGCTCGCCTACCCCGATGGCAGCGACGAACCGCTTCTCCGGCCTGCCCGCGCCATCGGGATTCGGTCATCCGCAAAGGCTACGCGCATCACGGCCACCTTTGACCTCAACGAACTCCTTGTCTCCGCCGAAAGCGGTGTCCACCTGACCTGGACACTCTGCGGAGTTCTCGAGCTCGCGCCCCCGGAAATAACCTCCGCCATCCCCTCCCCCACCCCGACCGTGCGCTACATTCCGGTCATGCCGCCGCGTCGTCCCGCCGTCATGGCTGGCCTGCGCCTGCTGTTCCAGCTCATGCGCCGTCCCGTAACGCTTTCCCCGGCGCTCAGTGCCCGCTGGCAGGATTTGCCATACCGTTCGGGACTGCTGGTCGCCCCGCCCTCGCCCCTTACCCTGGCCGACCGCCTCGCCGACGCCTTCGTCCTGCTCCTTGCGCTTCTCCTGTCCCCCATCCTGCGTCCGCGCCGTTACTGGCTTTTCTACGAAAAGGACTTCGCCGCCCGCGAAAACGCCTACGCCCTGTTCAGGCATTGCGTCGAGACAGGCGTCGAAAAGACCCGGCACGTCCGTCTCCGCTACGCCTGCGATCCGGCCTCGCCAACCTATGCCCGCGCGCTGGCCCCGCTCGACCATGGCCGGGTCGTCCGCCCCGCCTCCCTGCGCCACCGCCTCCTCGCCGTCAATGCGCACCTTCTCCTCGGCACCGACACCAAGTACCGCGTCTTCGGCCTCCCCCGCCACGACACCCCCTGCGGCCTCTACGTCCTGCTCCGACGCCCCCTCTGGCTCCTTGAACACGGCATCAAGGCCTTCAAGTTCCCGGATGGCTACACCGCCCGCTCCCTCGACTACATGACCTGTTCCAACGCCTCCGAACACGCCTGGATGGTCCAGTCCGGCCGCTGGCCCGCCGCCTGCGTCGTCACGACAGGGCTCGCCCGCTGGGACCATCTCCGCGACCGCGCCGCCGACCGCGCCCGCCCGCTCGTTCTGGTCATGCCCACCTACCGCCTCTGGCTCGACGGCGCCTCCCCCGAGGCCTTCGCCGCCTCCGACTACGCCCGCCGCTGGCTGGAGTTCCTGACCTCCCCGGCCCTCCACGACTGGCTCGCCCGCCGCGATCTCGACCTCGCCTTCCATACCCATCCCCACCTCGACCCGCTGGTCGCCACCTTCCGCGCCTCGCTCCCCGCCCGCATCTCCGTCTTTTCCGCCGACGAACCGCCCCTCGCCCCGCTCATCGAGCAGGCCTCCCTCCTCGTCACCGACTACTCCTCCATCGCCTTCCACGGCCTCTTCCTCGACAAGCCGGTCGTCTACTATCCCTTCGACCTCGACCGCTTCGTGGCCTCCTCCAACCCGCTGCTCCGGCTGCCCGGCGACTTCCCCGGCCCCGCCCCCACCACCCTCCCCGCGCTCCTGGCCGCCATGGAGGACGCCGCCGCCCGCCACTGGACCCTCGCCCCCGAAGACCGCCCCCGCCGCGATACCTTCTTCGCCTTCCGCGACCACCACAACTGCGACCGCATCCTCTCCGAAATCCTTGCTCGCAGCGACGACTCCTAGAGCGGTTCCTATTTGTCCGTAGCCCTTTCGGTTGCGCACAGGCACAGGCTGGCGGTCGCAGGAAACCGCGCCCCTCCCGCTGTGCCCCAGCGCGGGAGGGACGCAATTCATTGCGTCCGGCGGGCGAGAGCGGTTCAAGAAAAAGTGTAGCCGGTCGAGACGCCGAAGCGCTCGGCGACGCCCGAACGCGTGGCATCGCCACGATCACAGGCGTCGAGGATGCGGCTCCGCAAATCAAGAGAGATGGTTCTCATGGGCTGAAAGAATCACAGGAGAGCCGGGATGCCTATACTTTTTTTGAAAATGCTGGCCGCATGCTCTGCTCTGGAACAGGGCATGCCTTACCCCCAAAAAAGCCTATACATTATTTTGTCCCGCTCTAGAGCGTTTTTAGAAATGGTGTAGTCGTTTCCGGGAGGGCCGCGCTTCGTCGCGGCCGTGCGCAAGGCACACCCCTGGATTGTCCCTCTCGTGTCCTACGGACTGCGGTCCGGACGAAGCCGAGCCCTCCCAATGTGGACACGATATTTCTTAATTTGCTCTAGAGCAATTTCAGAAAAAATGTAGCCGTTCTGGGAGATCCGCGCTTCGTCTCGGCCGTGCGCAAGGCACACCCCTGGATCGTCCCTCTCGTGTCCTACGGACTGCGGTCCGGACGAAGCCGAGCCCTCCCAATGTGGACACGATATTTCTTAATTTGCTCTAGACTCCGGGAATTCTAGAAATCTCTAGAAATCTCCAGGCTTCCCCCCTTCCCCCCCCCTCCCCCCTCCTCCCGTCTCCGCGTCCGTGTTCCGGCGGTGCCTTCGGGGCACAAAAAAGGGAGCTTCCCGAGGCGGAGGATGGGGGGAATGTCCGCCTGGGAAGCTCCCGAGGAAAAAAATCTGGCGGCGTGCTACTCTCCCGCCTCCAAGTG
>JAFTAH010000029.1 GCA_017458625.1 Kiritimatiellia bacterium | reverse complement strand
TCCACTCAGGACCACGCCGCGGCCGCCATCGCCGAGCGCGGAACCCCCGTCTTCGCCAAGAAGGGCGAGACCCTCGAAGAATACTGGACCTACACCGACCGCATCCTCGACTGGGGCCCCGACGAGCTGCCCAACATGATCCTCGACGACGGCGGCGACGCCACCCTCTTCCTCCACCTCGGCTACCGCGCCGAGACCGAAGGCCTCCAGGTTCTCGACGGCCCCTACGCCTCCGACGAGGAGCGCATTCTCAAGGCGCAGGTCCGCGCCGCCGTCCAGGCCCGTCCCGGACGCTTCGCGGCGCTGGCCAAGTCCATCCGCGGCGTCACCGAGGAGACCACCACCGGCGTCCACCGCCTCTACCAGATGGCCGCCGCCAAGACCCTCCTCATCCCGGCCTTCAACGTCAACGACTCTGTTACCAAGTCCAAGTTCGACAACATCTACGGCTGCCGCCACTCCCTCGTCGATGGCATCATGCGCGCCACCGACGTCATGCTCGCCGGCAAGATCGCGGTTGTCGCCGGCTATGGCGATGTCGGCAAGGGCTGCTGCCAGTCCCTCCGCGGACAATGCGCCCGCGTCATCGTCACCGAGATCGACCCCATCTGCGCCCTCCAGGCCGCCATGGACGGCTACGAGGTCATGACCATGAACGAGGCCGCCCCCATCGGCGACGTCTTCGTGACCGCCACCGGCTGCTGCGACGTCATCCGCAAGGAGCACGTCCTCGCCATGAAGGACCTCGCCATCGTCTGCAACATCGGCCACTTCGACTCCGAGATCGACACCGCCGCCCTCCGCGAATACCGCTGGGAGGAGATCAAGCCCCAGGTCCACCGCATCTGGACCGCCCCGGACTGCTCCATCCTCCTCCTCGCCGAAGGCCGCCTCGTCAACCTCGGCTGCGCTACCGGCCACCCCTCCTTCGTCATGTCCAACTCCTTCTCCAACCAGGTTCTCGCACAGATCGAGCTCTACACCAACCCCGGCAAGTACCCGGTCGGCGTCTACGTCCTGCCCAAGATCCTTGACGAAAAGGTCGCCCGCCTCCACCTCACCCAGCTCGGCGTCCATCTCGACCAGCTCACCCCCAAGCAGGCCGCCTACCTCGGCGTCCCCGTCGAAGGCCCCTACAAGACCGACCTCTACCGCTACTAGCCCGTACCACGTGAGCATCGTCCCCGCTCCACCCTTTCAACCCTTCAACTCTTCAACCTTCCCCCTCGTGCTGAGTAGCTAATGGTTTCCCCCTTCGTGACAGGCCTCCTCGGCTGGTGGATTGGCGGCGGCCCCGTCGGCGCCCTCATCGGCGCAGGCCTCGGCATCCTCTGGAACCGCATCGCCGCCGCCAACCAGCAGCAGCAGGAGTGGGAGCGCCGCCGTAGCAGCGAGCAGGGGCAAAGCTTCTACCATTCCTCCTCGCAAGGTGCTCGCAGCACGTCCGGGGGCGCCTCCGGCACCGGCCGGCGCAGCTCCCAGACCCGCGCCAATCCCGCCGACCCCGCCGACTTCGCCGTGTCCTTCATGGTGCTCGTCGCCGCTGTCATGAAGGCCGATGGCCGCGCCACCCGCGACGAACTCGACGTCGTCAAGCGCTACCTCTCCGACCACTACCCCGACGCCATCGCCCGCGACGCCCTCCACGCCCTCCGCGACCTCCTGAAAGAGGACATCGACGTCAAGCCCGTCTGCGCCCGCATCGCCGCGCGCTTCGACGCCGCCGCCCGCCGCCAGCTCCTCCACATGCTCTTCACGGTCGCGCTTGCCGATGGCACGCTCATGCCCAACGAGCTCGTCCTCCTGCTCGAAATCGGTACCAGACTCCGCCTCTCCAAGAGCGACATCCTCTCCATCGCGGCCATGTTCGGGATTCGCCCGGACGCCTCGTCCTCCTCCGGTGGCGGCTTCCATTCCCGAACCCGCCCTCCGCCCCGCCGCCCCCGCGAACCCACCCTCGACGACGACTACGCCGTCCTGGGCATCCCGGCTTCCGCCACCGACGCCGATCTCAAGAAGGCCTACCGCCGCATGGCCCTCAAGCACCACCCCGACAAGGTCGCCCACCTCGGTCCCGCCGCCCAGGCTGACGCCACCAGGAAGTTCCAGGCCATCCAGACCGCCTACGACCGCATCCGCGCCGCCCGCCACCTCTCCTGACCCCGCCTCCCCCCTCCTCCCCGCAAGTCGCCCGTCGCAAGTCGCAAGTCGCCGTCGCCGTCGCGGAAACGGATTGAACGAGGCCGCCGGGCAAGGTATAGTCTCGCGCGTTTAAGACCTCACAGGCAGAACAGGTGCAGAGCATGACTTTTTCCAAGACGGCAATGGAGCAGGTGGAACGCGTGGTCACGGCGGGCGCAGGCCCCGTCGCGCCGGACGCGGACGAGGAGGCGGCGGGGGCCTTCTTCCGTCCGCGCGACTGGTGGGCGGCCGCCATCACCTTCGGCGTGACGCTGCTGGCCTATTTCTTCACGCTGGCCCCGACCGTCACCCTGGAGGACAGCGGCGAGCTGGCGGTCGCGAGCGACTACCTGGGCGTTCCGCACCCGCCGGGCTATCCGATCTGGACGCTGGTGACGTGGATCTTCCAGCTGCTCTTCCACTGGGTGAAGTACAACGGGCACCCGAATCCGGCGTGGTCGGTGGGCCTGGCGAGCGCCGTGGCCGGTGCCGGAGCGTGCGGCCTGCTGGCGTTGCTGATCAGCCGCAGTGGCGGGGACATGGTGCGGACGGTGGGGGTGCTGCGGGAGCGTCTGGGCGGCACGACGGAGGCATGGATTTGCGCGGTGTCGGGGGTGTCGGGCGGACTGTTGCTCGCCTTCAGCCCGGTGCTCTGGTCCCAGAGCGTCATCGTGGAGGTCTACTCCCTGAACGCCCTCTTCCAGATGGCGGTGCTCCTCTTCCTCTACATGTGGATGCGTCGCCCGGACCGCACCGCCTGGCTCTACTGCGCCGCCTTCCTCTTCGGCCTCGGTCTCACCAACCACCAGACGCTGCTCTTCCTCGCCCTCGCCCTCGTCCTGGCCGTACTCGTCAAGGACACGGACCTTTTCCGCGATTTCGTGATTGGCGCCGTCTTCGTCGCCCCGGCCTTCCTGCTGGCCGCCAAGGGCATTTCCATCCTGGTCAGCCCCGACGACCTGGCCGCCGCCCAGGGCAATCCCAACTTCTGGAAGTGGTCCGAGGGGCCGGGCACCGCCGCCTTCTGGCTCTACAACTACAGCTTCCTGGCCGTCCCGCTCGCCCTGCTGACCGGCTGGTGGACGCGCCGCCAGCCGGCCCCGGTCCGCTTCGCGTGGGCCGTTGCGACTCCTGTCCTGACCTTCCTGGCGATCGTGCTGCTCAACCGCATCTTCATTTCCGAGCCGATGCCTAGGTCCGCCACGTTCATGAAGAACTGGTCGCCCTGGCTGCTGGGCGAGTTGTTCGGGGCCGGCGACGCCACGTCCTTCGGGCACCTCGTCACGCAGGCGAGCTCGACCTTCGTCCCGCTCTGCGCCCTCATCCTGCTTCTCCCGATAGGCGCGGCCATGCTCAAGCTGCCGAACGCCAAGACGGTCGCCGTCTCCATGCTGCTGGCGGAGCTGGGTGTCGCCTTCTACCTCTACCTGCCCATCGCCTCCGACCAGAATCCGCCGATGAACTGGGGCTATGCGCGGACGTGGGCGGGGTTCATGCATGCGGTGACACGTGGCCAGTATGAAGCCATTGTCGCGACGGACGTGTTCAGCCAGAAGTTCGTCGAGCAGCTTGGCACCTACCTGACGGACTTGCGCAACCAGTTCACGCTACCCATCACGGTGCTCGGCTTCCTGCCGTTCTGCGCATGGGGCTTCAAGCTGAATGGCCGGCGCTACGGCGCGTTGCCGGTGGCGCTGGCGCTGCTGGTGCTGTCGCTGCCGCTGTTCGTGGCGGAGGCTTTCGGCGCCAAGGTGGAGACCGCCTACCGCGCGCTGGTCGCCCCGATCCTCCTGATGGCGGGCGTGGGCGTGGTGGTGCTGCTGGCGCAGTGGCTGCGGCGGCAGGTGGCGGACTGGCTGGAAAGCGGGCTGGTCACGCGCATCGTGGTCGCGGGCTTCCTGGCAGTGCTGCTGCTGGCGGTGCTGTGGGTGGACGTGAACGCGTGGAAGAGCCTGTTCCCGTCGGCGTCGGCAATCGCGGACGCGGCGCAGAACGGCCGGTCGCTGGTGACGCTGGCGGACGGCACGCAGGCGTTCCTGAAGACGGACGGACGGTTGTTCTTCCTGGCGCTGATCCTCGCCCCGCCGATCGCGGTGGCGGCGTGCTGGGTGCTGGCGCGCTCGGAGCTGGCGCTGGACATGGACTACGGCGCGAACCCGCAGCGCTGGATGCTGACGAGCTTCGTGGGCTTCTTCGCGGTGAGCGTGGTGTTCCTGATCTTCCAGAATCCGTCCATGGACCTCCAGCAACAGTTCATCGGGCGCGTGCAGTTCATCCAGTCGCACGCGTTCTATGCGCTGTGGCTGGGCTACGGGCTGGTGCTGGCGATGGCGTGCGTGGAGCGGCTGGGGCTCTCGCGGCTGGCGGAGCGGGCACCGGGGGCGCGGCTCGGGCTGGCGGCGGGGATGCTGGCGGTGGCGGCGCTGCTGCCGGGGGTGCTCGTCTACCAGAACGCCTATGACGAGGACCAGCTCCGGTCCGTCGGCGGCGCCGAGCAGAACGGCCACACCTACGGCTGGCAGTTCGGCAACTGGGGGCTGGAGGGCATCAAGGGCATCCGCGAGGACTTCGAGTACTGGTATGGCGGCCCCGACAGCGACGAGTTCAAGGCGCAGTGGGGCGCGCTCTGCGAGGCGCTGGGCTCCGACGATCCGCAGTATCCGCCGCCGATGACCCAAGGCGCAGTCTTCTACGGCGGCACCGACCCCGGGCGTTTCGTCCCCACCTACATGATCTACTCCGCCGACGTGCGCTCCGACGTCTACCTCATCACCCAGAACGCGCTTGCCGACAACACCTTCATGAACGTCACCCGCGACCTCTACGGCGACACCATATACATCCCCTCGCTCGAGGAGTCCAACAAGGCCTTCCAGGACTACGTGGCCGACGTGCAGGCCGGGCGCATCCCCGCCGGCGCCGACATCAAGCTCGAGAACGGACGCGTCTCCGTCAACGGTGTCGGCGGCGTCATGGCCATCAACGGCATCCTCGCCAAGCTCATCTTCGAGGAGAACAAGGACAAGCACGACTTCTACGTTGAGGAATCCTACGCCATCCAGTGGATGTATCCCTACCTCACCCCCAACGGCATCATGCTCAAGCTCAACGCCACCCCGCTGCCGCGCCTGCCCGAGGACGTCGTGAAGAACGACCACGCCTTCTGGGGCTGGTACACGCCGTGGCTCCTCTCCCAGAGCGAGTTCCAGCGCGACATCTGCGCCCGCAAGTCCTTCAGCAAACTCCGCAGCGCCATTGCCGGCATCTACGAGTTCCGCCGCAACTACGAAGAGGCGGAATACGCCTACAAGCAGTCCGTCGACCTCTACCCCCTCAGCCCCGAGGCCCTCTTCCGCCTCGCCCAGATGTACGTCAACCTCGGCCGCGAGGACGACGCCATCGCCCTCCTCGCCGACTTCGTCGAAAAGGACGTCCACAACGACTCCGCCAAGGACTTCCTCGCCCGTCTCCGCGGCATGAAGGAAGCCCGCGCCCGCATCGACGAGCTCGACGCCAAGCGCCGCGCCGGCGAGCCGCTCACCTTCGACGAGGCCATCGAACTCATCAACCTCTTCCGCTTGACCGGACGCGTCGGCGAGTCCATCCAGCTCGGCTTGCAGCTTAGCGCCAACCCTTCCGTCCCCACCGACTTCCTCCTCCAGCTCGCCGCCTCCTTCGCCCAGGACCAGCGCATCGACGCCTTCGCCTACGTGCTCGAGAACTACCTCCGCCGCCAGCCCCGCCACCTTGAAGCCTGGCTCGACCTCGGCGCCGCCTACTCCACCCTCGGACAGCACAACAAGGCGCTCGAAGCCGTCCAGAAAGCCTACGACCTCGACCCCGCCCGCGCCATCCAGGGCATCCTCTCCGATTCCCGCTATGGCCGCGCCGCCGAAGACAAGGCGTTCGCCGACTGGTTCCGCTCCGCCGCCGCCAAGGTCCGTCCCGCCCGTGGCATGATGAATGGCGTCATGCTGGGCCCCGTGCCCTCCGGCCGCCCCGCCGCCATTCCCTCCACCCTCCCCGGCATCCTCTAGAGCATTTTGCGAAAATGTGTGGCCGCAAGGTTCGGAGGTGCGACATCCTGTCGCGCCCAAATGAATTGCGCGGCTGAAAGCCGCACCTCCGGAAGCCGCTCCCATCTCCCCCCGCCTCTGCGCGAGCCCCTTTCTCCCCCGTTCCCCTCGTACGGCGGGGGCGTCGCTCCCCGCTCCGTCTCTTTACCCTCTATACCCGTCCCGTCCCCCTTTGGCGTGTTGACATCCCGGCGCGCGCATGCGACATTTCCGGCCGTGGTTTTCAAACCGCTTTTCTGTCAAACCATGCCTCAGCCCCGCTAACCCCAAGCCCCGGACTCCCATGATGAACCGACTCCTCCCCCTCTTCGCCGCCCTCGCCCTCCTCGCCGCGACGCTACCCGCCTCCGCCGCCCGCCGGAAGGCCCCGCCCGCCGCCGCCGAGCCTGCTGCCGAACTTCCCGCCGCCGAGGTCCCGGTCAGCGCCGATGCCGACCTCGTTCCCGATCCCGTCGAAGAGCCCGCGCCCGCTGCCGAACCGGCGTCCACCCTGCCCCCCTGGATTCGCCCCGTCGCCGATGTCCGCCTTCGCCTCGAGGCCTTCGATGCCATCCCCCTGCGCACCGGCGCCTACTCCCGCGGTGGCGAAAACACCTACTTCCGCTTCCGCTCCCGTCTCGGCTTCCTTCTCGGTCCCGACTCCCCGCTCTCCCTGAACGTCCGCCTCCTCCACGAGTTCCGCGCCGTCATGCGCCCCGTCCACTCCCACTCCTGGCGCTGGCCCGACGAGCTGGTCCTCGACGCCCTTGCCCTCTCTTGGCACACTCGCGACGGCAATCTCGCCCTCACCGCCGGCCGCCAGGACCTCGCCATCCCCTCCTCCCTCCACTACCTCGGCGACGGCACCCCCAAGGACGGTTCCCGCTCCTCCTACATGAACGCCGTCGCCGCCACCCTCCAGACCCCCTCCCGCCGCACCCGCCTCGACGCCTTTGCCGCCTACGACCCCGACGAGGACCCCCTCGCCATCGGCCACCTCCACCGCGACCTCGATGGCTACACGCCCAACGACACCGGCATGGACGAGGCCGGCGCCGGCGCCTTCCTGCGCCAGCTCCTGTCCTCCGTCTCCCCCGCCACCACCAACCCCGTCTCCCTCACCGCCCTCTACCTCTGGAAGCACGACTCCCACTGGCGCGCTCCCGCCAAGCCCGATGTCCCTGACACGCGCCGCCCCTCCGAGGACATCCACACCGCCGGCCTCCTCCTCGCCGTTCCCCTCGACGATACCCTCACCGCCAGCGCCGAGGTCGCCCGCCAGTTCTCCCCGTCCTCTGACGCCGACCGCCGCGCCTGGCTGGCCGAGACCGCTCTCGCCCGCACCTTCCCCGCCCTGCCCGGCGCCGCCCTCGCGCTGCGCCTCCTCTACCTCTCCGGCGACGACCCCTCCACCGCCCGCGCCGAGTCCTGGAATCCCCTCTGGGCGCGCTACCCCTGGTTCTCCGAGCTGATGCTCTACGGCTATGACGCCGACCCCGCCCCTTGGCAGAACCTCCTCGCCCCGACCCTCGAAGCCCGCCTCCCCGGCCTGGCCGCGCGTCACGCCCTCCGCGCCACCCTCTCCTACCTCCATGCTCCCGAGGCCGACACGGTCACCGACTCCCACGACCGCGGCTGGCTTGCCACCGCCCGCTACGAATTTCCCGTCCTCCCCACCTTTGCCCGCGACACCCTCCGCGCCCACGTCCAGGTCGAGGCCCTCACCCCCGGCGACTACTACCCCGGCCCCCACAACCCCGCCTACTTCCTCCGCCTCGAACTCGTCTGGGCCCTCTAGCTTCCCCCCGCTCCCCCTCCCGCCGCCTCCCATGTCCCCCCTCTTCCCCATTCCTCCCTTTACCCCCTCCGCCCGGCAACTTCCCTTCGCCAAGTTCCACGGCGCCGGCAACGACTTCATCCTCGTCGATGACCCCGAAGCCGCCTTCCCCGACCCCGATGCCGCCCTCATCGCCCGCCTCTGCGCCCGCCGCACCGGCATCGGGGCCGACGGCCTCATCCTGCTCCGCCCGTCCACACCCGATGGGGCCGCCGCCGCCCGCATGTGCTTCTTCAACTCCGACGGCTCCCGCGCCGCCCTCTGCGGCAACGGCCTCCGCTGCCTGGCCTTTTTCACCTATCTCCAGCGGCGCGCCCCGGCTGCCATGCGCCTCCAGACCGATGCCGGCCTCCTCTCCGCCGAGCTCCTTTCCCTGGAGCCCGTCTCCGGCGCGGCTGGTGACGCCCCGCCCGCCGTCGCCTCCGTCCGCGTCCAGCTTCCCCCGCCCGCCGACGAACGCCTGAACCTCTCCCTCGACTTTGGCGACGCTTCTTTCCAGCTCCACCACCTCGACACTGGCGTCCCCCACGCCGTCCACTTCCTCGCCCCGGCCGACCCTTCCGTCCTGGCCGCCTTCCCCCTCGCCACCTTCGGTCCTTTCGTCCGCCACCACGCCCTCTTCGCCCCCGCCGGGGCCAACATCGACGTCTGCCTGCCCATCCCCCCCTCCACCCTCCACATCCGCACCTACGAACGCGGTGTCGAAGCCGAAACCCTCGCCTGCGGCACCGGGGCCACCGCCGCCGCCTGCCTTGCCGCGCGACTCGGCCTTCTCGACCCCACGCGCCCCATCACCGTTCTGCCCGCTCTCGGCACCCCGCTCGTCGTCACTCCGCCCACCGCCGCCTCGCCCTCCCCCTACCTCCTCGGACCCGCCCACCTCGCCTACGCCGCGACGGCTCCCCTGCGCCCCCCCTCCGCCCCCGCCCCCGCCCTCTAGCCGTTGTCGCCGTTCCCATGCCCCTCCTCTCCCTCCTGCTTCTCGCTGCCGCCCTCCTCTTCCTCGGCTACACCTACCTCCTCTATCCCCTGGCCATCCTGCTGCTCGCCCGCCTCCGTCCGCGCCCCCTCCGCCCCGTCCCCGACGCCCCGCTTCCCCGCGCCACCATCCTTCTCTCCGCCCGCGACGAAGGCACCCGCCTGCCCCAAAAGCTCCGCGAACTTCTGGCCCTGCCCGCCTCCGACGCCATCGACGCCATTCTGGTCGGCCTCGATGGTGCCTCGCCCGCCTCCGCCGACGCCCTACGCGCCCTCCTCCCCGACTCGCGCCTCCACCTCCATCCCTTCCCGGACGCCCGCGGCAAGGCCGCCGTCCTTGCCGACCTCATCCCGCTCGCCGCCACCGACGTCCTGGTCTTCCTCGACGTCCGCCAGACCGTCCTCCCCGGCTCCATCGAAAAGCTCCTTTGCACCTTCGCCGACCCCTCCGTCGCCGTCGCCTCCGGCGAACTGCTCTTTGCCGCCCCGGACACCCCCGATGCCTCCGCCGCCGACTCCTACTGGTCCTTCGAGAAAAAGCTCCGCGCCGCCGAATCCGCCCTCGCCTCCGTCCCCGGGGCCACGGGGGCCCTCTACGCCATCCGCCGCGCCGCCGCCGTGCCGCCGCCCCCCGGCACCCTCAATGACGACGTTCTTATCCCCATGCGCGCCGTCCTGGCCGGTGGCCGCTGCCTCTTCGTCCCCGGGGCCACCTGCCTCGACGTTCCCGAGACCGACCTCGCCGTCGAGCTCCGCCGCAAACGCCGCACCGCCGCCGGCAACTGGCAGCTCCTGCGCCTCGAACCCCGCCTCCTCTCCCCGCGCCAGAACCCGATTTTCCTCCAGTTCCTCAGCCACAAGCTCTGCCGCATCTGCACTCCCTTCGCCTGTCTTGTCGCCTACTTCTCCCTCCTCGCCTTTCCCGGACTATTTCTGCTGGCCTCCGTCGCCCTCCTGCTCTCTCTGGTTGCCGCCCTCCTCCGCCGCCGCTTCCGCCACCCCCTCCTCAACCTCCTGGCCGCCCCCTTCCTCCTCAACTACACCCTCCTCCAGGCCGCCTTCCTCCCCCCCTCCTGGCGCTAGCGCACCGCAACGCCGCCGGCCCACGGATAACACGGATTGCACGCATGAGGAGTGTTTTCAACGTCGGGGACGCCTTCCGGAAAGTCGGACGTCTGAGGTCGGAAGTTCCTCAAAAGCATACACGGCGGCGCGGAGGGCGCGGAGGCGAGAGAGAAAAGAGATTGGCGAATGGATTGCCGCCCCCTTCCCCTCGCCCTTTTGCTGCCAGCTAATAGCCTGTCCCCATATTCTCCAATTTGGGGTCTGCCACCTTTTTTGTCTTAATTTTCCTGTCCCCGTTTTTCCCTAAAAGCTTCTTTTCGCCGTTGTCTTTCAGATTCTCTGTCTGCTGAATCAATGAATTCACGAATTGCGTTCGGATTGTATTTTTTGAAATAATTTAACCCCTTTTCAAAAGAATATTCGCCTTGCTCTCTCCATGAACGCGGCAATAGAGGATCATCAAGTTGATGGTGTAGTTGCACCAAGGCAGACAAAAGGAGTTTTTCGCCAAATATGCGCCCCTTTTCTATATCACCTTCTGCTGTATAGGATAATATAACTGAAGTTGTTACCGACAGGTAACCTGGCTGCACATAGCCATAGTATAAGCTAGTAAGTTTTCCAACGCACAATGCTCCTACAATCAGCCCAATTGAAAAACTGAATATAATACCTCGCTTCATTGGATTTCTACTCCTCACAAGGACATGCTGGTGGATCAAAAGTGCCTTCCTCATCCTCAGATGGAATATATGCATCTGGATCAATACCCTCTGGCTTATTATGCGGTACACTCGGGGAAGGAAACCATCCAATTATTGTAGGGATTATTCTTCCCGGTGTTGGTATTGGAATTAATGGATTCGGCCCACCATCAGTAACTACCAAAGGGTCATCCAGTATTACATCATAACTAGCTGTTGTTGTCGCATCCATATCCTGACAACAGTGGAACGTCTGTGTTCCAGTTCGTGAATAATGCAAAATGACGCCCCCCTCCGCCATGCTTGAACCCGACCCGCCTCCTTTTACCAGATTTATATATTCAAATCCAGCATATTGCCACTCTTCCCATACTATTTCTTCCGAGTCATCGCACCCAGTCAACCCAAGGGCATCAATATATGAAATTACTCTTGAACGAACAAAGGCATATATATTCATTCCGCCAGATTCCTGTTTCGGATCCCGGTTCATCCATCTTCCCAAAATCGGCAAGTAAAACCGATAGCCATAGTAAGTAAGGTCGATGCGGGGGGCGCATTCTTTTGTGCTGAACTGGTAGCGCGGGATGAACGCCCCAGTGCGGGAGAGGATTTCGCCGAAGGGGGTGTAGGTGAGGGTGGAAACAACTGCGCGGGAGGCGTCGGTGGTACCCAGGATGTTGCCGTTGAAGTCGTAGGCGTAGACCGCCGCACCGTCCGCTTGCGTGGAGGCGAGAATACCCCCAATGCCACCCGCAGAGCCACCGACCACGCCCGAGAGGTCCGCGCCGTGCGTGTAGGTTTCAAGAACATTGCCTGCGCCGTCGGTCACGGCCAGCACGAGCCAGTCCTTGTAGATGTAGCGGTTGGTGACGGCGGTGCCGTCGGGGGCGTATTCGATTTTTTCGCGGCGGTGCCAGAGGGCGTCATAGCGGTTGGATTGGACGAGAGCGCCGTTTTTCCAGACCTCGGTCAGGCGGTTTTCGCAGTCCCAGACGTAGGTGAACGCCCCGTTGGTGGTCATGTTCCCGTTGGCGTCGTAGGCATAGGTGCGGTCGGTGACGACGACCGTGGAGGTGGCGGAGGCCGTCATGGGGGCGTTGGTGTAGGCGGGGTCAACGTAGGTGGCCACGAGGGGGTTGGTTCCGGGGACAACTGGGACGCCCGGGACGTCGAAGGAAGCATCGAAGCAGACGGTGCCGGGTTGGCCGTTCACAGAGGGCCACCACACCCTAACCCGTTTGAAAATGCTTGCGCTATGGAATATCAACTTCTTCTTCCTTGTCACTCGCTAATGGCCTGTCCCCTGATACCATTTTCAGAGTATACTTCAAATGATTGTTCGCACAATTTCCTATCGCCTACGCTAATAACAAGAACATACGTCCCGCAAGGGGTGGGGCCATCGGCATCAAGTCGATATCCGATGAACGGATTCGCCACAGTTTCTTCATATGTTCGCGTAACAGCAAAATATTTTGCCTGCCACCCTTCTGGGGGCAAGAGAATGCCGTAGGTTATTGTGTCGGACTCAGGATGTCCATCGATTTGGAAGCGATACCCAAAAGAAACACCATACTTGCACGGCACATGCGTGGTAGTTTCCAAATGCTTCTCTGAAGCGAGAAGCCATTCGCGTGCCCCCGTTTTCGTCCTGCCGATGATATCCAAATCCGTATAAAGTCCATATTCTACGATGGTCGCTTTCACCTCATCACCAAAACATGAACAAGAAACAAAAATCATCATGGAGATAATCAGGTGAATTATTTTCATTTTACTGGTATACACATTCTTCGCATTCTGGTTCGGTCTTTACCCACATATAACTTCGCATGTTCAACGAGTGGTGCTCAGTCCCCATCTGCGACACCAGGGGACAGGCTATTAGGATGGCGGAAATCATTGGGGAATTCGCTTGTTTTAGAGGGGGCGGGGATTGGGGGCGCGGTAGGACGAATGACGGGCAACGGGAAGAATTGTCCGCAGGCAGCGGGGCAGGGTCAAGCCGAAAGCCAAGTGACAGCATCTGATGTCGTCGGCTTCATCGACTTCGGCGGCATGGTCGAAACGTGTTTCGTGCGAGAGGAAAGCGGCAGTTGATGCAGCAACGGCGTCTCGCCGTTGCGGCGATGGGGGGGCGGAAGGGGGTGTCGACGGCGATCTCTCCGTCGCATAGGAGGCGGAGGGGGGAGCGACGGCGAGAAGAGAGCGAGAGATGGGCGAATGGATTGCCGTCAGCTTTCCCTCGCCCTTTTGTCACCAGCTAATAGCCTGTCCCCTTTGTTCCGGGTGGCGCTCTTCAAGGAGGTCGGTGGGAGAGTAGACGTTGGTGCGGGTGCCGAGGACGTCAGTGATGGTGAGCTGGCGGCCGAGGCGGTCGTAGGTGAAGGCGACGTCGGGGGTGTCGTCGGAGTAGTCAATGGCCACGAACTGGCCGAAGGCATAGGCTGAGTCTGCGGCACACCACAAGAACCAGACGACACCGGTATGCGGAAAACCTTCGTTGGAATTATAGGCTATCATCTTTTTTCGTTTTGTCATCATCTAATGGCCTGTCCCCTGGTGCCGTCAATAATTTAATGGTCCGTCCCCTGGGACCCTCCAAAATCGCCCTTGCATCGGGGCCACCAATTTTTGCCAAGGCTAAAGCCGCATTGTATTGTACATTTTCATCAGGCTCAACTTCAAGCAAGCGGCCCAATGGAAAAACTGCACGTATGTCCCGCAAACAGCCAAGCGCGCCAGCCGCTTGCATACGAACATGGGCATCTTCTTCCATATGGAGACTTTCTATCAATGTCGGCACACATTCGCCACTCCCGATTTTTCCGAGCGCGGTTGCCACCAACGGGAGTTGGACTCTTGCATCACGATTTTGGAGCAGGGCGCAAAGGGTCTGCTCCACGTCGGGAATCTGTTTTCCCTCTTCCACCCAGGCATCCCAATCTATCGTCTGTTGGGGAAGATACCAATTCCAAAGTGCATCGTAATTGATTTTTGAAAGCCAGAGGAGAACTCTTTCGTCTGGCTGGGGAAATGATGTGTGGGCATACTCATCGACTTGAGGCGATGATGAGTTATTGCATCCGAAAAGTCCTACGATCAAAAGCACAAATAATAATCCCATCATGGAACTCCTGTGGGCATCAGGGGACAGGCTATTAGGATGGCGGAAATCATTGGGGAATTCGCTTGTTTTCGAGGGGGCGGGGATTGGGGGCGCGGTAGGACGGATGACGGGCAACGGAAAGAATTGTCCGCAGGCGGCGGGGCAGGGTCAAGCCGAAAGCCAAGTGACAGCATCCGATGTCGTCGGCTTCATCGACTTCGGCGGCATGGACGAAACGTGTTTTGCGCGAGAGGAAAGCGGCAGTTGATGCAGCAACGGCGTCTCGCCGTTGCGGCGATGGGGGGCGGAAGGGGGTTGGCGACGGCAATCTCTCCGTCGCATAGGAGGCGACGGCGGGGTCGCCGTCGCCACGGTCGGAAACCCGCCCAACAGGGCGGGAGGATCCGGGCGTGGAGGGTGAAGACTGCGGCGGAACCCTCACCCTCAGCACTTCCCTCCTGCTTCCGTGCCTCCTCTGCGCCTCTGTGCGAGCCGGAGCGGATGAAAACCACGCGGAGGCGCGGAGGGCGTGGAGGCGAGAAGAGAGCGAGAGATGGGCGAATGGATGGTCGCAACCTTTCCATCACCCTTTTGTCGCCAGCTAATAGCCTGTCCCCTTATCCCCATTATCCCCCTGAACACACGAAATCGCAGGATCCTGAGGGGATCAACAAAGGACCAGGGGGGAAACCCTAACACACAAATACCTGCGAATGACGCGACCATAGCTGACGTGCTTGCTATTGTCAAGGGGACACACGACGCACCATCGTCAACGCCCGGCATGAGTTTGCTTTCCTTTGCGGGTGGACTATGCCAGAATGCGCGGTGCCATGAGCTCGATTGCCTCCCATCCGTTCCTTGCCGCCCTGGCGCGGTGCCGCCTGTTCTTCGATGGCAGCACGGGCACCATGTTGCAGGCGCGTGGGCTCTGTCCCGGCGAGCTGCCGGAGCTCTGGAACCTCTCGCGGCCGGAGGAAATCGTCGCCCTGCACCAGTCCTATCTCGCGGTTGGCGCCAACGTGCTCACCACCAACACCTTTGGCGCGAACCGTCTGCACTACGGCACCGAGGCGGGAGGTCCCTCCCTGGAGGAGGTGGTCACCGCCGGGGTCCGGCTGGCACGCCGGGCCATCGAGGCGTCCGGGCGGCCGCGCGACGAGACCTTTGTCGCGCTGGACATCGGTCCGAGCGGCAAGATGATGGCCCCGCTGGGCGACCTGGCCTTCGAGGCGGCCGTCGAGCTCTTTGCGGAGGTCGCGCGCATCGGGGCGGCGGCCGGGGCGGACGTCGTGCTGGTGGAGACGATGAACGATGCCTACGAGACGAAGGCCGCCCTGCTGGCCGCGAAGGAGGCAACCGCCCTTCCCGTCATCGTCTCCAACACCTATGACGAAGGCCAGGCCCTCCTTTCCGGCACGCCGCCCGAGGCGATGGTCGCGATGCTCGAAGGTCTCCATGCGGATGTGATTTCTGCCAACTGCGGGTTGGGCCCGGACCGCCTGCTACCCGTCGCCCGGCGTCTGCTGGCGGCCGCCCACGTGCCGGTGTTGGTCAGCCCCAACGCCGGCTTGCCGCAGTTGCGCGATGGCCGCCCCACCTATCCCACCTCGCCCGCGCAGTTTGCCGAGCAGATGGGGCAGATCGCCGACCTTGGCGCGTCCCTGCTGGGCGGCTGCTGCGGCACGACGCCGGACCACATTCGCGAGCTCGTCCAGCGCGTCGGCCAGCGTGGCTTCGTCCCCGCTGATCGCCGGGCCGCCGCCCATGACGCTGCCGCCCCGGCCCCGGCCATCATTACCTCCTACGCCCGCGCCGTGCCCATCGGCCTGCCCTCCTCGCCGCCCGTCCTCATCGGCGAGCGCATCAATCCCACCGGTCGCAAGGCCTTCCAGGCCGCCCTTCGCGCCGGCGACCTCTCCGAAGCCCTCGCCGAAGCCGCCTCGCAGAAGGCGGACGGGGCGCAGGTCCTGGACGTCAACATGGGCGTGCCGGGTGCCGACGAGCCAGCCCTGCTCCTGCGCGCGGTCACGGAACTCCAGGCCATCACCGACCTCCCCTTGCAGATTGACACCTCGGATCCCGCCGCCCTGGCCCTGGCCCTTCGCGCCTACAACGGCAAGCCCCTCGTCAATTCCGTCAACGGCAAGCAGGCCTCCCTGGATGCCGTGCTGCCCCTCGTCGCCCGCTACGGCGGCGCGCTCGTCTGCCTGACCCTCGACGAGTCCGGCATTCCCGCCAGCCCCTGCGACCGCCTGGCCATCGCCCTGCGCATCCGCGATGCCGCCGCCGAGCACGGCATTCCCGCCTCCGAGCTTGTTTTCGACCCCTTGGCCATGTCGGCGGGCGCGGACCCCGACGCCCCGCAGGCCACCCTGGAGGCCCTGTCGCTAATCCGTGCGCATGGCCTGAAGACCTCCCTGGGCGTCTCCAACGTCTCCTTCGGGCTGCCGCGCCGCCCGCTCCTGAACGCGACGTTCCTGACCCTGGCCATCCGGGCCGGGCTGGACGCCGCCATCCTGAATCCCCACTCCCTCCCGCTCCGCGAAGCCCTTCATGCCGCGTCCGCCCTCCTGCGCCTCGACCCCGGCTTTGCCGCCTACGTGGCCTTTGCCGCCGCGCATCCCGCCCCCGCCGCCGCCGCACCGCCGGCCACGCGCCCGGCTGCCGCCAGCAACGCATCCGCCGGTGACGTGCCTGCGGCTCCTGCGGCCCAGCCCCCCCTCTACGCCGCCATCGTCTCCGGACTCAAGCCCCAGGCCACGGCCGAGGCCAAGGCCGCCCTGGCCTCCCGCCCGCCCCTCGAGGTCATCAACCAGCTGATCATCCCCGCCCTCGACCAGGTGGGCCGCGACTACGAGCAGCGACGCGCCTTCATCCCCCAGCTCATGATGGCGGCCGAGGCGGCCCAGGCGGCCTTTGCCGTCATCCAGTCCGCCCTGGCCTCGTCCGACGCCACCCCGCGCCCCCGCAAGTATCCCATCGTTCTTGCCACCGTCCGCGGCGACATCCACGACATCGGCAAGAACATCGTCCGCACGATTCTCGAAAACTACGACTACGAGGTCATCGACCTGGGCCGCGACGTCGCCCCGGAGGCCATCGTCGAGGCCGCCCGCACGCACCATGCCCCCCTAGTCGGCCTGTCCGCCCTCATGACGACGACGCTCCCCGCCATGAAGGAGACCATCGCCCTGCTGCACCGCGAGCTCCCCCACGTCAAGACCTGCGTCGGTGGCGCCGTGCTCACCGCCGAGTATGCCGCCGAGCTCCACGCCGACCACTACGCCCCGGATGCCATGGACTCCGTGCGCTACGCCGAATCCCTGCTTCCATGACGTCATGACGTCTCCCGCCCCCACGCCGGATTCCTCCGACTACACCCCGCCGCCGCCGCTCTACACCCCGCCGGAGTTCGAGGATCCGTCGCTCGGCCCTTTCGCCCACCACCCGCACGGCACCCTGGACCTGGCGCGTTCCGACCATTTCATCCTCGATGGCGTCAACCGCAACCTGCTGATCTGGGACGACCCGATGGGCTCCGCCTTCCCGCGCCCCTGGATGATCGTCCTCTTCAACATGGCCGTGGCGGCGGTCTTGAACTTCTTCTGCTTCTGCCACATGGCGATTCCGGGCTCGCCGGTTCGCGCCCTGCTCGTCCATCTGCGCCTGGAGGCCCGCCCCGCCACCACCGACTTCCTCTGGGACTACCTCGTGCGTTTTGCCGACAAGCTTCCCGTCGGCACCGTGACCTTCTGGGTGACGTTGGCCGCTGCCACCTGCGGGGTGCTGGCGGTGGGACTCTTCACCTGCATCCTGCTCCGCGTCGGCTACCTGGTCCGCAACGAATGCGCCCCGGGCTCGCTCCGGCGCGAGGCGATGGCCCGTCGGCTGTCCGCCCTGACGGGGGGCCTGTTCCTGGCCATCAGCCCGTCCATGCTGGTCGCCTCCTCGCGCACGTTGCCCACCACCTTCTCCTTCCTTTTCCTGCTCACCGTCGTATGGTTCTTCAGCGCCTTCCAGCACGGCGGCCGCCGCTGGCGGCTGGCCCTCTTCGCCTTCGACCTCGGACTCTGCTGCGCCGCCTTCTCCACCGCCTGGGCCTTCGCCCCGCTCCTCCTGGTCCTGGCCCTGATGGAGGCCGTCCGCTGGCGCATCCTGCGTTCCGTCCGGACCTGGCTTGCGCTCGTGCTGCCCTTCCTCCTGGGCCTTTCCCTGCTCCTGCCCGAGGCGTTGCTGCTCTTCCGCCGCGGCCACTGGATCGACCTCTATGCCACCTTCTCCGACGCCTTGCTCGGCCTGCTTCGAGCCCAGTTCCATGCGCTGCTGGGTGGCCATTTCACCGTCTCCTTCCTGCTTTTCGGCTGCATCCTGATTCTTCCCTGGTGCACGCTCTTCCTGACCCGCCGTAGCCCCTGGTTCCACGAATGGCCGCAGATTTCGCTGCGCCTCCTCTTCGCGGGCGGCGGCCTGTGCATCCTCTTCAACGCGATGTTCGCCCCCTATTATCTGGTGCCGGGCGGCCTCGACGACCCGGGGCTCGTCCCCTCCGCCATTTTGGCGCTCTGCTTCGGCTACATCGCGGGCGAGTTCTGGTGCCTGGGCCAGCCCCAGCCCCTGGTCGACCGTCTTGTCCGCCACCGTCTCCGCCGCCATGCCGCCACGGTGCTGGCGGTGCTGTTGCCGCTCGGCACGCTGGCGGCCATCCCCCACAACGTCCCTCTCGCCCGCGTGCCCTCCGGCCTCTGGAGCGCGCACATCGCCGAGCACCTCCTCGACACCCGAGGTTCCCGCGACGCCTTCCTCCTCGAAGCCCCCCTCGACGACATCCTCCTGCTCGTCGCGCACGAACGCCACGCCCCCGTCTTCATCTTCTCGGCCTCCCGCTTCTACGACCCCCTCTACCAGCGCCTGCTCGCCAACCGCTTTGACCCGGACTCCGACATCGCCCGTTCCCTTCGCGCCGGCCAGCTTGAAAACGCCCTCCGCTACTGGCTCGACGACGACCAGTTCCTGTCCATCACCATTGCCGCCATTCGTCCCGAACTCCTCTACGAATACGCCTTCCTCCTCCCCGACGCCATCGCCTACACCACCCACGCCTCCCCCGACGAGGTGGCGCCTGCCGTCCTGCCCGCCGTCATCTCCGCCCAACTGCCCTTCTGGCAGGCCATCGCCGAGTCCGCTGCCGCCACCTCCCTGCCGCCGGCCAACCCCTTCGCCCGCTACCATGCCTTCCTCCTCGCCACCGCTGCCGCCACCGCCAACAACGCCGGCGTCCTCTGCTCCCGCGCTGCCGCCGCCTTAACCCCCTCCGCTTCCGCCTCTCCCGCGCGCCCCTCCGCCTCCGCCCGCCTCCTTCCCCTGGCCGACACCCTCTTCGCGCTCGCCACCCAGATGAACTCCAACAACGTCTCCGCCCGCATGAACGCGCTCCATGTGGCCGAGACCCTCCGCCCCGACGACCCCGCCACCCACGCCGAGCGCGCCCGCTGGGACCGCGAC
>JAFTAH010000028.1 GCA_017458625.1 Kiritimatiellia bacterium | reverse complement strand
GACGCCCGCGCCCCCAGGCGTCTCCCTCGACCGCGAAAGGCCAAATGATATGTCTATATTTTCATAGACATGCGATTTTCGACTGTTTTCAACAAACAAGGCCATTTTCTGCCCGTCCTCCATTGAAACCCTTACACTTTTGCTCACACCCCCTCCGAACCTTGCGGCTGCACATTTTCGCAAAATGCTCTAGCGCGGATCGCTTTTGCGACTTTTCCCTTTGCACAGCGGGAGGGACGCGATTCATTGCGTCCGCCTTGCCGCTGTTGCGAAACGCTTGCCCCCCTTCCCCTTCCCCTCACATCTCGTCCGACACGATCGCGTCCCACGCCCGCTTGTACAGCTCGGCCACCACGTCCGACCGCAGCCACACCAGGTTCTCCCAGTTCACCACCTGCGCCTGCGTCGTGTAGTTGTAGCTCCCCGTCACCACCCCACGCATGTCGAACACCATGAACTTGTTGTGCATCGCCGCATAGTCCCCGTGCGTGTGGATGATCGTCACCGGAATCCCCGCCTTCTGGAACATCGCGATGATCCGCTCCGCCCCCGGATGCTTCGCCTGGTCCGCATCCATCTTCAGCTCCACCCGCACCCCACGCTCATGCGCCTCCAGCAGCGCCTTGGCGATCCGTGTCCGCGTGAACGCATACGCCGCAATGTAGATCGAATGTCTCGACTGCTCGATGGCCCGCAGCACCACCCCCTCGCACTCCTCGTTGAACGCCGCCGACACGTCCACCTTCTCCTCGGTCGGCAGCGGCGAATCGAACATCTCCTCCCGTTCCGGCCCGTACGTCCGTTCGTACTTCTCGCGAATCCGCTCCCCGTAGAACTTCCCCTTCGACTCCGCCGCCGCAAACTCCCGCCACAGCGCCAGTGGCACGTCGTAATACTTCACCCCCAGCGGATCGTTGCCCAGGTTCAGCGACAGCTCCCCCACGGCCGCCTCTCCCTCCGCATCGTCGTACGCGAACGCCACATTCCGCAGCCACGACGACTCCTCCCCCTCCGCCAGCCGTTCCGTTCGCATCTCCGCCCAAGCCGCCGTTCCCGCCACGGCCAGCGCCAACAACAATCTGATTGCCTTCATGACGTTCTCACCCTATCACCCCCCTGCCCTCTCCGCAAGCCTTCTTCCTCTCCCCTCGTCGATGCGTTTTGAGAGCCTGTCCTGACGGGTAAGTTCCCCACCGTGGCGACGGCGAGATCGCCGTAGCCACCCCCCCTGGGGGCGCGGGCGGCTCGCCCGCGATTGGTCGAACCCTACTGGGAAGCCCTTCCTGGCGAGGAGCCGGAAACTGAAGGGTCAACAGGACCAAAAGTGACTCCACGCAACCCAGGTGTTTCCTCCCGCGATTCCTCCGCACCTTGCCATCCCCTCCCCAAAACGCCAAGATCCGCTCCCGCGAGGGGAGCGGATCGTCACCCCGGCATTGTTCCCCCATTCCGCTTTTACTTGAGCCCGAGCTCGATCATCTTCTCGGCGATCTGGATGGCGTTCTGCGCCGCACCCTTCCAGATGTTGTCGCCGGAGGCGAAGATCGCTAGCCCGTTCTCGACCGTCGGATCCTTGCGGATGCGCCCGACCAGCACCTCCTGGCACCCCGACGCCTCGATAGGCATCGGGAACCGATGGGCGGCCAGGTCATCCACCAGCTTCACCCCATCCGCGTTGGCCAGCAGCTCGCGTGCCCGCTCGGGCGTGATGGGCCGGTCGAACTCGACGTGCAGCGCCTCGGAATGCGCATTGAAGACCGGCACGCGCACGCAGGTGGACACCACCTTGATGGAGTCGTCGCCCAGAATCTTGCGGGTCTCGCGCCCCAGTTTGGCCTCCTCGGAGGTATAGCCCGGGTTGTCCGGATCCTCGGACCCGATCTGCGCCACCACGTTGTAGGCGATCTGCGCCGGAAACGCCGTCGGCGCCGGGACCGGCTGCCCCGCGTCGATGGCGCGGGACTCCGCCTCCAGCGCGCGAATGCCCGCCGACCCCGCCCCGGACACCGCCTGGTAGGTGCAGCACACCAGCCGCCGGATGCCCGCCTCCCGGTGCAGCGGATACAGCGGCATCAGCGCAATGGCCGTCGAGCAGTTCGGATTGGCGATGAAGTTGTGGTGCCCGCGCAGCGCGTCCGGGTTGATTTCCGGAATGCACAGCGGCACGCGCGGATCCATCCGAAAATCGGCCCCGTTGTCAATCACCGTGCATCCCACTTCCGCCGCGCCCCAGCCCAGCGTCTTGGACGCCCCCTTGGCCCCCTCGGTCCCGCAGAAGAACGCAAAGTCGTAGTCCTTGAACGACTCCGGCCCCGTGGCCACCTTCACCTCGACGGGCAACCCGTCGATCATTTCCATGCGCTCGCTCCGCGCAAAGGCCGTGAAGTGTCCCATCGGGAAGTTGCGCTTGCGCAAAAGGCGGACGATTTCGGTGCCGACGGCCCCAATGCCGACCATGCAGACGTTGTATTGTTTCATTGCGATGCTCCTATCTGATTGCTTTTCGGTGGAAATGGTTGCGTGATTTTTCTTCCGTTCTACGTCGGCTCCCCGCTCGCGGCGGTCGGCGCGGCCGCGGCCGAAATCGCTTGGATTCGCTGCTCGATGGCCTCGGTTTTCAGCGTTTCCTGCTCGCCCGTGGCCAGGTTCTTGAGGTTGGCGGTGCCGGCCGCCAGCTCGTCCTCGCCCCGGATGAGCGCAAAGCGCGCCCCCGACTTGTTGGCGGCCCGCATCTGCGACTTCATGCTCCCGCCCGGCGCCATCCGGCACGAAAGCCCCGCCGCCCGCAGCGACCGCATCAGCGCCAGGTTCGCCTCGCGGGCCGCATCCCCGAGCCCGACCAGCCAGAGGTCGAGCGGGACGGCCGCGCCATGCGCCGCCGCCAGTCCCGCCTCCTCCAGCGCCGCCGCCACCCGCTCCATGCCGATGGCGAAACCCACCCCGCAAAGCTCGCGCTCGCCCAATCGAATCCGGTAGCGGCCGCCCCCCGCCAGCGCCGACTGCGAGCCTGCCGCCGTGCCCACGATTTCCCAGATCGTGTGCTCGTAGTAGTCCAGGCCGCGCACCAGCAGCGGATCGATCATGTACGGCACGCCCATCACCGACAGATGCGACGCCACGGCATCCAGATAGTCGCGGGACTCCTGCGACATGAAACTGGTCAGTGCCGGCAGCCCCGCCACCACCGCCTTGCACGGCTCGTTCTTGCAGTCCAGCACGCGCAACACGTTCTGCCCGATGCGCCGCCGGCAATCCTCGCACAGCTCGGCCTCATGCGGGGCCAACGCCGCCCGCAAGGCCGCCGCCGCCGGGGCATGGTCGGCCGCCGCCCCGCGCGTATTGAGGTGGATTGCCAGGTTTTTCAGCCCCCACGCCTGCAACAGGTCCATCTGCAACGCCAGGATTTCCGCGTCGACCACCGGGGAAGGCGCCTCCAGGCATTCCACCCCGCACTGGTGGAACTGCCGCTTGCGTCCCGCCTGCGGCCGTTCGCACCGGAACATCGGCCCGAGGTAGAACCACCGCGCCCCGTCCGTCTCCTGCGGCCCCAGCCCCGCCGCGTGCCGCATGACGCCTGCCGTGCCTTCCGGCCGCAGGCAGTAGCGACGTCCTCCCTTCTCGAAGACGTACATCTCCTTCTGCACCACGTCCGTCGTGTCCCCGATCGACCGCACGAACACGCTCTCGTGCTCCATCAGCGGCGTCCGCAGCTCCTCGAAGCCATACCGCGTCATCACGCCGCGCGCGGTCTCCTCCATCCAGCGCCAGAGGCGAACCTCCGCGCCCGTGATGTCCGACATCCCCTGGATCGGCTGCGTCAGCGTGCTCATGGCTACGGCAAGGTCTCCCGCATCTCCTTGCCCGGACGGAAACGCACCACCTTGTGCGCTGGAATCTCCACCAGCTGCTCGGGCTTCTGCGGATTCCGCCCCATCCGCCCCTTGCGCTCCACCACCTCGAACACCCCGAACTTCCGCAGTTCGATGGTCCGCCCCGCCGCCAACTCCTCCACGATGGCGTCGAACGTCTTCTGAATCACCTCCAGCACCTTCGTCTGCGGCAAGTCCACCGCCTCCGCGACCCGTATCGCCAAGTCGCGCTTCCGGACGTTCCGGTCCGTCGGAATTCTTCTCGCTACCCCGCTAGTACCCATTGCACTGCACATAAGGACCTTTCTCTTCACATAACGCTTGAACGCGCCGCACCTTACGCCGCCCTATCCCCCCTGTCAAGCCACAAATGACATACGCGCGTTCCCTTGCTCCGGGCACCATCGGTTGCCCTCCCTTCGCCATCGAAAGCCACCGTTCCCGCCGCCGAATCGGCCGTCAAACGGACGAGTACACCTGGCCACAACTGCACTCGGCCGGGTCGACTCCCCTTCCCCCGCCCCGCCCTACTCCGCCGCCGCCTCGGGGGGAGGAGTCACAGATTCCACGGGGCTTTTCGGCACGGGCAGCGGGCGTTTCGGACGCTTGGCCCCCTCTGCCTCGTCCTCCTCGTCGATGCCCAACACCACGCCCGCCAAGGAGCTCGCACCATCCGCCGCCAGCTTCACGAGTTTCATCGGATTCAGGTTGGTCGGGTGCCAGCTGGCGTCATCCACCGTCCCGGAAAGCGTAAACTTCAGCAGACGCGTCAGCGGCGAAGTCACGAACCGCACGATTCGCGCAATCACCCCTCCACGCATGAGCTGCACCTGGACGTCGAAGTCCAAGGTCTGGTCGTCCAGACCGTAGCTCCCATTGCCCGCTACGCTGAACAGCGAACCCTCGATTTTTGCATCCTCGGTCCTGACCCGGCCTGAGCGGATGTCGAAGCTTGCGCTGGCATCCGTCTGCGCAAAGAACGACACTTCCGGCACCACCAGCTGCAGGACGCTCGTCAAGCCGTTGAACAGGGGAGCCTGAAACACCCAGCCATTCTTCAAGGTCAGTTTGCCTGCTCCCTCCATGGTGCTTCCCCACTTTTCCACGAAGTAGCCACCGACATGGACGGGACCGCTGATGTTGCCGCGCAAATCATTGGTCGTCCCGGGGGCCACGGCGGCCAAGGCGTCCGCCAGCTGGAGGTCCTGCACCTCGCCCGCGACCTCGTAGCGCCAGTTCGAGTCCGACATGACCGGATAGAATCGCGCCATACCCGCCGCATGTCCCCCGAAAATCGCCGCCTCCACGTTGGAAAGCTCCACCGCCAGCCCCTTCACCCGGACGTCCCCTTCCAGCTTGTCGGCCAGAATCTGCCCCATGCCGGCCCGTTCCAGCACCGCGTGTCCGGAAATGTCGTTGAGGGCCAGGGAGCAGAAATCCAGCGTCCCCTCCGCCTTGACCACCGTAGACCCCTCGAACCGGAACAGGGACAGATATTGTCCGACTTCCGGCCCCAGCACGCCGCCGGCCTCGCCCAGCGGCAGGGTCGACTCCGCTGCAAACCGCACCGTCTGGCGGTCGAGGTCGATTTCCACGTCGCCCCGCGCAACGCCCTCGCCCCGCTCGACATACGACCGCCGCAGCCGCACCACATCGTTCGAGTACCCCAGCAGC
This sequence comes from Kiritimatiellia bacterium, assembly GCA_017458625.1. Classification (GTDB taxonomy): domain Bacteria; phylum Verrucomicrobiota; class Kiritimatiellia; order CAIQIC01; family Lenti-01; genus RGIG3636. The sequence goes on along the minus strand of JAFTAH010000028.1, from coordinate 3,720 downwards.
GCCGTGGCCTTGTCCACATGGACGCCGTGCAACTCGAAGTCCGTCATTTCGCAGGGCCCCCGGACCATCACGTTCGTGGACTGGCCTTCGATTCGCAGGCGCATCTTCCCGGGCGCGTGGAACACGAAGCGTCCCAGCAGATTGTGGAAACCGCTCGCGTCTTCGGGGATGAACCGGTCCGGCCACGTCGGCACCAGCTGGCCATTCAGCCGCGCCCCATAGCTGAACGTCTCGGGCCGGAACCAGGCCTCGGTGATGTCCGCCTGCCCGGCGATGCCGTCTTCCGAGAGCTCGACATGGACTGCCGGCACCTCCACGATGCCGTCGCCCAGTCGCGCCTCCACCTCCAGCTTGTCCACCGCCAGCCCCCGTGCCGATGTCCCCGAAGCCGACACCCGTGCCACCACCTGCGTCGCCAGCCCCTCCGCCGGCCCCGGTCCCGCCGTTGCCTCGATGAGCAGCGGGAAGTCCAGCGAATCCACCCATTTATCCGCTAGCTTGACCCATTCCGCAGGCAAGGCCTTGGCCACCGTGGCGGGCCGAACGGTCGAGCGCGCCTGGAGGTAGGCCTCGCCGCTCGCCGAGTCGAACCAGCCGCTTTCCTCCAGCACTTCCTCCTCCCCCTCGCCATCGGTGCCGCCGACGCCCATGCCCAGGCGCAGGCGATCCAGCGTCAGCTTCCCCTCCCGCCACCGCACGAGCGCGTCGAACGATTCCCATTCCAGCGCATCTGCCCGTCCCTTGCCGGCCTCGATGGAGACCGCCCACGCGTTCGCCTCGGGGTGTTCCGGATAGAACGAAAAGGTTGCCGTGGCCTCCGGGGACTTCGCGAACCGCAGCGAGCGCAGGGTCTCCACCATTTTCACCACCAGCTCCGGCACCTGCTCCAGCGCCTCCAGCACCACCTCGACGGGATGCTCGATGGCCTCCTCGGACTCGTTTTCCTCCCCCGCCCCCAGATAGATGGAGCCCCGCCCGATCGCCGTCAGGCCCAGCGCCTCCGCTCGGAACTTCTGCACCACCATCTCCCCCTCCTGCATTGTGCCCCGGAAGTACACGTCCCGCACATCCACCAGTGACTGCTTCCCGCCGTCCGCCCCCCCCAGCGGCACCGTCACCCGGCCCCCGCTCACCTCCAGCACAGGCACCACTTGCCGCCGGAAAACCAAATTCCACGGCCGCACCGTCGCCGACATCGCCTCCGCCGTCATCAGCGCCACGGGGTCGTCTGGCCGCGCGTACAGCTTGACCCCTCGCGCCACCAAGCCCCGGTCGATGTGCAGCCGCACCCCCTCCACCGTCAGATGATACCCCTCGGCAGCCGCCCGTTCCAGCAACGGGTCCAGCCAGGCCGGCGGCAACCCCACCAGGTGCAGATAGGCCAGCGCCAGCACGAGCACGATCAAGAGGACGATGACCCCGCGCCCCAGCCACACCACCGCCCGCGCCAGCACCATCCCGGCAAAGCCCAGCGCTCGCGACGCCAGCCCCTTCTGCCGCGGCTGTTCAGGGCCGTCCGGGCGTCGCGTCTGCCGACCTGGTTTGCTCGTCCGTCGCATCGTCTCCCTCCTCGTGCGGTCTAGTCCACCCGCAGCAGGAAGCCTTTCAGGTAGTCGCATTCCTCGGACCCGACCAGTCGCGGATGGTCAAAGGGCTGCCCGAAGTCCCCCATCACCTGCACCGTCCGCCCCGAGTCCGCAGCCGCCCAGCCCAGCGCCCGCCGGAACGTCCCCGCGTCCAGCAGGCCCGAGCACGAAAACGTCGCCAGCAGTCCCCCTGGCGCCAGCAGCTTCAGCGCCAGCAGGTTGATGTCCTTGTACGCCCGCAGTCCGCGCTCCAGTCCGCCCCGCGAATGGACCAGCCGCGGCGGATCGAGCACGACAAGGTCCCAGGACTCGCCTCGGTCGCGCGCCTTGCGCAGCCGCGCCGGCACGTCCGCCACCTCGTACGTCACCTTTTCCGCCACGCCATTGCGTTCGGCATGGAGCCGCGCCGCCGCCACCGCGGGCACCGAGCTGTCCCAGCCCTCCACCGACAGCGCTCCCGCCCGTGCCGCCAGCACCTCGAACGCCCCCGTATAGCAGTAGCAGCTCAGCATCCGCCGCCCCTTCGCCAGCATCGCCACGCGAATCCGGTTGTCGCGCTGATCCAGATAGAACCCCGTCTTCTGCCCGCCGCCCGGCACCACCGAAAACTCCGCCCCGCTTTCCCGGAACCACACCGGCGCCTCCGAGGTCGCCACATAGTCCGCCCCTACCGCCAGCCCCTCGCGCCGCGCCGCCTCGTCCGTCGCCTCGAAAACCACCTGCTCCACCCCGTCCAGCGCCTCCGCCAGCGCCTTCTGGATGCGCCCTTCCCAGCCGCTCCACCCCGCGCTGCCCAGCTGCACGACCGCCAACGCCCCGAACTGGTCCACCACCAGCCCCGACAACCCGTCCGCCTCCGAGAACGCGATCCGCCATCCCGTCGTGCCCTGCCAATGCTCGGGCCGTCCCGCCAGCGAGAACCGCCGGGCCGCCGCCGTCGCCAGCCGGGTCGTCAGCCACTCCTCGTCCACAGGCACGTCCTCCCGCCGTTCCAGCACGCGAACCGACAGCTCCGCCGCCTCGCCGCACCACAGCCCCCGCGCCAGCCACTGCCCGTCCGCGCTAAAAACCTCCGCGACGCTCCCCGCCTCCCCCTGTTCCTCCACCTGCTCCAGCGCCCCGGAGAACACCCAGGAGCTCCCCCGTTCCACTGGCCGTTCGCGGCCTTTCTTGAGAAAAATCTTCATCGCAGACTCCATGCGGACCCGCTACTCGCGCCCGCGCCCCCCACTCTGCCAAACTCCCTCCCCTCTTGCAAGCTCCTTTCCTCCCCTTGCCACGCGATTTTGCGTGTTGCCTGCCTCCCTCCTCCAGCTCTTTGCTGCCTCCAAAATGAATACCCCCACGCTTACTCTTTCTCCTCCTTCTGCGTCCAGTCTCCGTAGACCTCCCGCAGGTCAGTCAGCTCTGACTCGTCCGCAGCAAGCTCCGCCGCCGCGCTGTCCTTCAGCATCGGAGGCCAAGCGGACAAATTGATGCCCTCGATGTCCTTTACGAGGTCAAGGGGATTCGGTTCGTTCGGAAAACGTGCCGCCAAGCGGCGGCGCTGCACACTTCCAACCCATCCAGGAAGCATCCTTTGGGCCATCGAGTCAAAGGGCCTGGCATTATAGATATTGCCAATTGTCTCTGCAAATTCCAACATATACCGATAACAGGCCCGGCGATCAGATTCTTCGTTCAGCGTTGGAACACCAAAAGTGCCCAACTCGAAGCAAATCCACCATTCCTGGTCGCTATCGGGGCCATGTAACTCCCGGCAACGTCGTCCAAACTCTAGACAGCGGGCAAACTGACCATCCCGGAACGTCTTGTTCACCATAGAAATTGAGACTGCCTTAGCAATGCGCAACTCAGGCGGACTCTCCAGTCCGATACGCTCCAGCATGTCCAACACCTGCTCTGTGCCGCTTTCCGCGTATTTGAGACAACTGACCATCTTCATCAATTTGTATCCTCTGCCTTCGACCCGTCTGAGAGCCTTCCACAAATAGCGGGTCCTCTCATCATCGGAATTGCCGCGCAACTCGCTGGTTGCCTCCAGGCGCCGGATTTCTGCGATGTCTGCCGCCGTGTCCCGTTTGCACGCCTCCAACTCCTCCCCGGCCATTTCAAGCAGGACGGGAAGCCATTC
>JAFTAH010000165.1 GCA_017458625.1 Kiritimatiellia bacterium | reverse complement strand
TGAGGAGGTAGTCTTTTTTCGATGTTCTGCTCATGGTGTGCATCCTCCGATTCTGTCCGGTGTCCAGTATTTGACGCAAGAACCGTCTCCGGTTTCTTTCTCCGTTCCGCTCCGGTGTCCTTTATTGTGACGCAATGCGCATTCTTTTTGCAGGCCGTTTTCAGACTTGCTTTCGGGAGGGGAGGGGGTATGCTGTGGGGAGAGTGGGCTGTCAAGAAGCCTGCTCGGCAACCCCCGGAGGTTCCACCTTATGGCAAAACTTATCGGCATGACCGGCGACTTCAAGGGTCGCGAATACCCCTTGCAGGATGGCGCGACCGCGGTCGGGCGCAAGTCCGACAACAACATCCTGCTGGATCATCCGACCATTTCCTCGCATCACTGCCGGATTGTCTTGGAGGGGTCGAGCTGCACGCTGCAGGACCTGGGGTCGACGAACGGCTCGCGCATCAATTCGCGCGATGTCCAGGAGTCGGAACTGCACAACAAGGATCTCTTGCAGCTGGGGTCGGTGGAGTTCCTGGTGGATGCGCCGGAGCTGGCGGCGGGGAAGACGGACTATGTGCAAGGCGACGTGGAAGTGGCGGAGGGGGCCCTGGAGGCGCCGCAGGACTTCGGTTCGATTTCGCCGTTTGGCGAGCCGCCGCAGGAAAAGCCGGGGCTGTGGCTGTTCCTGACGGGGATTCTGGGGGTGCTGGCGGTCGTGGCGGTGGTCGCGTTCCTGGCCGTGCTTTTCGTGTACTAGCCGAAAGGCCAGGCTTGCGCGCCGAGGAGTTGAAGGTCGCGATAGCGGGAGTTGGAGGGCGGGGGTTTACGTTGCCGGAATTGCTGGTGGCGATTGGGCTGGTCTCGATCGTGGCGGTGGTGCTGGCTTCGGTGGTGCATCAGCTACTGCGGGCGACGGAAGCGCAATCGGAACGGGTGATGGGGCCGTATGCGGTCCAGGAGGTGTTGCACGAGATGGCCGTCGACGTGGCGTGCGCCTTCGCCCCGCCCGTGCATGTGGTGGACACCAACGCGCCGGACGATGAGGCCCCGCCGCCAGCGTTTGCGCTGGAGGGAAGGGGAGGGTTTTCGGAGCCGGTGCGGCTTTCACTGTTGACGCCGGAGCGGGATGCCGCCGACCTGCCCCTGTACGGGATGCGGCAGGTCACCTACGAGATCGCGATGAGAGGAGGGGCGGCGATGGACGGAGGGGCCGAATTCGAATGGCGGCGGATTGAGTCGCCGACGTCGGGGCCGGAGGTGGACATGGCCATCACCAACATCCTCTATCGGGGGCCGCTACGCCTGGGGCTGGCGGCACTACCGCCGCCGCCAGAAGAAGAAGACGAGGGCGGAGACTGTCTGGCCGGGCGGCGTGGGCAGGTGCCGGAACCGGTGTTGACGTGGCCGCCGCTTCAGGAGGCAAGCTGGCGTAGCGGGGAGGGAACGAACGAGCCGCCGGTGTTGCCGGGGGGGATTGTCGCCACCGTGTACGAGGGGGCAGTGCCACGCTGGAGCGTGACATGGCCAGTGCAGTGCGGAATTCCGGTGCGGAAGCCCTGATGGACGAAGGACAGGGGGCAGAGCCCCCCCCACTTCCCCAGTGGCGGGGAGGGGACTAGTACTCGAAGGAGGAGCCGCCGATGAACTCGCGGAGGATGGAGGTGGGGGGCGCTAAGTCGCGGGAGACGGGGAGGAACTGGGAGAGGAATTCCATGATGCGGCGGGCCTCGGCGTAGAGGGAGGTGTCCGGCTTGATGTCCGCGAGAAGGCTGCGGGCCTCGGTGGCGAGGACGGCCAGCTCGTAGTCGAGGGCGGAGTTGAAGACCGCATCGGCGTTGTCCTGGAAGGGGAAGATCCAGCGGCGTTCGCCACGGCCTACGTTGGGCCACATGGCGAGGGTGCGCTCGGCGGAATGGCCGCGGTAGCGGTGGTCGCGGACGAGGCGCCGGATGAAGCGGTTGTCGGTGGTGGGGATGCGGTTGTTGTGGTCGAGGTTCAGCTGGGTCATGGCGGAGATGAAGATGTGGAACTTCTTGTCCGCCGGAACGGAGGGGGTGAGGTTGGGGTCGAGGGAGTGGATGCCCTCGAGGATGACGACCTGGCCGGGCTCGAGGTGCATGGTCTTGCCCTTGTAGATGCGCTTGCCGAGATGGAAGTCGTAGGTGGGAACCTTGATCTCGCGGAAGGCATCGAGATCGGTGAGGTCCTTGTTGAGGGCCTCGATGTCCATGGCATTGAGATGTTCGAAGTCGTATTCGCCGGTTTCGGTCTTGGGCGTCTTCTCGCGGTCGACGAAGTAGTCGTCGCCGCCGAGGGTGACGGGGCGGAGGCCGCAGACGCGGAGCTGGATGGCGAGGCGTTTGGCGAAGGTGGTCTTGCCGGAGGAGGAAGGGCCGGCGATGAGGATCCAGCGGGCGGACTTGGTGGAGGCGATCTGGTCGGCGATCTGGGCAATCTTCTTTTCGTGGAGGGCCTCGGCGACCTTGATGAAGTCGCCGATCTCGCCGGCGGCGATGATGTCGTTGAGGCGGCCGACGGTGTTGACGCCGAGGATGCGGCCCCAGTGGTTGGACTCCTTGAAGGTGGCGGTGAGGGAGCGGATGGGCTTGAACTCGGGGATCTCGGGGGCGGAATCGGCGGAGGGCATGAGGAGGACGAAGCCGTCCGAGTAGGGCTGGATGTGGAAGAACTTGAGGCCGCCGGTGGAGCGGGTCATGGGGCCGTAGGCGAGGTCGCAGAAGCCGTCGCAGACATAGGTGACGACCTTGGGGGTGTTGCGGTGGCGGAGGAGGGCGACCTTGTCGTCCTGGCCGTTGCGGGTGAACTGCTCGATGGCAGCGGTGTAGCTCATGCGGGAGCGCTGGATGGGGAGATCCTGGTCGACGAGGAGGCGGAGGGCCTTTTCGAGCGTGGCGGCCTGGGCGGTGTCCATGCCGGGCTTGCCGTCGATGGAGAACTCGCAGTAGAGGGCGGGGCCGATGGCATGCTCGACGGAGAAGCTGGCGGCGGGGAAGGCGTCCTTGACGGCCTTGGCGAGGAGGAAGGAGAGGGAGCGGACGTAGATCTGGAGGCCCGAGGGCTGCTTCATGGTGACGAAGCGGACGGTGGAGTCGATGTCGAGCGCGTAGCCGAAGGTGACGAGCTCGTTGTTGACGAGGGCGCCGAGATAGGGCAGGCCCGTGGACTCCTCGAAGGGGCGTTCCAAAAGTTCTCCGACCAGGGTTTGCGTGGGGACGGTGACCTGCCGTCCGCCTTCCAACGTGATGGTGATGATTTTTTTCATGGCAGGGGGAGTATGCCCTAGGGGAGGGGGGGGGGACAAGCCCAAGGGGAGGGGATTAGGTCAAACGCTTTTCCTGGAGAAGGGGACGGGAAGGACGGCGGGAGAAGGAAGGCGGGCGTCGACAGCCGACGGTCGACCTGCAGGGGCGGGGGAGGGGTGCCGGGCGGAGGGCGGAGCCGAACTTAGGAGACGAGGGCCTCGAAGTCGACGACGTCGCCGTTGTTGGGAAGGTAGACGTGGTCGGAGTGGAGGTTGGTCTTGAGCATCTGGGCGAGGGCCTCGCGGGATTCCTGTTCGCCGTGGACGAGGAAGATGTGCTTGGCGTGGGCCTTGCGGATGTAGCGGAAGAGCTCGAGCTTGTCGGCGTGGGCGGAGAAGGCGTGGAGGGACATGACCTCGGCCTTGACCTGGAAGAGATCGCCGAAGATGTAGACCTGCTTCTCGTCGTTCTGGAGGCGGCGGCCGAGGGTGTTGATGGCCTGGTAGCCGACGAGGATGATACGGTTGCGCGGGTTCTCGATGCCGTGCTTGAGGTGGTGGCGGATGCGGCCGTTTTCGCACATGCCGGAGGCGGCGAGGACGATGGCGGGGTGGCCGGAGGCGGTGATGGCCTTGGACTCGTCGATGGATTCGGTGAAGGTGATCCAGTCGCGGGTGATGACCTGGCCGTGCTTTTCCTGGAGGTCCCGGGTGTCGGGGTCGAGGTAGGCGTGGTTGTGCTCGAAGACCTGGGTGATGGCGGCAGCCATGGGAGAGTCGACGTAGACGGGGACGCGGGGGAGTTCGCCGGCATCGCGGAGGGCGGCGAGGTGGAAGAGGATTTCCTGAGTGCGCTCGAAGGCGAAGCAGGGGATGAGGGCCTTGCCGCCGCGTTCGAGGGGGGGGAGGATGGCGTCGCGGAGGTCTGCGCGGGCATTGGCGGCGGGGGCGTGGAGGCGGTTGCCGTAGGTGGACTCGACGATGAGGATGTCAGGGTCCTCGATCTGGACGGGGTCGTTGAGGAGAGGGAGGTTGTAGCGGCCGAGATCGAAGGCGAGGGCGACGCGGAGGGGGGGGCGTCCGCCGGAGCGGGGGATGTCGAGGGAGGCGAGGCCGGCGCCGAGGACATGGCCGGCATCGACATGGATGAGCTCGACGCCGCCGGCGAGGGGGACGGGCTGGTAGTAGTGGTGGGTCTGGATGAGGGGGATGGCGGCCTCGGCGTCCTTGGTGGTGTAGAGGGGCTGAACCTGGGGGAGGCCGCGGCGGGAGGTCTTCTGGTTCAAGTAGGCGGCATCAGCTTCCTGGATGCGGGCGGAGTCGCGGAGCATGATGGGGACGAGGTCGCCGGTGGCCTTGGTCATGTGGATGGGGCCGCGCCAGCCCTTGCGGGTCATGGAGGGGATGTTGCCGCAGTGGTCGATATGGGCGTGGGAGAGGACCATCTCGTCGACGTCGGCGGGGTCGAAGCCGAGGGAGGCGTTGAACTCGTCGGCCTCCTTGCGGGTGCCCTGGTAGAGGCCGCAGTCGAAGAGGAGCTTGGCTTCGCCAGTGTCGAGCAGATGCCGGGAGCCGGTGACTTCGCTGGTGCCGCCGATGAACGACCATTGGATCATGATGGATCTCCTGTGAGTTGCCCCATGCACCTACTTCACTACAAATAGCGACTCGTGTAAAGAATTAAACGCGATCCATGCGGACGAAATGGCGTGGGCGAAAAAAGCAGGAGAGGAGGGGTTTGAGCTTGAATGGGAGGCGGGCGGAGGGCATACTGCGAGGAAACGGAACCACTATCCATTACGGAAGGCTCAGAAATGAAATTCAAGGTCGAGAAAGAGAAGATGAGCGGGGCGCTGGGGCAGGTCCTGGCCGTCATCAACGCGAAGAATCCTCTGCAGCTACTGCAGAATGTGTACATCGAGGCGAAGGAGGGGAAGTTGCGGTTCCGGGCCACGGACATGGATATGACGCTGTGCACGGCGGTGGATGCCGAGGTCGAAGAGGAGGGGGTCACGACGTTGCCGGCCAAGAGGCTTTCGGGCGTGTTCCGTGAAATGGCTGGCGACACGGCGACGGTCGCGGTCGACGGCGAGAACAAGGCGGTCATCAAGGCGGGCGCGGCCACCTTCCGGCTGAACGGGTTGGCCTCGGAGGAGTATCCGGCGCTGCCGGAGCTCGGAGACGAGGTGGTGGAGCTGACGGTGGAACAGGCGGCCTTGCGGGAAATGCTGCGCCGCGTGTCCTATGCGGCGATGCAGGACGCGAGCCGTCCGCTGCTGTCGTCGGTGCTGCTAGCCTATGAGCAGGGGACGCTGGCGGCCGTGGCGACGGACTCGCGGCGTCTGGCTCTCGTGGAGCAGCCGCTGGACAATGGACCGGCATCGCCCGCGAGCCTGGTGGTGCCGCTGAAGGCGGTCGCGGAGCTGATTCGTACGCTGGGCGACGAGGGGACGGTCGCCATCAAGGCCTCGGCACGTCAAGCGGACTTCTCCTATGGCGAAATCACGTTGGTGACGAAGCTGATGGAGGGCAAGTATCCGAACTTCCGCCAGGTGGTGCCGAACCGCACGAATGCGGTGCGGGTGACCGTGGGCCGCGAGGACTTCCTGGCCGCGCTACGGCGGACGTCGCAGCTGGTCATCGACCGCGTGTCCGGCGTGAACCTCAATCTCTCCAGCAATCGGCTGGAGGTGGTCGCGCAGGAGGCGGAGATCGGCGAAGGCCGTGATGTCATCGATGCCACCTACGAGGGCGAGGATCTCTCGATTTCCTTCAATCCCGACTTCCTGATGGATGCGCTGCGGGTGTTGACGGAAGATCAGATCTACCTCGAACTGGTCGACGAGATGTCGCCAGGCGTGATGGGTTGCGCGTCGAGCTTCAAGTACGTGATCATGCCCATCCGGCTACAGTAGTCGCGCCGGGACAGACAACAGGAAAGGCCGCTCCAAATGGGGCGGCCTTTTTGAGAAAACCGAGAAAACACGCGACAACGCGCAAAAAAAATGGTTGCCCGACAAGGATTTGAACCTTGACTAACAGATCCAGAGTCTGCTGTGCTACCATTACACCATCGGGCAAGCGAACGGCGCGAAGAATACAGCAATCGGCGCGGAAGTCAAGAGGAGAAAGTGAAAAACTTTAATCCGTGTCCTGCTTCCCTTTTTACTGGAAGCGCGGGGCGGGTTGCGCTATGGTTTTGCCCGCGCTCGTCTTCTGCGCCTAAACCACCTCCAAGGAGGTCACCATGACACTGAAGGAATCCCTCGAACATTCGGTCCAGAAACATCCGGACAAGACTTTGTTGCGCTTCAAACGCGCAGGCAAGTGGATCGAATGGACCTATGCCCAGTTCCAGGAGCAGGTCCGCAATGCGGCGGAACTGCTCTACCGAGCCTGCCACGTCCGCGCCAGCGACCGGGTGATGCTGCTGGCCGCCAATTCCCCGGAATGGGCGGTCGTCCACTATGCCATCACCGGCATTTCCGCCTCCGTGGTCCATGCCGACCCGCACCTCAAGGAGCAGGAGGTCGCGCATATCCTCAACGACTCCGGGGCTACGGTCATCGTTGCGGACTTGGCCCTCTACACGCTGGTTCGCGAAGTCGAGCCCCGGTGCCTGGCCCTCCGTCACGTCGTGCTGTTCAATCCGCTAGGCCGCGACATGCCGAATCCGCCGCCCTCGCGTGTCCGCTACCACGAGTTCGAGAGCCTCATGGCCGCCCACGCGGCCGCCGCCAAGGCCCGCGACGCCGCCTATACGCGTGTCCATCCCAAGGATGACGACATTGCCGCCTTCCTCTACACCTCCGGCACCACTGGCCGCCAGAAGGGGGCGATGCTCTCCCATGCCAACTTCATGGGGAACTTCCGCTCACTCGATGCCGCCATCGACATCCTGCCCGATGACAACTTCCTCGTCATCCTGCCGTTCTTCCATGCCTTTGCCTTCACCACGTGCCTGGTGACGCCCATCGCGGCGGGCGTCGAGCTTTCGCTGGTCGAATCCCTCCGGACCATCGGCGAAAACATCCGCGAGACGCATCCGACCATTATTTTGGGCGTGCCGCTCCTGCTCGAGAAGATGCGCGACAAGGCGTATGCCGCCATTGCCGCCTCCAAGGTGGGATCCCTCATGTGGCGGCTGGGCATGCGGGGGCCTATCCGTCGCAAGGTGGCCGATTCCCTGGGCGGCCGCATCCGCCTCATCATCTCTGGAGGGGCACCCATCGACTTCAAGGTGCTGGAGGACTTCGACGCGCTGGGACTGCATCCCCGCGAGGGCTACGGCCTGACCGAGTGCGCGCCGGTGCTCTGCCTCTCGCCCTACACCGAGCCCCCGCGCCGCGGCAGCTGCGGCAAGGTGCTGCCGTTCGTGGAGATGACGGTGCTCGACCCCAATCCCGAAGGCGTGGGCGTCCTGGCCGTCAAGGGGGCCAACGTCATGAAGGGCTACTACAACAATCCTTCCGCGACCGCCGACGTCTTTCGCGACGGCTGGTTCCTGACCGGCGACCTCGGCTACATGGACGCCGACAACTTCGTCTACATCACGGGCCGCGCCAAGTCCCTCATCGTCAACCGCGAAGGCAAGAACATCTATCCCGAGGAGGTCGAGACCCAGATCGACCGCTCGCCCTACATCCGCGAATGTGTCGTCCTCGGCTACCGCGAACCCGGCGAGAACGTCGGCGAGCACGTTGGCGTAATCGTCTGTCCCAACGAGGAGGCCGTCGCCGCTCGCGAGAAGGCCGAGGGGCGCAAATACGCCGAGGCCGACATCGTGGCCCTGCTCCGCGCCGAGGTCAAGGCCCAGGCCGAAAACCTGGCCGCCTACAAGCGCCCCCGTCGCATCCAGGTCCGCTGGGAGGAGTTCAACAAGACCTCCACCGGCAAGATCAAGCGCTACCTCTACCAGATGGCCGCCTCCGAAGTCTAGCCCCCCCTGGAAAGCTCTAGAAATTTCTAGGAATCTCTAGAAAACAGAAAATCATGGACGCCTACCGCGAACAGCTAACCAAGTCCGACGCCGAGTTCGAGAAGACCCTGCGCCCCGGCCAGTTCTCCGACTTCATCGGCCAGGAGAAGGTGCGCGAGCGCCTCGAGCTTTCCGTGGCGGCGGCGAAGGCGCGCGGCGACGTCATGGACCACGTCCTGCTCTGCGGCCCCCCCGGCCTGGGCAAGACCACGATGGCCTACATCATCGGCAACGCCATGGGCAGCAATGTCAAGGCCACCAGCGGCCCCATCCTGGCCAAGCCCGCCGACCTGGCCGGCATGCTCACCAACCTCTCCCCCGGCGACGTCCTCTTCATCGACGAAATCCACCGCATCCAGAAGAACGTCGAGGAATACCTCTACTCAGCGATGGAGGACTTCGCCATCGACATCGTCCTCGACCAGGGCGTCAACGCGCGCTCCGTCCGCCTGAACCTCCCGAAGTTCACCCTCGTCGGCGCTACCACCCGATCCGGCTTGCTTTCCGCCCCCATGCGGTCCCGCTTCGGGCTGACCAACCGCCTCGACTACTACACCCCCGCCGAGCTGGTTCGCGTCGTCATCCGCTCCGCCGGCATCCTGGGCGTGGCCATCGACCCCGACGGCGCCGACGAGATCGCCTGCCGCTCCCGCGGCACCCCACGCATCGCCAACAACCTCCTCCGCTGGGTCCGCGACTACGCCCAGGTCCGCGCCGACAACCACATTACCCGACCCGTCGCCGACGCCGCCCTCCAGATGCTCGACGTCGACCGCTACGGCCTCGACGAGATGGACAAGCGTATTCTGACGACCATCCTCGAGCGCTTCGGCGGCGGACCCGTCGGCCTCAACAACATCGCCGTCAGCGTCGGCGAGGAGCCCGGCACGCTGGAGGAAGTCTACGAGCCCTACCTCATCCAGCAGGGCTGGCTCGCCCGCACCCCCCAGGGCCGCGTCGCCACCCCAAAGGCCGCCCAGCACCTCCACGCCACGCTGCCCCCTGCCGGCCAAGGCTATCTTCCCATCTAGCGCAGGGGGCCTCTGCCGCCGGCGGCTAACGACTTGCGGCGCGCGACTTGCCGGAATGGATGCGATCCGGTGCGTCAGAATGACGCGTTTCTGTCCCTTCTCGGTCGCAATACATGACGAGCCTACCGATGTGGCAAAACACAAAACTCCTTTGTTCTACCGTAAAGTCACGGCGAAAATGGAGGCGGATTGCCTTCCGCGCTCAGGCCGACTTGCGACGGAGGACAGCCGACTCGCGGGGGAGAGCCGCGCAACGTTGCACCCCCAGTCGTGGTGACTGCCACCCGGAGTGGGGACTGGACGGCGACGGGGACGAAGGCCAGCCTTCCGGTGGGGAGGGAGCAAAGAAACGACGGCGTGGGGGAGGGGAGGGCTACTTGATTTTCAGTAGCTTGTTGCGGCAGGCGATGTGGCGGCGCAGGGCCGTACGGGCGCGGCTTTCGACGGCCTTGACGTGGGCGGCCATCAGGTCGAAGTCGAGGCCCATGGGAGCGCCGAGATGCGACTTGAGGGTAATGGCCTCGTCCGGGTTGCGGGCAGCAAGTTCGTCGAGATGGGCCTTCACGTGGTCGTAGGCATCGCGGAACGGCATGCCGCCGGCCACCAGCTCAAGGGCGCGGTCGGTCGCATAGACGGCAGGCGAGAACGCCTCCCGCAGTTTGTCCTCGTGCACCACCAGTCCGGCCAGCATGGGCGGAAGGATGCGCAGGGATGCCAAGGTGATCGCAAAGCCTTCCATGTAGGGGGCCTTGGTCTCCTGGAGATCGCGGTTGTAGCCCGACGGCGCGGCGCGGACAATCTCGGCGACCAGCTGGGCATCCGCCAGCACCTTGGCCGCCTTTGCCCGCATCAGTTCGCAGACGTCCGGATTGCGTTTCTGGGGCATGATGCTCGAGCCCGTGGTGAACGCGACGGGCAGGGTGAAGTAGCCGAACTCCGGCATCGAGAGGAGGATGAGGTCCTGGGCGAGTCGCGAAAGCGTCAGCATTACCTGGGCCAGGGCCGAGAGCTGGATGGACTCGAGTTGGCCGCGCGACTGGTTGGCGTGGAGAACATTGTGCACCGGACCGTCGAAGTCCAGCAGCTTGGCCGTGAGCTCGCGGTCGATGGGAAGGGGTACGCCGTAGCTGGCAGCCGACCCCAGGGGACAGCGGTTGTTCAGGCGCGCCGCCGTCTCCAGCAGTTCCGCATCGTCCACCAGGGCCTCGGACCACGCCGAAGCCCACAGCCCGACGCTTGACGGCATGGCGGGCTGCATGTGGGTGCGGCCGACCATGGGCACGCGGCGGTATTTCTTGCCCAGTGCCAGCAGGGCCTTGGCCGTTGCGGCCAGGGCGGCCTGCGTTTCGGCCAGTTTCTGGCGTCCCCAGAGGCGCAAGTCCACGGCCACCTGGTCGTTGCGGCTGCGGCAGGTGTGGACGCGCTTGCCCAATGCGCCCAGTTTTTCGGTCAGGCGTCTTTCGATGGCCAGATGGACATCCTGGTCGTCCAGCGTGATTTCGAATCTCCCTTCCTGGCCTTCCTGCCAGAGGCCGCGCAGTTCGTCCACCACTTGCGATGCCTCTTCCGCCGTCAGCAACTGCCGATTGCCGTCGAGCCGCATCCGCGACAGCATCGTCACGTGAGCGGCACTGCCCATGCAGTCCGCCTCCAGCAGGGCCTGATCCAGAACACGGTCTTCTCCGGCCGTGTACGCCAAAACATCGACGTCAATCACGCCGACCGTCGTCCGACGGGCCATGGCGTCGCCCGCCTAGCGCTGGATGCGCTTGATCTTGAAGACGTGCTTCTCGGGTTCTTGCAGGAACTCCGGCGGCAGCTCGATCCGCACGGTCTTGCCCTTGTCCGCATCCGACGTCGAATCCCCGACGGACGATGGCCTTTCAACCGGCGTTTCGATGATGCCGCCGGGAACCGTGATGGTCTGCTGGCACGCGGGACAGGCTAGCGACTGGCCAGCCATCTCGGCGGGCGCGGACAGCTCCTGCTGGCAAAACGGGCAATTGAAAGTGATTTCGGACATGGCGTTCTCCTGCGTTTTCTGCGCCCTAGTTCCGGCGCGAGCGCAAAATTACCACGCCCACCCCGCCGCTGTGAAGTCCAGAAACTCCTTGGCGCAAAAAATCTTTTCCCGCCGCAACAAGGTGTGAAGGCACAAGAAAATGGGCGAGAGGGGACTCGAACCCCTACGGATTGCTCCACCAGCTCCTAAGGCTGGCGCGTCTGCCATTTCGCCACTCGCCCGCGACCGGAGGGAATCAAAGGGCATTTTTCGCGGGAAGGCAAGCCTGAACCACGCGACGTGGCGATTTTTCGGTCTTGCGGGGGAGGGGCCGGGCACGTATGCTCAGAGCATTGCCAAACAGGACGGAGCTAATGATTCCGAAGGTTTCCATCATCACGTCGACCTACAACCGGAGCAGCCTACTACGGCGGGCCATTGCGTCGGTGCTGGCGCAACGGGGGGACGTGCCGTGGGAAATGTGCATTGTCGGCGACCATACGCCTGACGATACGGCGGAGGTGGTGGCATCCTACGGCGATCCACGGCTGCGGTTCTACAACCTCCCGGAGAAGTCGCCGCCCCGCGCCCACGGCGCCATTGCCAAGAACTGGGGCGTGTTCCAGATGGCGCGGGCGCCATGGATTGCCTATCTGGATGACGACGACGAATACCATCCGGACTTTCTGCAGCGGATGTTTGCGGCGGGGGAGAAGCATCCGGAATGCCCTCTTGTCTATTGCCGTGCCACCTTCCGATACCTCCACTCTGGCCGGCGGATTTGGGGTAATCCGTTCCATGGGGCCTTGCGGTTCTCAAGGGAACGACTTGCCCACTATAACTTTCTCGTGTCCAATGGCGTCCTGCACCAACGCGCCTTGCTAGACGAGGTGGGCGGATGGAATCCCGGTGACTATTTTGATGATTACGACTTGTGGAAGCGCATGGCTGAGAAGCATGACTTCTATTTTGTCAATGAGGCTCTTTGCACGGTGTATACGGAGGCCCCGCCGTTTTTCACGCGGCTGTTCACGAAGGGCGTGAAGATTTTGCTCCACGGGCGACGGCTCGAAGACCAGGGATAGGCTGGGGGACTGGCGAGAGGAAGGGGAGGGGAGTCTGTCCGTGTCTTCCTCGGGCTACGGCTTGATGCCGAGGTCGGAGAGGTTGGCGATGGCGTCGATGGTGCGGCCGGTCGGGGTCGTGAAGCGGACTTGCGCCTGCTTGGAGTTGACGAGCTTGATGATCTGGAGGGTGGCGCCGGCGCGCAACTGGCCGAGGGGCTGGGGATTGAGCGGGTAGAGGTAGGTCGGCTTGGCCAAGGTGACGGTGCGGGTGGCGCCGGCGGCGGGCGAGGCGGCGGTTCCTGTGCTGGCAGGACGCGCGAGGGCCGTCGGAGCGGCCACCGGGGCAGGGCCGGTGGGGCGGACGGGCTGGGGCATGGAGGTTCCCGCGGCCGGAGTCGAGGCGGCCCCGAAGCCGCTGGCCGTGCCGCTGCTGGTGCTACCGCCGGGAGTCATGAAGACATAGGGGGTCTGGCGCTTCAAGCCATCGAGCCGGGCCTTCTCCATGGGGGAAAGGGGCGGGAGGTTGGTGGAGACGGCCCAGCACCCTCGGCGCTCGTTGCGGGCGGCATTCTCGGCGGCGGCCAGGGTATGCTCCCAGGCGGCCTTGGTCTTCTTGTAGTCGTCGAGGTCGCTCAAGTCTTCTTTCATTCCATACACGCGCGCGAGACCGTTGCGGACAAGGCTGAGGGCCAGCTCGAAGCCGGCGTTGTTGACGACCAGGGCGTATTCGCGGCCGAGCTTCGAGCGGCCAAGGGCATCGTCGAGCTTGGTATAGACGGTGAAGGGGCGCGCGAGGAAGTGCTCCGTGAAGAGTTCGGCCTCCTTGCCGTAGCGGAGGACGGACGCGGCGTCGGGGAGGGACCAGTATACCTGTTGCTCCTCGATGCGCGAGCCGAGGTCCTTGGCGGTCTCGGGGGTGTCGACGTAATAGAGCCGCAGGAGCTTGTGGCGGGCCTTTTCGGTCTTGATCTCCTTGACCTCGCGGCCATTTTGAAGCTTCATGCAGTCGACATGGAAGCTGTCGCCGTCGTTGCCGGAGGAGGGGCGATACTCGCAGTCAACATACGTGCGCCATTTCTTGCCGGAAGCATTGGCCTGGGGCGGGACGGCAAGCGCGGCGACGAGCAGAATGGCCACTATGGAACTGGCGAAAAGGGGTGTTGAACGGCTCATGAAAACCTCCTCATGGGTGCGAATTATAAGGGGGATACCTCGGCTAAGGGAAGGGAAAACCACCCAGATACCCAAAAAATGATTCCACCCGTTCGCGTTGCGTCAATTAAAAAGGACACCGGAGTGGAATTATTTGGGTTAAGGGGAAAGATGGTTGCGTCAAATGCTGGACACCGGGGAGAGGGGGGGGGAGTGGGGTTTTGCGGGGGCCGCGGGCG
>JAFTAH010000164.1 GCA_017458625.1 Kiritimatiellia bacterium | reverse complement strand
CGCGGGCGTCCCGCCCGCGAAAATCCAAAGGATGGCGGGAGAACGGTTTACCAAGGGGGCTTCCCAGGGAACATCGCGGGCGGGCCGCCCGCGCCCCCAGGGCAATCGCCCGTACCTCACACTTTTTGCTCACACCCATAGTTGCTGATGGGAAAGAAACTTGCATTTGGGAGTGCGTTTTCTATAGTTGGGGGACGGCTCGAGGAAATCCAGATGATTAGCGCCGATGATGTCAATATCGCTTGTCCATGTCCACTGACCAGCGTTTGCATGCCTCTGTTCAATGGGGCCCGATATGTGGAGGCAGCCATTCGGAGCGTCTTGGCGCAGACGTATGGGAACTGGGAGCTGGTTATTGTAGATGACGGATCGACAGATGGCGGCGACCAGATTGCCGAAGCGTTTTCCCTCCAAGATGCGCGAATTCGTTTTTTCCGCAACGCGCAGGGTCTTGGGATGGTGCCGAACTGGAATCGGTCCATTGAGCTAGCGCGGGGGCAATTCATCCAGCCGCTGCACCAAGACGACCTTCTGGAGGCCGAGGCGCTGGCGCAAGAGGTTGCGGCCTTGCAGACACATCCAGACTGCACGCTGGTGATTCATTCGGTGGATTTTGTGAATGTGGCCGGGGTGCAGATTGGCCGACGGCGGCTGGTGCGGAGGGACAGGCGACTTGACGCCCGGACGTTTGGGGCGCGGTCGCTCCGGGGGCGCAATTTGTACGGCGAGCCGAGCTCATCGTTTTTCCGCCGAGCGGACTGGGAACGGGTGCACGGGTATGATCCAGACATCCGCTACTGTCCCGATTGGGATTTCGCCCTGAGACTGGGTAAGCTGGGAGATGTTTACGCGCTGGCGGATACCCTTTCAAGCTATCGGGTTTTTGCTGGATCGGCAACGGGGAGCTTTTATGCGCACCATGGGAGACCGATGGTGGAGGACAGTCTGAAATTCTACGACAAACACCGTCCTGAGCGAACCTTGGGCAATCGGATGCGGCGGTTCCAGTTTGAACTGCGCATTCGATTTTGGATGACCTTGCGTTGGCTTTTCACCTGGGTGATGGCAAAAAAAGGGGGGAGGGAGGAAACGTCATGAGCATGAAGAAAGCAAGCGAATCGAATCGGGGCGTCGTCCTGCCGCAGGTGGCGTTTGTGCTGGCGGCGGGGCTGGGGACGCGGATGCGGCCGTTGACGGAGCGCACGCCGAAGCCGCTGCTGCCGCTGTGGGGAAAGCCCATCCTGCAGTGGACGCTGGAGACGCTGAGGCATTGGGGCGTGCGGCGGGTTCTGGTGAATGTGCATCATGCGCCGGAGGCGCTGCTGGCGTTTGTCGACTCGAAGCCGGTGCCGGGGCTGGAGCTGACGGCGTTGGTGGAGCCGGAGATCCTGGGGACAGGTGGCGGGTTGCGGGCGGCGGCGGACTATCTGCCTCCGGACGAGGAGGCGGCGTTCTGGCTGGTGAACGGAGACATCGCGTTCCAGGGGCTGCGGCCGGAGGCCTTCGGGGAGGCGCTGGCGGGCTGGCCGGAGGCCATCGCGGCGTGCTGGGCGGTTCGGGGGCGCGGGCCGCGGACGCTCCGGATAGAGCAGATGGCCCCGCATCGGATTCTGGCCTTTTCGGCACCGAAGAGGTGCGGGTCGGCGACGTTCGCGGGCGTCCAGCTGGTGCGGCGGGCCATCCTGCGGCATGTGCGGCCGACGGGCTTCGACACGATCATCGACGCGTATGGCCGCGCCCAGGAAATCGCCGGACGGCCCGTGGTGGCGGTGGAGCAGCCGGCGGCCTACTGGGCGGACCTGGGGACACCGGCGCAGTATGTGCAGGCCCATCACGACCTGGCCCTGTCGAGGGCCCCGGCGTCCGGGGCGTCGTTCGAGCTGCCTCTGGCGGCGGCCTTCGACGAGCAGGAGCGGGAAGCGCTGTGCGGGGGGGTGCCTCAGCTGGCGGCGGTCCCGGAGGCGGACCTTCCGTTCGTGCCGCTGGAGGCGCTGGCGGCCCGGGCGTCGCAACGGCAGTTCTATCGGTTGCGGGGGGGGGCAGGCGCGGGGGGGGGGATGTCGCGGCCGGGCGCCGATAAGCCGTCGATGCTCGTGAAATACTCGCTGGAGCGGGCGGACAATGCGCTGTATGCGCCGCTGACACGGCATCTGGCGGCGCATGGGGTGCCCGTGCCAGGACTGTTGCTGGACCGGCCCGACTTGCAGGTGCTGGCCATCGAGGACCTGGGCCGGACGAGTCTCCAGGAGCTGGTGGCGGAGCTGCATCTGAAAGGGGCGCCCGCAGACGAATTTGTCCGGCTCTACCGGCCGCTCATGGCAACCGTCCGGCGGTTCCACGAACTGCCGCCCCCGTCATCGCAGGAGTTGCCGGTGCCGCTTTCCGCTCCCTATGACCGGGAGACCGCCCTGTGGGAAATCGAGTATTTCGACGAACACTTCCTGGGCGGCGCCCTCCGGGTTTCGGCGTATCGGCGGGCGGCCATCCGGCGGCGGCTGCGTGGTCACATCCAGCCGTTGCTGGACTCTCCGCAGGGGACCATCCACCGGGACTTGCAGTCCTCGAACGTGCTCTATCCGGTCCCAACGGACGCGGAACACCCCGTCTTCATCGACTACCAGGCCTTGCGGCGGGGGCCGCTGGCGTACGACCTGGCGAGTCTGCTGCTCGATCCGTATGCGGACCTGCCTGACAAGGCGGTGCGGGTGCTGTTGCAGGTCTATGGGGAGCAGATCCGCGACGAGCGGGAACGGGCGGGCATCATCGGCGCGTTCCGGAATGCGGCGGCGTTGCGTCTGGCGCAGGCTCTGGGGGCCTATGCGCGCCTCTGCCGGCTTCCTGGCATGGCGCATTTCGCGGAGTATATCGTTCCCGCCAGGCGCCGGTTGCGCGCCATGCTGCCCGAGCTGCGCGTTCCCTAGAGCAGTTTGCGAAAAGGTGTGGCCGCAAGGTCCGGGGGTGCGACATCCTGTCGCGCCCCAATTGCTTGCGCGGCTGGAAGCCGCACCTCCGGAAGTCTCTCGCCAAATGGCTACAGTATTTCGAAACCGCTCTAAGGGGTGGGGTGGGGGACCTGAAGCCAGGGGGCGGCCATGCCGCGGGTGGGGGCGCGGGGGGGCTGGCCGACGGTGCGGATCCACCACATGAGGCCTTGCTTGTTGTAGACCTCGAGGGAGTTGTCGAGCTTGGCGTTGGCGATGGCGGTGTTCTTGTGGAAGAGGGAGATGATGGTGGCGAGGTATTCGCAGAAGCCTTCCTCGCGGTCGCCGAGGCGGCCGTGGGCGTGGTGGGCGAGCCAGTGGTGGGTGGCCTCGTGGGCGAGGACGTCGCGGAGGTACTCCCTGGGGAGGTCGCGGAGGGCGTAGATGGTGCAGTTGGAGAGGGTGATCTCGCCGGTTTCGAGGTTGCGGAAGCCGGAAGAGGTGTAGAGGCCCTGGTGGACGACCTTGCCGGATTCGGTGGCGATGTCGTGGGAGGCGGCGGCCAGGGTGGCATGGTCACAGAGGACGAGCCTGGGGCGGCAGCCGAGGGCGATGTCGAAGAGCCAGGAGATCTCGCCTTGGCAGGTAGCGAGGAGGGCTTCGCCTTCGGCCTGGGACTGGACGGCGGTCTTGGCGCAGTCGGGGCAGACGGGGGCGTCGGAGGCGGCATCGCAAGGCTTGTGGCAGACGATGCAGGGGGTCATGAGGGTGCGGGCGCACCGGTCGGAGCAGACGAGCTGGCCGGCGACGCGGCGCTGGGAGGGGGTGCGGCGATGGCAGACGTCGCACTTGGGGAAGAGGGCCTGGGCGCAGGCATCGGAACAGGCGAGCTGGCCGGCGTAGCGGTGGATGGGACGGGCGTCGTTCTGGGCGAGGGAGCGGCCGCAGGAGGCGCAGGTCAGGGCGGCGTAGGCGTGGGCGCCTACCTTGTCGAGGCGGTACTTGGTGGCGCAGGCGGGGGAGCAGACGAGGACGCCGTCGGCGGCGATGCGCTGGGAGAGGGGCTGGCGGCAGACGAGGCAGCGGTCGGCCAGGGCGTCCGCGAGGAGGGTGGCGCAGTTGGTGCAGTAGCCGAACTCGTCGCGGAAGGAGGCCCCGCCGTTGGGCATGGGCGTAGCACAGACCTTGCACGAGGTCGGCGTCAGGTAGCGATGGCATTCGGCGCAGTAGGACTCCTTGTGGTCCGTGGACACGTAGTACGTTTCACCATTGCGGATGGCCCGGTGGCAGCGGGAACAGCGGACGGACTGGGCGGATGCGGAGGGCGGGGCCAGGAGTAGCAGAACGGTTCCCGCCAGGCAGAACAGGAGGGCAAGGAGGCGTTTCATCGGTGGCGGCGCGAGGTCACTGGGCTGGCGCGAGGCGGATGGTGACGGTACGGTTGAGGCGGCGGGAGGCCGGGGTGTCGTTGGGGAAGGGGGCCTCGGTCTCGGGGCCGGCGAGGGCCTCGAAAGAGAGGAGGTCGTTGTTCGCGAAGTGGCGCAGGTGGTCGGTGGCCACCGCCGCGCGGGCGGCGGCGATGTCGGCATTGCTCTTGAACTTGTCGGTGGGATGGCTCATGGGCACGTTGTCGGTGTAGCCGGTGAGGGTGACGCGTAACGGCTTCTTGAGGGCCTTGAGACGGGCTCCCAGGGTCTTGAGCGCCTTCATGCCGCTGACGGAGAGGTAGTCGAGGGATTCGAAGGCGGGCTGCTCGAAGACGAGGAGGTAGCCATCGGCGGTGGAGGACACCTTGAAGCCGGGAATCGCGAGGGCGGGGAGCGGCGCGGGCTTTTCGGCGGGCGGCGGCAAAGGCGTCGGCGCGGCGGAGGCAGGCGTTGCGGGGGGGGGCAGGTCGGCCGGGGCTTGCGCGGCGACGGCAGACGGCTCGGCGGGCTGTCCAGCGTCCGCGTCGGCTGTGCCGGAGGAGGGGGGCTGGGACTGGGTGGTGGCGAGGGCGTCGTCGTTGACTTCCCCTTCGAGGGCGCCGGGTCCGTTGGACGGGGGGGTGGCGATCGGGGATTCGTCGGCGGGGCCGGAGCAGTGGACCGAGGCGACCGCCACCAGGGCGACCAGGACGAAGAGCAGGACGGCCGAGCCAATCAGCTTGCGGCTGGCATCGATGCCGGCCCACCAGGCACGTAGGCGGAGGGAGAGGGGGATGGTGTCGGCGTCGTCATCGTCCCATTCGACGCCGTCGGGGTCGGGGGGGGGGATGGGCTCCTGAGACGGGGGCGTCGGGGCCGAGGCGGCAGGCTGGGGCACAGGCTTGTGGAAGCGGCCGGTGGGGGGCAGGGGACGACCGGCGGTGGCGGTGCCTGCGCGGCCGAGGGGGGCGCCATCGGCGGTATGGGGGACCTGGGCGCGGGCATAGCTGGGCAGGGGCTTCCGGGCGGCGGAGGAGGGGGCGGAGGCCGCATCCGAGCCGCCGCCGAACAGCGAGCGGACGCCGGCGACCACCTCGGCATCGGATTCGGGGCGCGAATCACCGTCCGGCTCATGGGCGTGGAGAATGAGTCGGCCGTGGGGCGCGGCGTCTGGCGCGTCGTTGGGGGAGAGCGTCAGGTGGAGGTGGCCTTCGTCGCCGGGGGTGGCCGGGGGGGGATTCAGCAAGTCGTCGGTCATGGTCGGGTTCCTCGGGATTAGCCCTTCACGCCGGCCTGCTGGAGGAGCCTGGTGGTCTCGGCGTTGGCCTCGTGGAAAAGTCTTTCCTCGTCGAGGCGCATCAGGCGGCCATGCTCCACGAGGGGCTCGCCGGCCACGATGGTGTATTCGGCGCGGGGGGCGCTGCCGCAGAAGAGGACGGCGGCGGCGGGATCCGCCATGGCGCCGGCGTAGTCCACGCGGTCGAGCCGGAACAGCGCCAGGTCGGCGGCCTTGCCGACTTCCACGCTGCCGATCTCGTCATAGCCGAGGACGGCGGCGCCGCCGCGCGTGGCCATGCGCACGACGGTGCGGGCGGGCATCGACTCGACGCCTGTCCCGACGCGGTGTACGAGCATTGCGGTCTGCATTTCGCGGAGGAGATTGCCGGCATCGTTGGAGGCGCTGCCATCCACCGCGACGCCGACCTTGACGCCCGCCTTCAGCAGTGCGGGGACGTGGCAGATGCCGCTGCCGAGGCGCAGGTTCGAGATGGGGCAGTGCGCGACGCCGCAGCCGGCCTCGCCGAGTCGCCGAATCTCGTCGTCATTGAACCAGATGCCATGCGCGAACCAGACGTCCGGCCCCATCCAGCCGACGCTTTCCATGTAGTCGAGCGGACGCATGCCGACCTTTTCGAGGCAGAAGTCCTGCTCGTCCATCGTCTCGCAGAGGTGGGTATGCATCCGGAGGCCGTGGGCGCGGGCGAAGGTGGCGGTTTCCGCGAGCGACTCCCGGGTGACCGAGAAGGGGGAGCAGGGCGCGAGGGCGATCCGGGTCATCGCGAAGGGCCTGGGGTCGTGATACTTCGCCACCAGGCGTTCGCAGTCGGCCAGGATGTCCTCCCAGCTCTGCGTCACGTCGTCCGGGGGCAGGCCGCCGTGGCTCTTGCCGAGGCTCATGCTGCCGCGGGTGGCATGGAAGCGGACGCCGAGGCGGCGCGCCTCGTCGAGCTCCACGTCCAGGAACTCGCGCGGAGCCGACCGCGGGAACACGTAGAAATGGTCGGTCGTCGTCGTGCATCCGCTGAGGAGCAGTTCGCCGAGGGCGACCTGGGTGCTGACGCGGATGGCTTCGGGGGTGAGGCCGCGCCAGACCTCGTAGAGCCAGGTGAGCCAGTCGAACAGCTTGGCGTCCTGGACGCTCGGCAGGTTGCGCGTCAGGGTCTGATAGAAGTGGTGATGAGTGTTGACGAAGCCCGGGTAGGCCACGCACCAGCGGCCGTCCAGCACACGGGCGACGGGCGGCGTGGGCAGCGCGGGGCCGATGGCCTGGATGCGTCCGTCCGCCAGCACGACGTCCACATCGTGCAGCACGCGGTCTTCGCCGTCCATCGTGACGAGCGTGTGGATGTCCTGAATCTTGATGGTCTGTGTCATGGCAAGCTCCTGCCGGGCGGCGCGCGTCCCGTGTGTCTCCATCCTAGCCTTTCCCCGTCCGTTGTGCGACAACAAAATCACGGCCAGTTGCCCCCGCTGCCGCAACCGGTGTCCCAGGGTGCGGCAGGCCGGAAGCGGGGCCACGGCGCGGCGGGTTCGGACATTTTTGTCACAAGTGCGGGAACGCCCTTGCCAGCCACGGCCAGATGTGCGACCTTGCGTGCCGAACGGCGGGGTTCTGAACGCTCGGCGCCGTCATTTCCAGTTCACAGAAGGAATCCACCATGAGTAACAAGTCACGCGCCAAGGCGGTTGCCGATGTGGCGGAGATTCGTCCCCCCCTGTCCGCGAAGCCCGCTCCGGCCGGGTTCGAGGATTTCGGGTCGGATGTCTTCGCGGGGGCCGTCCTCCGCGATTTCCTCACGCCGTCCACCTGCGAGAGCCTTGAGGCGACGGTCAAGTCCGGCGCCCCCCTCGACCCCGCCATCGCCAACGATGTCGCGGCGGCCATGAAGTCCTGGGCCCTCTCCCGCGGTGCCACCCACTACACCCATTGGTTCCTTCCGCTCACCGGCTCTACCGCCGAAAAGCACGATGCCTTTCTCGAGACCGACAATGACCACGCCATCAGCGCCTTTTCCGGGAAGAACCTGGTGTTGGGCGAGCCCGACGCCTCGAGTTTCCCCTCCGGCGGCATCCGCTCCACCTTCGAGGCCCGGGGCTACACGGCCTGGGATCCGACGAGTCCGGCGTTCATCAAGCGGCACGGCAATGGCGCGACCCTGTGCATTCCGACGGCGTTCTGCGCCTATACGGGCGAGGCGCTGGACAAGAAGACGCCGCTGCTGCGCTCGGTCCAGGCGCTTTCCGCCGCGACCCGTCGCCTCATGCGGTGCTTCGGGCTGCCCGGCGACGAGAAGGTGACCGTCACCATGGGGCCCGAGCAGGAGTACTTTCTCATCGACCGCCACTTCTATGTGCTTCGTCCCGACCTCCTCCAGACCGGGCGCACCGTCTATGGGGCGCCGCCGGCCAAGCATCAGCAGCTCGAGGACCACTACTTCGGCACCATCAAGGCCCGCGTCCTCAACTTCATGACCGAGGTCGAGCGCGAGCTCTGGCGTCTGGGCATTCCGGCCAAGACCCGCCACAACGAGGTGGCCCCCGCGCAGTTCGAGCTGGCCCCCATCTACGAGGACCTGAACCTGGCCTGCGACCACAACATGCTCGTCATGGAGGTGCTCCGCCAGGCGGCCGAGCGCAACGGGCTCGTCTGCCTGCTGCACGAGAAGCCTTTCGCGGGGGTCAACGGTTCCGGCAAGCACAACAACTGGAGCGTCTGCTACGGCAAGACCAATCTCCTCAATCCCGGCAAGGATCCCCGCGAGAACGCCATCTTCCTGACCGTCCTCGCCGGCATCATCCGCGCCATCGACGCCCATGCCGACCTGCTGCGGGCGACGGTTGCGGGGGCCGGCAACGACCACCGCCTGGGGGCCAACGAGGCGCCGCCCGCTGTCATCAGCATCTACGTTGGCGACCAGCTCGCGCAGGTCATCGACCAGCTGGTCAGCGGCGAGGGCGGCGACACGCCCCGGGCCGGCGTCATGCGCATCGGCGTCGACACCCTGCCGCCCCTGCCGCGCGATGCCACCGACCGCAACCGGACGAGTCCGTTCGCCTTCACCGGCAACAAGTTCGAGTTCCGGGCCCCCGGCTCCAGCCAGAACTGCGCCGGGCCCAACACGGTCCTCAACACCATCATCGCCGATTCGTTCGACTATCTGGCGTCCGCGCTCGAGCCCGCCGTCGGCACGCCGGACTTCCCGTCCGCCCTCCAGGCTCTGCTCCAGAAGGAGATCAAGGCGCACCGCCGCATCATCTTCAACGGCGACGGGTACAACGCCGAATGGCTTGCCGAAGCGGCCCGGCGCGGCCTGCCCAACGCCGCCACCACCATGGACGCCCTGGCGGCCATCAAGGGGCCGGAGAACATTGCGCTCTTCGAGAAGTACCACGTCTATTCCGGGCGCGAGCTCGCCAGCCGCTACGAGGTGGCCAGCGAGGAGTATCACACCCGCATCCGCATCGAGGGCGAGATCGCCCTGGAACTTGCCCGCACCATGGTCGAGCCCGCCACGCGCCGCGAATACCTCAAGGCCGTCGCCGCTCCGACCGATGGCGATCCCGGTGCCGTCGCCATCCGCGACTACGCCGCCACCATCGGCGACCACCTTGCCGCCCTCCATGCCAAGGCCGCCGCCCTCGAGACGGCCTTGCAGGGCAAGCACGAGGAGATTCTGGCGGCCATGGCCGACATCCGGCAGACCGTCGACGCCCTCGAGCGCCTCCTTCCCGACTGGGCATGGCCCCTTCCCAAGTACCGCGAGATGCTCTTCATTTATTAGAGCATTTTGCGAAAATGTGTGGCCACAAGGTTCGGAGGTGCGACATCCTGTCGCGCCAAAATTACTAATCGTCTCATTTTTGTCTTGTCACATAATCAGCTTATTATTCCAGAAAACAGCATTCTTCCGAAAGGCATAGGTCAATACTATTATGAGACGATTAGTAATTGCGCGGCTGGAAGCCGCACCTCCGGAAGCCGCCCGCCAAATGGCTACAGTAATTTGAACACCGCTCTAGAGCGTTTCCACAAAAAGTAGAGCCCGACGGATGCAATGAATTGCGTCCCTCCCCGCGCTGGGGCTTACTGCGAACGCCAGCCGAAGCAGATGTGGCAACGGCGTTGCGCCGTTGCGGCGATGGGGGGGGGAGAGAGGCAAAATGCCCGGCAGGCTGGGTAGGGGCCGGCCGCCGGGCGGCCTGCGGTCAAGGGTCGTTTTGGGGATGTTCTTTTCGCCCCCTGGGGTTCGGCCCGCCCGGCGGTCGGGCCCTACCGAAAAGGCCTCGTGGCGCGGAGGCAGGAAAGGGGATAGTCCCGGGACAGGCCATTTGGAATCATCGACAGCATCCGATGCCGTCGGCTTCGTCGAAACAGGTTTCCATTGAATGGAAGCATGTTTTGGCACTTTTTCCAGACAATGGAAGCATGTTTTGGCACTTTTTCCATTGAATGGAAACGTGTTTTGGGCGAGAGGAAGGCGGCGGTTGATGTGGCAACGGCATTTCGCTGTTGCGGCGATGGGGGGCGGGCGGGGCAACGGAGGGGATGCCGTCGCCACCAGGGGGGAGGTGGGCGGGGGCTACTGGGGGAGGGAGGAGAGATAGTCGGCGGCGCGGGCGGCGCGAGCACGGAGGTCGGAGGTGGCGGAGGGGGCTAGGTCGGGCAGGTCGCGGAAGGTCTGGATGGCTTCGTTGGTGCGGCGCTGGGCCCAGAGGGCGCAGGCCAGGTCGTAGCGGACGGACGGGAGGTCGGGGGTGGCGGCGAGGAGGGCGCGGTAGGCGGACTCGGCCTCCTGGGGACGGTCGGCGTGGAACAGGCAGTTGGCGCGCCGGGTCAGGAGCCGGATGCGGTCGGAGGGCGACTCGGCGGCGTCGGCGGCGGTCTGGTAGAGCTCGGCGGCGGTGGCGGGGTCGCCGTCGTCGAGGGCCTGGCGGGCGCGTTGGAGGAGGCTGAGGGGAGTGCCCGCGCGGCTTGACCGGAATGCCATCATGCATGCGGCGACGAGCAGGAGCAGCACGACGGCTGCGACGGCGAAAGCCAGTAGCCTGGTTCTGGGGACGGGGCGCGACCAGTCGCTGGCGGCAGGGACGTGGGCGCAGAGGGCGTGGCGGATGGACTCGTGGACGGCAGCGCGTTCGGGGGCGGTGTCCGTGGGAATGGGCAAGGCGAGGAGCTGGGCGGCCACGCGGCGGTAGCGGGGGGCGGCGGAAGCGGGGGAAGAGGGTTGCGCATCTTCGCTGGCGCCGCTCCGGACGAGCCGGGCCGCGAGGAGGAGTCGGAGGGGGACGGCGGCGGGGTCGCGGGCGTCGGCGGCCGCCAGCGGGCGGATGGCGAGGGCGGCGTCAAGCATGTCCTGGCGGGCAGACTTCCATTCGAGGATCCAGAGGGGGCGGGCGGAAAGGTCGACGCAGGGGTCGACATCGGGGCCGTCGAGGCGGAGGAACTGCATGCCGTCGTCGTCCCAGAGGGTGCGGACAAGCCAGTCCTCGGCATCGTTGAGGGTGGCGCGGGCGAAGTTGGCCTGGGGCAGGAGGTTTTCGCGGGACTTGACGAGCTTGAGGAAGAGCCGGGCATCCTCCAGGAGAAGCACGGCGGCGTCGAGGGCGAAGGGCTCGGGGGCGTCCGGCCAGCGGACGAGGCCGTCGGAACGCGGGTCGAAGCGCGAGACTTCCGCCTCGAAGAAGTCCGGGGCGGCCGTCCAGAAGCGCTCGAGGAGGGCGGTGGCGGCGGCCTGGTCCGGCGCATCGGCGGGGTGTGCGGACAGGGCGTTGGCCAGGGCGTGGCCGGCGGCGATGATGCCGGGATAGGTCCAGGGGGCATCGGGGAAGCGGTCGAGGCGGGTGCCGAGGAGGGTGGCGGCGCGGACGGGCTCGGTGCCGGCCAGGCACATCCAGGCCAGGTCGAGGAGTTCGACCGGGGCGTTGGCCAGGGGGTCGGCGTCGGGCATTCTGGGAGAGTCATCGCTCACAATGTGCGACCTTACCGCGTCCGGGGGGCGCAAGACGAGAAAAATCCATTGCGGGGGCGGGGGACGAAGGGGGGAAAGGGGGCCAAGCGGGGAAAGGGGGCGGGCGCGACGGGCTGTACCCCGAGAAGGAGAAAATGGCAAAAAACCCAATGTTTGACGAAAAACCACAGCGATTCGAGAGGGAATGCAAACAAATAGTCTGGCACTTAGTTGCACTGGGAGGGGGGAGGAGGCGGGGCGCGACGAGCCCGCAGTCCGAGAGAGGCGACGCGAAAAGGGACGAGAGTTTGCAGGGAGTCAGATGAGGGCGCGGAAGACGGAGTCGCTGACGAAGAGGGCGCGGGTGGAGAGGCGGAGGCGGGAGGAAGTCTCGACGAGGAGGCGGTTGCGGACGAGGGCGGCGATCTCGGGGCCGCGGAGGGTGGTCCAGTCGAAGCCGCCGGTGGCCGCCGCGAATTCGGCGCGGGTCCAGCCCGGGAGGCGGCGGAGGCCGAAGACGAGGGTTTCGCAGGCCTTCTGGGCGGGGGGGAGGGATTCGGAGAAGGCGCGGCGCCAGCGGACGAGGTCGCGGGAGTTGGCGGAGCGGACGCCGTGCCAGTGGGAGGCTGCGGCGGGGCCGAGGCCGAGGTAGGCGCCGCCGGACCAGTAGAGGAGGTTGTGGCGGCATTCGGCACCGGGGCGGGCGAAGTTGGAGAGCTCGTAGTGGGAAAAGCCGGCGGCGCGGAGGGCGCGGCGGGCGAATTCGTAGAGGCGGCGCTGGAGGCGGTCGTCGGTGCGGACGCGGCGGTGGGCGAAGGGGGTGCCGGGCTCGACTTCGAGGGCGTAGCAGGAGAGGTGGTCGAGGCCGGGCAGGGCGGCGAGGGTCTCGAGGTCGTGGCGGGCGGCGGTTTCGGGGAGGCCGGGGAGGCCGTACATCCAGTCGGCACCGAGGTGGGGGAAGTCGGCGTCGCGGGCGATGGCGACGGCGGCGCGGGCTTCGTCGGGGCCATGGATGCGGCCGAGGGTGGCGAGGGCGTGGGGATTGAGCGACTGGACGCCCAGGGAGAGGCGGGTGACGCCGTGGTGCCGGAGGATGGCGGCCTTTTGGGGCGTGAGGGTGCCCGGGTTGGCCTCGACGGACCATTCGACGAGGCCGGAGAGGTCGAAGGTGGCGCGAATCCAGCCGCAGAGCTCGTCGAGCTCGCCGGGCTCGAGGAAGGTGGGGGTGCCGCCGCCGAAGAAGATGGTGGCGGGACGCCAGGAGGCCAGTCCGGGTTCGGTGTCGCGGCGCCGGGCCCATTCGCGGCGGAGGGCGGCGAACCATTCGCGGCGGACGGGGAGGTCCTGGTCCCCGCGCGACCAGAAGGCGCAGTAGGGGCATTTGCGGGCGCAGAAGGGGATGTGGACGTAGAGGCCGCCGAAGGCCGGTTCCGCCGCGCCGGAGCGGGGGGCAATCGTTGTGAGCCTACGGTGAATCATTGGCCTTTTGCGAATTTTGGCGTGTGGCGGGGGAGGATGGGATGAGGGGCCGTGGCGGGCCGTGGGCGAGGGGAGGGCGGTCAGGCGAGGGGGTGCAGGCAGGCGGTGGAGCGGTCGGGGGAGAGGGGGGAGAGGGGGCGGAGGGAGAGTTCGGCGAGGGAGCAGTCGGGCTGGGCGGCGACGCAGCGGGGGGCGAAGGGGCAGCCGGGGGGGCGGGCGCCGGGAGGGGGGACGCGCCCGGGGATTTCGTGGAGGGGGGCGGCAGTGTCGGCGCCATGGAGGGTGGGGAGGGCGCGGAGGAGGGCCCGGACGTAGGGGTGGGCGGGATGGCGGAGGACGTCGGGGACGGGGCCTTGCTCGACGATGCGTCCGGCGTACATGACGGCCATGTCGTCGGCGACCTGGGCGACGACGCCCAGGTTGTGGGTGATGAGCAGGACGGCCAGGTTCTCGACGAGCTGGAGGTGGCGGAGGAGCTGGAGAATCTTGGCCTGGACGGTGACGTCGAGGGCGGTGGTGGGCTCGTCGGCGACAAGGGCGCGGGGGGAGAGAGCGAGGGCCATGGCGATCATGACGCGCTGCTGCATGCCGCCGGAGAGCTGGTGGGGGTAGCTGGCGGCGACGCGGGGCGGGTCGGGGAGGCCGACGCGGGCGAGGAGGTCAAGGAGGCGGTCGCGGTGCTGGCGGCGGGGGACGGCGGCGGCGGCGAGGGCTTCGGCGAGCTGGGTGCCGACGGTCAGGACGGGGTTGAGGTGGACGCCGGGGTCCTGAAAGACGTAGGCGAGGCCGCGGG
Source organism: Kiritimatiellia bacterium (assembly GCA_017458625.1). GTDB lineage: Bacteria > Verrucomicrobiota > Kiritimatiellia > CAIQIC01 > Lenti-01 > RGIG3636. The sequence continues at coordinate 91,354 of JAFTAH010000164.1, read as the reverse complement.
GACCGGCGCGGAGGGTGCTGGGCTGGGCGGCGGTGGCGGTAAGGCCGGGGGGGAGGAGGTCGCCGAGGGCGGCGGCGGTCAGGGACTTGCCGCAGCCGCTTTCGCCGACGAGGGCCAGCATGCGGCCTGGGTAGAGGGTGAGGTTGACGTGGGCGGCAATCTCGACGGGGCCGGCATGGACGGCGAGGTCGCGGACGGCCAGGGCAGGGGCGGCGGGGGCGGCGGAGGTGGAGGCGGGGGATGGAACGGAAGGGGTCACGAGGATGTCATGGGCTGGCGTCGACGGGGGGGGGCATGTAGACGGCGTCGGACTGGGGGAGGCGGAGGCCGGTGGGGTTCTCGATGGGGGGGAGGAAGGCCTTGGCGGCGATGTCGTTGTAGGTTTCCTCGGCGCAGGGGATGAGCTCGCGGCCGGTGACGGAGTCGTAGAGGATGGCGCGCTGGAGGCCGGCGGAGGGAAGGAGGGAGAGGATGTGCAGGAGGAGGATGCCCAGGATGCCCCAGCGGAAGGCGCCGGCGAGGAGGCCGCCGCCGCGCTCGAGCCAGCCCTTGAAGGCAAAGGACATGATCTTGCCAAAGACCAGCCGGACACCCCACATGAGGAGGATGGCGGCGGCCAGGGAGAGCAGGACGGCGGTCAGGCGGAGGATGTCGGGCGACCAGGAGAGGATGCGGCCGAGCCAGTTGGCGAGGGGCTCGTAGGCGAGGCGGGTCACCAGGATGGCGAAGACGTAGGAGAGGAGGACGGCGAGCTCGTGGGAGAGGCCGCGCCAGAGGCCGTAGCAGGCGCCGAGGACGACGATGGCCCAGAAGGACCAGTCGACCCAGTTCCAGGTGGCGAAGAAGGTGGGCATCCAGCTGGTCATGGGGCGGGCTCCTGGGGGGCGGGTGGCGGGGTGGTGGGGGCGGTTTTCGGGCCTTCGTAGTTGTCTGGGGAGACGGTGGCGGACTCGGGGACGGTGAGGTAGGGGTCGGCGGGGTTCTGGGCGGCGAGGGCGGCAGGGGAGGGGTGGGTGCCGGCGATGTCCATCTCGCAGCCGACGAGGTTGCCAGAGTCGAAGAGGAAGCGGCCCTCGAAGTAGCGGCCCTGGAGGATGAGGGGGTACCAGATGCGGTCGTCGGCCCACATCTGGGAGTAGGGCATTTCGCGTTCGTCGACCCAGAGGGGGATGGCCTCGGGGGTGCGGGAGGGGGTGCCGTCGTAGTTGGAGGCGGTGAAGACGTGGCAGCGGAGGGAGTAGCCGCTGGTGAACTGGAAGTTGAGGATGCCGGCCTCCTTGACGCCGAGGGGCTTGATCTGGAGCTCCTCCTGGGTTTCGCGGATGGCTCCCTCGACGGGCGTTTCGCCGGGGTCGACGCGTCCGCCGGGGCCGTTGAGGAGGCCGCGGCCCATGCCCTTGAGCTTGCGGATGAGGAGGACCATACCGTCCATGCGGACGAACATCAGGGTGGCGGTCTCGAGGGGGCGCCAGGTCGACCAGTCGAGGGCGGAGAAGGTCTGGGGGGCAGCGGCGGGGGTGGGCATGGCGGAGGATTCCGGGGGGCAGGGAACGGGGGGAGGTCGTCGGGGGCTAGTTGGCGGCGGCTTCTTCCTTCATGTAACGCTGCGCGAGCTTGGCGCCTTCGTAGATGGCCTCGTAGCCGGTGCAGCGGCAGTAGTGCTTGGCGAGGGCGGCGCGGAGCTGCTCGTCGGAGGCGTCGGGGGTCTTGGTGAAGAGGGCGTAGAGCTCCATGACGATGCCGGGGATGCAGAAGCCGCACTGGACGGCGCCGGCCTCGATGAGAGCGCGCTGGATGGGGTGCAGGGAGCCGTCGGGACGGCGCAGGCCCTCGATGGTCAGGACGGTGGCGCCTTCCAGCTTGGCGGCGGGGAAGACGCAGGCCTTGCGGGCGTCGCCATCCATGACGATGGTGCAGGCGCCGCAGGTGTAGTCGTCGCAGCCGTGCTTGGTGCCGGTGAGGTTCAGGTCTTCGCGGAGGACGTCGAGGATCTTCTCCCAGCCCTCGATGACGGCGACGCGGGGGCGGCCGTTGAGGGTGAAGGAGATGGTCTTCGGGGCGGGGGCGGGTTTGGCAGGTTCGGTCATGGTGGGGATTCTCCTGGGGGAAGGGATGGGAGGCAGGCGCAAAGGCGGCGGGCCGGACATCCGGGTTGTTTGGGAGGGGAAAGGGTCATTGCGAGTCTCGAAGGTGGCTACAGGCAGGGCAGGCGGGGTCGGGATGGGCGGCGCAGGTCAGGAAGGAGGCGGCCAGGGCGTCGTAGACGAGGAGGCGGTCCGCCAGGGGGGTGCCCAGGCCCGTCAGGAGCTTGATGGCTTCGCTAGCCGCCAGCGTGCCGACGAGGCCCGGAACCGTGCCCAGGATGGCGCGGGCGGCGGGCTCCGGCTCGGCGGGCGGGGTGGGGGCGATGCAGCGCAGGCAGGCGGTCTGGCCCGGCAACACCGTCATGGCCTGGCCGCACCAGCCCATGACCCCCGCATGGACGAAGGGCTTCCGCAGCGAGCAGCAGACGTCGTTGACGAGGTACTTGGTGGCGTAGGTGTCGGCGGCGTCGATCACCACATCGTAGGGCGCGAAGACCTGGCGGGCGTTGTCCGGGCTGAGGCGGAGCGGGTAGGATTCGAGGTGGAGATGGGGGTTCAGGGCGCGGAGCCGGGCTTCCGCCGAGTCGGTCTTGAGGCGGCCGATGTCCGTCGTCGCGTGGAGGATCTGGCGCTGGAGGTTGGAGAGGTCGACGAGGTCGCTGTCGACGAAGCCGATGCGGCCCACGCCGGCTGCCGCCAGGTAGAGCAGGGCCGGGGAGCCGAGGCCGCCGCAGCCCACCACCAGGACGCGGCCTTCGCGCAGCCGCTCCTGGGCCGCCGCACCGAAGCCCGGCAGGGCCAACTGCCGCGCATAGCGTCCGCGTTCCTCGGCCGAAAGCATTCGTCAGCCCTCCGGAACCGCCGCTTGCGCCAGCTGGGATGAAAGCACTTCCATCAGCCCCCGCAGACCGCCCTCGGGCATTTCCGGGCCCAGCACGCCCAGGCACAGCAGGAGCACGAAGGCGAGCATCAGGACGATGGCGATGATCGCGGTCCAGCCCAGGCCGGCGAACACGCCCCGCAGACGGGTCAGCACCACTTCGGACTCCGCCGGAATCGAGGGCATCCGGCCGATGGTCGCCGCCGCGCTCCAGCACCACCACGCCGCCACCGCCAGCGGGATCGCCACCGCCAGGCACGGCAGGGCCAGCACGAGCGCCAGCAGCCAGAGCATGATCGAGTCGAAGCGCAGCCATCCGGCCAAACGACCGGGGACGGCGGCGCGTTCCGGGCCGAGCTCGGGGTCGTAGGCCAGGAAGGCCTCGCGGGCGGGAATCCATTCCGCCAGTCCCTCGTGCCAGACCAGCGTCGACGGTCCGATGGTTCCGCTCACGAACAAGTTCCGGACCTCGGCCTCCTCGCAAGGTCCGACCTGATCCCGGGTCTTCGGGTGCGCATAGTACCAACGAATCATCTTCAGCATCTCCTGACTTTTCCACCTTACCCCCATCCGCCCCCCCGTGACAATCCCAAACGCGAAGGAACAGGGCGCGGTCCACGGGGAGGGGAGGGACGATGGAGACATCGGGGATGGGGGGGGCGGGGCCGGGGGGGGAGGCTGGGCGTGACGGTTCCGTCTCCAGGGTGGGAAAATGAGAAAAAAGCCTATGTTTTGCCATAAACTCACGAAGGACAGGGGCAGGAAAACGGGGAGGAGAGGGCACATCTGAGGTGGTTTCAAAAGAGGAAACACCTGGGTTGCGTGGAGTCGCTCTTTGTCCCGTTGCCCCATCAGATTCCGGCTCCTCGCCAGGAAGGCCTTTCCGGTCGGCCCCGACCAAGCATGCCGAGCGTTGGCATCTATTCCGGAATTACTCAGATGCCCCCGGGGGGAGAGGGGGGGCATTTCGCCGCTTGCGCGGGGGGGGGGAGTGGGCTATGATAAGGACAGGTCGGCGGCGGGCCCGGGCGCGTCGGCGACGGCAGGAGGTTGCAGGAGGTCGATATGGATAACATCAACATGGTCGGGGTCATCCTCGGCGGCGGCGAGGGCAAGCGGTTGCAGCCGTTGACGCGGGACCGCTGCAAGCCGGCGGTGCCAGTGGCAGGCAAGTTCCGGCTGGTGGACATTCCGGTGTCGAACTGCATCAACTCGGGCATCCGGCGGATCAACATCCTGACGCAGTTCAACTCGGTGTCGCTGCACCAGCATGTGCAGGCGACGTACCATTTCGACCAGTTCCACACGGGCTATGTCCGGATCCTGGCGGCGCAGCAGACGCCGGGGCGGGAGTCGTGGTTCCAGGGGACGGCGGACGCGGTGCGGCAGTCGATGCGGTATGTGCTGGACCGGTCGCCGGCGTACGTGGCGATCCTGTCGGGGGACCAGCTGTACCGGATGGATTTCCGGCCGGTGCTGGCGGAGCACATCGCGCGGAAGGCGGACGTGACGATCTGCACGAAGCCGGTGCCGCGGGAGCAGGCGGGGGCGCTGGGCATCATGCAGACGGACGGGACGGGGCGCATCCGGCGGTTCGTGGAGAAGCCGGGGGACACGCCGCTCTTGGACGAGCTGAAGGATCCGGAGAGTCCGGCGGAGGCGCCGCTCTTCCTGGCGTCGATGGGGATCTACATCTTCAACGCGGACATCCTGCCGCTGCTGCTGGACAACGACCTGCGGGACTTCGGGAAGAACATCATTCCGGCGGCGATCCAGACGCGGGCGGTGTATTCATACCGGTTCCGGGGCTACTGGCGGGACATCGGGACGATCCGGGCGTTCTGGGAGGCGAACATGGAGCTGACGCAGACGGTGCCGCCGTTCAGCCTATATGACAAGGCGGGGCCGCTGTACACGCACATGCGGTTCCTGCCGCCGTCGAAGATCACGGCGTGCACGATCGATCGGGCGCTGTTGACGGAAGGGTGCATCATCTCGGCGGCGTCGATCCGGTCGAGCATCGTGGGGGTGCGGGCGCGGGTCGGGGAGGGGACGACGCTGGAGAACACCATCGTGATGGGGGCGGACTACTACGATCCGCCCCAGCTGCCGGAGGGCACGTTGCCACTGGGAATTGGACGGAATTGCATCATCCGCGACGCGATCGTGGACAAGAACGCGCGAATCGGGGACGGGTGCGTCATTGCGCCGAACGGGCGGCCGGACGGGCAGTATCCGCTGTATACGATTGCGGGAGGGATTATCGTGATTCCGAAGAACACGACGATTCCGCCGGGGACGAGTTTGTAGGCAGAGGGGAGGGACGGCGGAAAGCCCGCAGGCGGATGTGGCAACGGCGTCTTGCCGTTGCGGCGATGGGGGGCGGGCGGGGCAACGGCGGGGACGCCGTTGCCACATCGGGCGGACGCAAAACAGTTGCTCCCGCGCTGGGGCGCAGCGGGAGGGGCGCAGTTTACTGCGACCGCCCGCCCAAGCCAATGCCCCCGAAACGGCCACAGATGATTCGGAACCGCTCTAGAGGACGGCGCGGAGGCGGGCCTCGAGGGCGTCGAGCTGGTCAGTAAGGGCCTGGGGCATTTCGGGGGCGAACTTGGCGTAGTGTGCGCGCATGGCGGGGAGGTCCTTGAGCCATTCGGCGGGGTTGACGGAGAGGAGTTCGTCGAGGTCTTCGTCATCGAGGTGGAGGCCGGTGGTGTCGAGGTCCTGGCGGCGGGGGAGGCGTCCGACGGGGGAGTCGACGGCGGGAAGGGAGCCGTCGAGGCGGCCGAAGATCCATTTGAGGACGCGGGCGTTGTCGCCGAAGCCCGGCCAGAGAAAGCGGCCGTCGTCGGCCTTGCGGAACCAGTTGACGTAGTAGATGCGGGGCATGTGGGCGCCGGGATGGGAGGCGGGGAGGTCGAGCCAGTGCTGGAAGTAGTCGGCGTAGTGGTAGCCGCAGAAGGGGAGCATGGCCATGGGGTCGAAGCGGAGGACGCCGACGGAGCCGGCGGCGGCGGCGGTGGTTTCGGAGGCCTGCGTGGAGCCGAGGAAGGTGCCGTGGGTCCAGTCGAAGGATTCCATGACGAGGGGGACGGTGGAGGGGCGGCGGCCGCCGAAGAGGATGGCGGAGACGGGGACGCCGTCAGGGCTTTCCCAGGCGGGGTCGATGGTGGGGCACTGGGAGGCGGGGGCGGTGTAGCGGGCGTTGGGGTGGGCGGCCTTGGTGCCAAGGTCGGGGGTCCAGTCGTTGCCCTTCCAGTCGATGAGGTGCGCGGGGGGCTCGTCGGTCATGTCCTCCCACCAGACGTCGCCGTCGTCGGTGAGGGCGACGTTGGTGAAGATGGTGTTGCGGGAGCAGGCGGCCATGGCGTTGGGGTTGGAGCGGAGGGAGGTGCCGGGGGCGACGCCGAAGAAGCCGGCCTCGGGGTTGATGGCGTGGAGGTAGCCGTCGGGGCCGAACTTCATCCAGGCGATGTCGTCGCCGACGCATTCGGCCTTCCAGCCGGGGAGGGTGGGGGTGAGCATGGCCAGGTTGGTCTTGCCGCAGGCGGAGGGGAAGGCGGCGCAGATGTAGCGCTTGACGCCTTCGGGAGAGGTGAGGCCGAGGATGAGCATGTGCTCGGCGAGCCAGCCTTCGCGGCGGGCCATGGTGGAGGCGATGCGGAGGGCGAAGCACTTCTTGCCGAGGAGGGCGTTGCCGCCGTAGCCGGAGCCGTAGGACCAGATGGTGAGGTCTTCGGGGAAGTGGGTGATGTAGCGGTTTTCGGGGTTGCAGGGCCAGGGGACGTCCTGCTGGCCGGGGGCGAGGGGGGCGCCGACGGAGTGGAGGCAGCGGACGAAGCGGCCGTCGGGGCCGAGGACGTCGAGGACGCGCTGGCCGATGCGGGTCATGATGCGCATGTGGACGGCGACGTAGGCGGAGTCGGTGAGCTCGACGCCGATGTGGGCGATGGGGGAGCCGACGGGGCCCATGCTGAAGGGGATGACGTACATGGTGCGGCCGCGCATCGAGCCGTCGTAGAGCTTCGTCATGGTGGCGCGCATCTCGGCGGGGTCGACCCAATGGTTGTTGGGGCCGGCTTCGCGCTGGGTCTTCGGGCAGACGAAGGTGCGGTCCTCGACGCGGGCGACGTCGGCGGGGTTGGAGCGGCAGAGGAAGGAGTTGGGCCGCTTCTCGGGGTTGAGGCGGATGAAGGTGCCGGCGGCGACCAGCTTTTCGCAGAGGGCGTCGTATTCGGCCTGGGAACCATCGCACCAGTGGATGGCGTCGGGCTTGCAGAGGGCGGCCATCTCGGCGACCCAGGCGTTGAGTTCCTTGTGATTGCAGTTCATGGAGGGCTCCTTCCGGAAGAGGCGCACGATGCGTGCGCGGGAGGGGTTATCTTGCTCATTTCGGGCGGAGGCGCAAGCAAAAACGAAGAAAAAGGCGGGGGTGGGACGCGGCAGGGGCTTGAACGGGGCGGGGGGAGGGGGGTAGGATGGCGGCGTTGTGGCAAGCGAATTGATCCAGAGTCTGAGCGGACGGCAGGAGCAGCGGCAGGTCCAGGGGATGGCGCCGCGGCTGCTGACGGCGCTGAAGCATCTGCAGATGGGGCGGGAGGAGCTGGGGCGGGAGGTGGCGGCGGAGCTGATGCGGAATCCGGCGCTGGAAAGCGAGACGGAGGGGGAGTGGCGGGCGGGCGGCGGCGGAGACGGCTTGCTGCGGACGGAGCTGGAGCGGGGGCTGGCGCCACGGGAGGTGTCGGACGACGGGGCGGACGAGCCGGAGGCGCCGGAGGATCCGGAGGACGACTGGCGGCAGCGGCAGCTGGACTCGCTGGCGGCGCGGCCGTCGCTCTACGAGCATCTGGCGGCACAACTGGACGGGGTGCGGCTGACGCCGGGAGCGCGGCTGGCGGCGATGCAGGTGATCGGGAATCTGGACGCGAACGGATGGCTGCCGGTGCCTCTGGCAGAAGTGGCGCGGGAGGCCGGGGTGGGCCTGGCGGAGGCGGAGGAAGGGCTGCGGGCGGTCCAGGGGCTCGATCCGTGCGGGGTGGGCGGGCGCGGGCTGGGGGAATGTCTGCTGTTGCAGCTGCGGGACCGGGGACTCGCGGAGGATTCGTGGCCGGTGCGGCTGGTGCGGGACCATCTGGCGGAACTGGGGGCGCGGGAGCTGTCGCCAGCGCTACGGCGGATGGGTCTGGACGCGAAGGGGTGGGCGGAAGCGAAGGCGGTGGTGCGGTCGCTGGATCCGCGGCCGGGCGCGCAGTATTCGACGGAACGGACGGTGGGGGTGCAGCCGGACGTGGAGATCGTGGCGCGGGAGGGGGGGGGCGGCTACGAGGCACGGTTGCTGGACGACGGGGTGCCGCGGCTCCGGATCAGCCGGCGCTACGAGGAGCTGCTGCAGGATCCGGCCACGGGGGCGGAGGCGCTGGCGTTCCTGCGGGAGAAGATCCGGTCGGGGCGGTTCTTGATGGGGTCGATCGAGCAGCGTCGGGCGACGTTGCAGAAGATCGGTCAGCTGATCGCGGAGACGCAGGGGCCGTTTCTGGACGAGGGGGTGGCCGCGTTGCGGGCGGTGACGCTGGAGCAGGCCGGCAAGGCGTTGGGGCTGCACGCGACGACGGTGGGGCGGGCGACGGCCGGGAAGTATGTCCGGACACCGCAAGGGGTGAAGCCGATGCGGTTCTTCTTCAGCGCGGGGGGGACGCGGGCGGCAGGGGACGGAGGGGAGACGGTCGCGCTGGCCCCGGCGGCGGTGAAGGACGAGCTGCGGCGGCTGGTGGGCGGGGAGGATCCGGCGCGGCCGCTTTCGGACGATGCGCTGGCGAAAGCCTTGGCGCGGCGGGGGCTGCGGGTGGCGCGGCGGACGGTCGCCAAGTACCGGGAGCAGGCGCGGATTCCGTCGTCGCACGAGCGGCGGCGCCAGGGGGGACGGGGGTGAGTAGGGGACGGAACAGAGTCGTTTTCCCAAGGAGCAACCATGAAACCACATCTTTCGCCACCGTATCTGGACTGGGCCGGGCTGGCCGCCTGGGGCCGGGCGCGGCCGCTGGCGGACTATCAGCGGAACTATTACGCGATGTATTCGAGCGTGTTCGACGCCATCACGCGGGAGCCGGAGCTGATGGTGGTGCCGCTGGACGACCATCTTGTGCACCGCGGGGACGGGCTGTTCGAGACGTGCAAGTGCCTGGACGGAGGCATCTACAACTTCGAGGCGCATCTCGACCGGCTGTTCGGCGGGGCGCGGGAGCTGGCGCTGAAGATTCCCTGGACGCGGGAGGAGCTGGCGGAGGTGAGCGCGGCGGTGCTGCGGGCGGGGGAACATCGGGACGCGCTGCTGCGGCTTCTGGTGTCGCGGGGGCCGGGGGGACATGGGGCGAGCCCGTACGAGTCGGTCGGTCCGCAGCTCTACGTGCTGGCCAAGGCGGCAGGCGCGCCGTTCATGGAGACGCATCCGGGCGGGGCGCGGGTGGGCATCAGCCGCTATCCGGTCAAGCCCGGGGTCTTTGCGCGGGTGAAGTCGGTCAACTATCTGCCGAACGCCCTCATGAAGAAGGAGGCCATCGACGGCGGGTGCGACTTCATGGTCGGCGTGGACGAGGATGGGCATCTGGCCGAGCTGCCAACCGAATCGCTGATGGTGGTGACCGATGACGACCTGCTGGCCGCGCCCGGACCCGAGCATGTGCTGCCAGGCACGACGCTGCTCCGCGTGATGGAGCTGGCGCGGGCGGAGCTGGCGGCCGGGGGGGCGTTGGCCAGGCTGCTGCGGGGGGTGGAGCGGCGCGACCTCTCCCCGGACGACGCGCGGTCGGCCCGCGAGCTGCTGGTGGTCGGGACGACGCCCAACGTGGCGGCGTGCACGGTGTTCGACGGGCGGCCGGTCGGGACGGGGCGGCCGGGGCCGGTGCAGGCGGTGCTGGATGCGTTGCTGGAGGCCGACATGCACAATCCGGCGCGGCGGCTGGAAGTATTCTGAACAAACGTTCGTATTTATGGTGGAAAACATGCAGAAAAACGAAGGAACTACCGTAAACTCACAAGCATCCGGGGTGGCAGGGGAGGGAGGCGGGCGGCTGTACATCGGGCCGCATCTTTCGATTTCCGACGGGTTCGCGGCGCTGGCGCGGGATGCGATCTCGATCGATGCCAACACGTTCCAGTTCTTCACGCGGAATCCGCGCGGGGGACAGGCCCGGGCGCTGGACGAGGCGGACCTGGCCGCCTATCGGGAGCTGGCGGCGGGGCATGGCTTCGGGGCGCCGGTCGCCCATGCACCCTACACGCTGAATCCGGCCTCGGACAAGGCGTCGACGCGGCGGTTCGCGCTGGAGACGTTCCTGGACGACCTGGCGCGCATCCAGGGGATTCCGGGATGTCTCTACAACTTCCACCCGGGCTCGCACGTGGGGCAGGGGCTGGAGGTGGGGCTCGGGCATGTCGTGCGGCTGCTGGACGAGGTGCTGCCGGCGTTCCCGGAGACGCCGGTGCTGCTGGAGACGATGGCCGGAAAGGGTAGCGAAATCGGCGGCGAATTCGGCCAGCTGCGCGCCATCATCGACCGGGTGAAGCACCCGGAGAACCTGTTCGTGACGCTGGACACGTGCCATGTGCATGATGCGGGCTATCCGGTGGAGACGGCGCTGGAGGACGTGCTGGCGGAGTTCGATCGGGTCATCGGACTGGGACGGCTGCGGGCGATCCATCTCAACGACTCGAAGAATCCGCTGGGGAGCCACAAGGACCGTCACGAGGTCATCGGAGGCGGCACGCTGGGGCTGGCGGCCTTCGCGCCGATTCTCCACCACCCGGCGTTGCGGTCGCTGCCGTTCATCCTGGAGACGCCCCAGCCCGACCTCGCGGGCTACGCGAAGGAAATTGCGCTGCTGCGGGGGCTGTGAGCCAGTTCCGGCCGGGCTGGAAGGCGGGCATGCGCCGGGAAAGCTTTGTGAGTTTACGGATAAAACAAGGGGAATCTGCCTGTTTCGGGGCAGATGGCGGGGCGGACGAGAAAGGGCGAGGAAGGGGCGGGATAGCCAAAAAAATGGGCAGCGAAGGCGTTTTGACTTGCAAGGGGCGGAGGGGGCGCGTACTCTCCGCCCGCCTTCGCGCCACCAGCTCGGCTGGCCCCACGTCTGGGCTTCAACAATAAAACCACAGGAGCTGACTCCATGAAAAAATGCTTTGGATTGATTTTGGCGGGGACGACGCTGGCGCTGGCCAGCACGGGCTGGGGGGCCGGGTATGGGATTCTCGAAGGGTCGAGCCGCGGCAATGCGATGGGCACGGAAGTGACGGCCGATGCGGTTTCGCCGTCGGTGATCTACAACAACGCGGCCGCGATGACGGAACTGCCGGGCGCGCAGACGGAAGTCGGGATGACGACCATCAAGCCGCGGCAGGCCATTCGGACCGACCTGCCCACCGGATCGCACTATACCGATGGCGAGAGCCGGTGGTGGACGATTCCCAATGCCTACATGACGTACCAGGTCAACAACAAGATCTGGGCCGGCATGGCGTTCGACACGCGCATCGGCCTGGGTGACAAGTTTCCCAACACGTGGCCCGGGCGCTACAACCTGACGCGCGCCGAGATCACCTCGTTCGAGGCGAATCCGTCCGTGGCGTGGCGGGTGGCGACGAACTTCTCGCTGGCGGCCGGCGTGCGGCTGGCGTACTTCGACTTCCTGCTGCGGAAGGCGGTGCCGACGGGGACGCCGTACGTGGATCCGGACGCGTCGATCGACATCAGTGGAGACAATCTGGGGCTGGGCTACAACGCCGGAGCGTACTGGAAGGCGCTGAACTGGCTGTCGTTCGGCCTTTCGTTCAACAGCCGCATCCGGCACGACATCGACGGCGAATATGAGCTGAAGGGGCCGACCGGGCAGAAGATCACCGATGGGAGCGCCTCGGGTTCGTTCCCGTCGCCGGCGGAGGTCCGTCTGGGCACGTCGATCAAGGCCACGGAGCGCCTGAAGGTCAACGTGGGTATGACCTACACGATGTGGTCGTGCTATGACGCGCTGACCATCAACTTCAGCCCGGCCGTCCTGGGCAAGACGTCGCAGACGCGCTCGGAGAAGAACTGGCATGACACGTGGCGGTGGCAGACCGGTGTGGAATATGCGCTGACCGACCACATCGACGTGCGTGCAGGCTATGTCTACGACAAGACGCCGGATCCGGACTATCTGGTCGACTACATGGTGCCGGCGAACAACCGCCACATCATCTCGTTCGGCGGCGGCTGGCACAACGACAGCATCTTCTGCGATGTCGGCTACACGTTCCTGAAGATCGAGAACCGCGAGGTCCACGGCCATCTCCAGGACGGGGTCTGGGACGGCAAGTTCCAGGATGGCGACGCCCACATGGTCTCGGCTTCCGTCGGTTACAAGTTCTAGGCGTGGCGAGATGCTTCCGCCCGATGGCGGGAGCAAGGTGCGCGGCTACCTTCGGGTGGCCGCGCCTTTTTTTGTGGGCGGACGGTGGGCGGGAAGGGGGCGGGAAGGAGGGGCGGGGGACGGGGCAAAAAATGCAAAAAGGCCAATGATTGACGAAAAATCACACGTGATTGGGGGTGCCGGGGAGGAGGGCGAAGGGGGGGGCGGGGCAACGGCGTCTCGCCGTTGCGGCGATGGAGGGGGGGAGAGGCAAAACGCCCGACAGGCTGGGCCACCGCCGGGCGGCCCGTTCTGGGAGGTGCGGCTTCCAGCCGCACTCCAGCCGCGCATCTTTTTCCAGCGCGGCAAGAAGCCGCAATAAAAGGCACATTTCTACTTCCGGAGGTGCGGCTTCCAGCCGCGCCTTCAGATTTGTATTTGTGGCGCGACAGGATGTCGCACCCCCCATTCTTGCGGCTACATTTTTTCTGAAACTGCTCTAGGGGGCGGGGTGGCGGCGGATGGAGATCATCTCGGCGAGGATGGAGATGGCAATCTCGGCGGGGTCGACTCCGCCCAGGGTCTTGAGTCCGACGGGGGAATGGATGGTGGCCAGCTTTTCGGGGGTGGCGAGGGCAGGGGCGGTCTGGGCGAGGAGGCGGTAGCGGGAGTCGCGGGTGTGGGTGGAGCCAAGGAGGCCGAGGTAGGCGGGAGGAGGGGAGAGGGCGAGGGCGGCGCGGAGGGCCGGGAGGTCGAGCTTCTGGTCGTGGGCGAGGAGGACGAGGTAGGGGCGCGGGGCGGGCGGCGGCGGGACGAGGCGGGGAATGGCGTCGTCGGGCCATTCATGGACGACCAGCACGGCGGGAGGGAAGAGGTCGGCGCGGGCGTAGTCGGTGCGCGGGTCGACGAGAATGGTGCGCCAGCCGCAGTCGGGGGCGAAGCGGGCTAGAGCCACGGCGATGGGGGAGGCGCCGACTAGGATGAGCAAGGGGGCCGGGGCGCGGACTTCGAGGAAGTAGCGGGGGAAGGGGCCGGGGGCGGCCCCGAAGCGGGTGGGGCGGTTCTGGCAGACGTCGGAGCGATCCCAGGCGTCCTTGAGCGCGGCGGGGAGGGTGGGGTCGGCGGGCTCGGGCGGAGGGAGGCCGGGATGCCAGAGGCCCTGGTCGGGGGCGGGGGCGTCGGGGGCGGGGTCGAGGCGGGTCCAGAGGAGGACCTTTTCGCGGTTTTCGGCATGTAGGAGGGCCTGCCAGGCGGGGGCATCGGGGTCGTGGCGACGGAGCCAGATGCCGATTTCGCCGCCGCAGGAGAGGCCGACTTCGAGGAGAGGGTCGAAGGCGGCACCGTAGCGGACCATGCGGGGAGGGAGGGCAGGGTCGACGAGGAGCGCGGCGAGGTGGGCGCGGAGGTCGTTCTCGACGCAGCCCATGGAGACGGAGCCAGCAAAGTCGCCGCGCGCGTTGGCGACGAGGCGGGCGCCGGGGAAGCGCGGGGAGGAGTGCTGGCGGGAGACGAGGATGGCCTCGGCGGAAGGAATGCCGGCGGCGTCCCAGGCGCGGAGGGCGGTCATCCAGTCGGGGAGGACGGCGGGGTCTGCCGGGGCGGCGGCAGTGCCGGGGCGGGCCGGCTCGGCGGCGGGGGAGACGTCGAGGGGCATGGGGCCGGGCGGGAGGGCGCAGGAGGGGACGGGGGGAGGCGTGGCAGTCATGGCGGGAGGGGTAGGGGGGCTAGGGACGTTTTCCAGAGAATGGAAGCATGTTTCCGGGGTTTTTCCAGACAATGGAAACGTGTTTCCGGCACTTTTCCATGGAATGGAAACATGTTTTCGGGGGATGTCAGGGAGGCGGCGGGGGAAGGGTGTAGGCGAAGGAACGGAGGAAGGTGGGGGCGAAGTGGTGTCCCGGGGCCAGGATGACGTGGTTGCCAAGGGGCGCGGAAAGCCAGCGGGCGGCGGCCCCGGGGGGTAGGGCGATGCGGGCCTGCGTGCGGCAGAGGCCGGGGCGGTGGAGGGATTCCAGGAGGGTGACGTCGGCGGCCTGGGCGAGGGAGAGGTCGTCGCCGCCAAGGCGCAGGAGCGTGGCGGGCCCTGGGGGAAGGGTGGCGTCGATGGCCAGGCCGATGCCGGACTCGAAGTGCGTCTTGAAGGCGTAGGAGCAGGCCAGGGAGAGGGGCGTGGTGCAGTGGGCGAGGAGGGCGGTGTCGGTGGCGGGGTCGATGTCGGCGGGGTTCGCCATCCAGGCGGGGCGGCCGGTGAGCAGGCGGGTCCAGAGGAGGGCCAGGGTCGAGGGGATGTCGCCCTCGCAGGCGGCGGGGATGCCTTCATCGGCGAGAAGGGCCAGGGCGAGGCAGCCGGTAAAGCCACCGGAGAGGAGGTCGAAGCAACGGACGGTCAGGGCATCGAGGCGGAGGTCTTCGGCCAGGGTGCGGAGGGCGCGGGCGAAGCGCAGGGAGGCGGCAAAGGTGGCCGGGGAGACGTCCTGTGCGGTGGTGGCGCGGGCGTAGAGGGCGGCATCCGGATGGTCGGCGGCGGCGGGGTCGCCGGGGGGCGGGATGACAGGCAGGGGGGTGTCGCGGATGGCGGCGCGGAGGTCGTCGATCGAGATGGGCAGGAGCGTGCAGCCGAAGCGAGCGGCGACGGTGGAGGGGTCGTGGGAGGAGGCGATAAGCCAGTCGGAGGAGGCTCCGAAGCGGCCGATACGGGCGGAGCGGAGGCGGGCGGCGGCGGTGGCGGCGCGGAAGGCGTCGGCGACGGCGGCGAGGGGGGCGGGATCGTCCGGGGAGCGGAGGTAGAAGAGGTTGGCGTGGCGGCGGAGCTGGCGGCAGCGGGCCAGAATCTCAAGGGCGGCGGGGAGGGAGTTGTGGGCGGGATGGGCGAGGAGGAGGAAGGGGACGTGGGCATCGGTCTGCGCCAGCAGGGCACGCGCGGCCTGCTCGGTGCCGCCGGTCTGGATGAAGGCGACAAGAGGCGCGGCGGACGTGGGGTCGGGGGCGGGGGCGGGGGGAGGGATGGGGGAGCCGCCGGCGGCGCGGAGGGCCTCCTCGTAGGGGGCGAGATAGGCGGCGAGCTCCTCGGCGACATGCAGGGAGGAGGCAATGGGGTGGTAGCGGAAGGCGAGAGGGGCGGCGGGGGCGGATGTCGTCATGGGGGAGGGCTCCTGATGGGGTTACGAGGCGGGGGGGGAAGCAGGACCGGCAGCCAGGCGAACCACTTCGACGGCCACGGAGCGCGTGTGGGGGAGGGCACCGGGCTTCTCGGCCCGCAGCGTGACCGCGCGAATGGCCGGGGAAAGGGCCAGCATGGCATCGGCCGCGCGGTTGGCGAGGGTTTCGAGGAGGTGGAAGCGGCCGTCGGCGGCCAGGCGGCGGAGTGCCGACTCGACGAGCTCGTAGTTGAGGGCGTCGGGGAGGGCGTCGGTGGCGGCGGCGGGGCGGGTGTCGAGGTCGAGGGCGACCTGGAAGAGGACGGGGCGGGGCGTGGTGCGCTCGGCGGGGTAGCAGCCCAGGATGCAGTCGACGCGGAGGTCGAACAGGAGGATGCGGTCAGACGGCGTGGCGTGCGGCATGGGAACAGACAAGCCGAGAAGGCAGGAGGAGATGCGTGGGTAGTAGCCCCATCGCTACCTTGCCCCCGAGTCGGGCATGTGCCCCATGAAGCTGGGGAAGGCCAGGGGCCAGACCTGCGCCCAGATGGTGTAGTCGTCCTCGCCATCGTCGTCGTAGTCGGGGCGGATGCGCACGCCAAGACCGAACCCGAGGCAGTTGGTGCGGTGGATGAAGTAGACGGAATACTCGTCGAGATGGGACTCCTCGAGATCGTAGCGGCCATAGACGCGCCCCTCCCAGTGCGTTTCGGGGAAGAGGGTGAGGTCGACGGAAACCTGCTCGCGCTTGTTCAGCTTGTAGCGGTACTGGGTGGCGAACCAGATGAGCTCGGTCTTGCGGATACGGAGCGTGGTGTTGAGGTCGGAAACCTCGTTGGTGTAGTTGTCGTAGACCATCTCGGTGTTCCAGGAGACGCCAGTTAAGGGCCTGAGTTCGAGTTCTGCGGTGAAGGAGCGGAAGGTCTCCTCGTCCTTTTCGTCGTCGGGATCGAGGTTGAGGGTGGCGAAGGTGTCGAGGTAGATGAGGTCGCGGATATCGGCAAGCTTCTTGCCGGAAATCTTCGTCTGGAGGTAGTTGCGGATACCGATGTCGACATCGTTGGTGTTGGAGAGCTTGTCGATGGCGTCGAAGTACCAGAGCTCGTCGGGCGTCAGGTCGGGTTCGGGACGGAAGGTATACCTGGCGTAGGGTTCGAAGACGTGGCGGAGGCCGTGGTCTTCCTCGATGCCAATGGGCCCCTGGAGCAGCTCGCCAAAGGCCTTGAAGGAGGTTTCGAAGCCGAGCTCGGGCAGGGAACGCCATTCGGCATCGCCGTCGTCGAGGATGGTTTCGGTCTTCTCGGAGACGGTGGTGAGGCCGGTCGTCTCGTCGGTGGAGGAGACCATGTTGGTGACGATGGTGGTGACTTTGGTCTTGGAGTAGAAGGTGCCACGGTAGCCGGCGCGGGGGACGAGGGAGAGGAAGCCCATGCGGAGGGGCAGATAGAGCATGTGGGAGGTGTCCATGCGAAAGGCGTCGTAGTCGTCCCGCTGGGGCGTCTCGTCCTTGCCGTCGTCGGCGAAGACGCGGTCGAGGTAGGACACCGTGTTTTCGCCCTGGTAGTAGAACGGGGAGCCGAACACCTGCTGGCGGTTGAAATTGAGGAAGGCCTCGGGCAGGCGATTGACGTTGCCATAGAAATCGTTGAGACGCATGTTGAGCTGAAGGCCAGCGGTGTAGAGGTCGCCACGGTGGGAGAGGGAGGCCCGGTTCTCGGGCTGCATGCCGTGTTGGTACTCGTCCTCGAAGAAGTCCTTGAGCATCCAGGGGTCGGAGAGATAGTTCAGCGTGGTGTAGAAGGTGTCGCGGTCGGTGATGGAGCTGCGGTCCTTGAGCTGGATGCGGTAGCGTTCCTCGTCGATGAGGGCCTCGCGCTTTTGCTTCTGGCTATCGTTGCGCCAGGGCTTGTTGTCATGGATGTAGTAGAGACGGAGGGCGCCCTCGTAGGTGTCGGCGGGGTCTTCCCAGATGAGGTCTTCGCCGATGCCGATGCCGCGTTTGGACCGGACGTCGAAGCTGGTGCGGGACTTGAGCGACTCGGCCAGCGGATAGTTGTAGGCCGACAGCAGGAAGACTCCCCATTTGGAGGAGAAGCCCGGCAGGAACTCGAAGCTGGCAAAGTCGTTCGCGTCGCCGCGTACATAGGGGAACCAGAAGAAGGGAATGGCTCCGTAGTGGAAGCGGACATTGCGGGCGCGGATGATGCGATTGGAGAGGACGGAAGCGGACGAGGCACGAATCGAATACTCGGGGCTGCCATTCACCGAGTCCTCGAAGTCACAGGTGGTCAGCAGCACGCCCTCGAGCTCGGTGACGCTCGGGGAGACGCGGCGCGAGTCCTGGGCCGTGATGTGGAAGGGAGGCGTGAAGAGCTCGAAGTTTCCGAAGTCGCCCTGGCCCGTCCTGAAGTTGTAGGTGACGTTTTCGCCCCGCCAGACGTTTTCGCCGTAGTGCAGCTCGATGTTGCCGTGGGCGACGACGATCTGGTGGATGTTGTCGACGTCGGCTTCGTCGGCGACGATCCAGTCCGTTCCGCGCGACACCCTGACGTTGCCGCGGGCGAGCACGAGGCGCCGGGTGGCGTCGTAGGACAGGCGGTCGGCCTGGACGTCCACGCCCTCGGCCTCGGTGGTTGGCGCGCCCGTGATGCCCACGCCGCCGCGCGGATACGGGGTGACCGCCGTCTGGCCGGATGCCGGGGTGGCCCAGGAACCGGCGAGCGTCCAGCAAGCCCCCGCGACGACCAGATTCCAGATGCAGCCACGGAGAGCGGCCTGCCAACGACGACGACAAGATGGGGAAAGTTGCATAGTACGTCGAAGCATACCCGTCCGCTCCCTCTGCCGCGAGATAAAAAAACGCGCCATAGCCGGGAGCGGCACGGAGAGAAAAAATGCGCAAAAAGCCCTTTTTTACCGTAAAATCACAGTGGTTTTGGGGGTGGGAGAGGCGCCAGCGGGAGGAAGGGAGGCGCGATTCCGGGGGGCCGGGATTCCGGGTTTCCGGCAGGCGGGTTCCGGGTTTCCGGCGGCGGGGATGCCGGGGATCCAGGCAGGGAAGAGGGCGGAGGAGGCGGGCGAAAGGGGGCGAGTCGGGGGTGCGGGGGCGGACAAAAAATCGTCCGGGGACCGCGTTTTTCCTTCCCACGCGGGGAGGGATAGACTATTTTCCGGGGCGCACACAGAAGAATGACAAGTACTCGTCCAGAAGTTGGAGGCAAAAACATGAGCGTGATCAAGGTCGGACTACCGAAGGGAAGCTTGCAGGAAAGCACATTTGCATTGATGCGGCGGGCGGGCTGGGCCTGTTCCGTGGGAAGCCGCTCCTATGTCCCCACCGTCGACGATCCTGACCTGGCCCTGCGCCTGGTCCGTCCGCAGGAGATTCCCCGCTACGTGGAGCTGGGGTTGCTGGACGCGGGCCTGACGGGCTATGACTGGATCTACGAGAACGGCTCCGACGTGGAGGAGGTCGCCGAGCTATGCTACTCGAAGGCCACGTCCAATCCTGTTCGCTGGGTTCTGGCCGTGCCGCAGGACTCGGCCATCCAGTCCGTCCAGGATCTGGAAGGCAAGCGCATCGCCACGGAGGCGGTCGGCCTCACGAAGCGCTATCTCGCCGAGAAGGGCGTCAAGGCCGAGGTCGAGTTCTCGTGGGGGGCCACCGAGGTGAAGGCCCCGGAGCTGGTGGACGCCATCGTGGAACTCACGGAGACGGGTTCCTCTCTGCGTGCGAACCACCTCCGCATCGTCGAGACCATCCTCACGTCCACCACGCGCCTGATCGCCAACAAGGCGGCCTGGGCCGACCCGGCCAAGCACGCCAAGATCGAGCAGATGTCGGTGCTGCTCCGCGCGGCGCTGGCGGCTGAGCACAAGGTCCTGCTCAAGATGAATGCGCGCAAGGGGGACATCCCGGCGGTCACGCGGGTGTTGCCCTCGCTGCATGCCCCGACCATCAACACCCTCAACGATATCAGCTGGGTGGCCATCGAGACGGTCGTCGACGAGTCGCAGGTCCGCGACCTCATTCCACGTCTTTGCGAGGCTGGTGCCTCGGGAATAATTGAACTTGCATTGAACAAGGTTGTGCCCTAGACTGCGCGCCCGTTGTTCATAACCCCCCAGGAGATAGATGTCATGGGCTCAGTAAAAAAGAAACGCCGCGTCAAGATGGCCAAGCACAAGCGCCGTAAGCGTCTGCGCGCCGACCGCCACAAGAAGAAGTAGCTTCCGCACGCCCCTTGCGGGCTCCGGCCATGCGCGCCACCTCGCCCTATTTGACGCTGGCGCTCGGCCTAGCCGTTGCCGGCCTTGCGGTTTCGTGCCGCACCATCCCTAGTCCGCCGTCTCCCGAAGACGACGGGCTAGTTCCGTTTGTCGACACGCTGTCCGCGTCTGCCCTCCAGCAGTCGCGGGCATTTGCGCACTATGCGGCCGGCATCCACCATGAGGTGTCGGGTGAATTTGCCGAAGCCGAGGCCGCCTACCGGCGGGCGCTGGCCGAGGTGCCCGATGCCGACGAATTTGCCGTCCGCATTGGCGTCGCGCTCGTCGGCCAGCGGAAGGTCAAAGACGCCTTGACGTCGGCCGAGGGCTTTTTGTCCGAGCATCCGTCCTCGCAGGCCACGGCCGCGTGGCTAGGCAGCCTCTATCTGGATACGGGCGAAGGGAAACGCGCCGCCGAGATCGGCCAGCTCATGGCCGAGCGCTTTCCGACGAACGCCCTGGGCTGGAGCATCTGGTCCCGCGCAGTCCTCCTGAACGTGCCCGAGGACGCCCCCGGCCCCTCTCTGGACATTCTCTTCCGCGGTACCCAGTCCGCCACGCCGCCCACCTCCCTTCGGCTGGAGTTCGCCCGCCTGTGTCTCCGCCATATCAGGCAGTTGACCAGTTCCTCCGCTGCCAGGGGCAGCACCGATGCCGACCCCGCCGCCACCCTCCGCCGCCGCGCCCTCGACCAGCTCCGCCTCGCCGATGCCGAAAGCCCCGGAGACTCTGCCACGCTGTCCTCCCTGGTCGAACTCCTCCTCCAGGAAGGGGCCGTCGACGAGGCCTTCACCTATTCCCGTCGCCTCGACGCGCTGGAGGTCCAGACCTCCTCGCCGCGCATCCGGATGGCCCTGCTCAACGGCTTTCTGTCCATGCCGCAGGAACGCGCAGAGGCCATTCTCATGCGTCTGGCCGGAGACGACCCGCATTCCGCCTTGCCCTACCTCTACCTGGGCGAGCTCCACTATGCCCGCCATGACCTTGCGACTGCCGCCGAGGACTACCGCCATGCCACGGCCATCGAGCCGATGGTTGCGCTCTACTGGTGCAAGCTTGCCGCCATGCTTGCCGACAACGGCTGCTATGATCTGGCCCTGGCTGCCCTCCAGGACGGCCTGACCCACCTGCCCGACGAGCCCTCCCTCCTCGAGCTCGCCGGCATCGTAGCCGCCACCATGCAGGACCATTCGCTTGCCGCCGACTACCTCGTTCGCGCGGAGACCGCCTTTTCGTCGTCGCCTGGTGCCACGCCCACGCCGCTGTTCCACAGCACGGCCGCCGAGGTTTTCACGGCGCTTCGTCGCCCCGCCGATGCCGCCCGGCATCTGCTCCTGGCTGCCGAGCAGCATCCCGCGAGCCGCCCCCTCGAGCGCTTCACTCAGCACGCCCTGATGGGCATCCCCTCCGCGCGCCGCAATGCCATCCGGACCCTCCGCGCCTTTGTCCGCCTCTCGCCGGAGCCGGTTCCCTCCGTCCATCTCCAGCTGGCACTCTTTGCTCTCAACAACGACAATCCGAAAGGTGCCCTCCGCGAATTTCGCAAGGCGATTGCCTCCCTGTCCGCAGGCGTTTCCGCCCTGACCCCGGATCTCCGCTTCTTCTATGCCGTGGCCCTCGACCAGTCCGGACGCACGGACGAGGCCATCGCCGTCCTGCGCGCCCTGTGCGCCGACGAACCCCGCGTGCCCGAGCCGTTCAACTACCTCGCCTATACCTTGGCCATCCACGAGACCGACCTCCCCGATGCCCTGACCTACGCCCAGGCCGCCCTGGCGCTGATTCCGGACAACTATGCCTTCCTCGACACCCTCGCCTGGATTCACTACAAGCTCCACGACTATCCCGCCGCCTGGACCGCCATCCAAGCCGCCCTCAAGGCCGCTCCCGCCCTTTCGGAGGAGCTTGTCGAACACTACAACGCCATCCAGCACGAGGTCGACCCGGGTGCCGACCCCATCCCGTTGCCCGGCGCGGAGACGGTTCCCGACACTTCCACGGAAGCTGGCTCTGCCGAAGCGGAGGCTGTCTCCAGCGAGCCCGAGCCCCCCGCCGACGAGCCCGGGCCTGCCGCCGACATGCCCGCCCCCCCCGCCGCCGGAGCTGATTCCACCCCCGCCGAGCCGGAGGCCGCGCCCGCCGACGCCCTGCCCCCTTCCGCCGACCCGATTTCCGCAACTCCCCTGTCTTCTTCCGACTAATGTCACGCGACTCCGCTTCAGCCACTTCTGCGCCGCTGCTGCTGCTCGTCGATGGCACGGGCGTTGCCTACCGCGCGTTCTTTGCCGTCAAGCATCTGTCCGCGCCGGATGGCCATCCCACCAACTGCCTGTTCGGTTTTGTCCGGCTTCTCGACCACCTTGCCAAGGCCCTGCATCCCGACCGCATGGTAGTGGCCTTCGATGGTGGCTCCCCGGCTTCGCGCCTTGAAAAATGCCCGGCCTACAAGGCCCAACGCCCCCACATGCCCGACGACCTGCGTTGTCAGTTCCCGCTGCTGGACGATTTTCTCGACGCCGCTGGCATTCCCCGCTGCCTGATTCCCCACCAGGAAGCCGACGACGTCCTCGCCACGCTGGCCACCGATGCCGCCGCCCACGACTGGACCGTCCGCATTGCCACCAGCGACAAGGATCTCATGCAGCTCGTCACGCCAGCCATCCACCTCGTCTCGCCCTCGAAGGACCTCGCCGTCCTCGACCCGGCGGCGGTGCAGGCCAAGACGGGCGTCGCCCCCTCCCAGATTGTCGAATGGCTGGCCCTCATCGGGGATGTCGCCGACAACATCCCCGGCGTCCCGGGCATTGGCCCTGTCACGGCTTCGCGCCTGCTCGCCGACCATGGCACGCTGGAGGCCGTCTATGCCGCCCTGCCCACCTTGACGCCGCCCGGTCTCCGCGCCAAGCTGGTCGATGCCCGCGAGCGCACCGACATCAACCTCGCCCTGATGACCCTCGATCGCCACGTGCCCGGCGTTCCGGCGGCCGCGACCCTTCCGCCGCCCGTGCCGCCCTCCGAGGACGCGCTGGTTGCCTTCTACCGCCGTCACAACCTGAATTCCTTCGTCTCCGAGCGCCTTTTCCTATCCCCGCCGCCTCCTGCGCCGCCGGCTCCCACGCAGCTCTCCCTCTTCTGAGGCCTTCCCCTGCCTCCCATGGCCACTGTTCCCTACGACCCTGCCCCGGTCCTCCGCCTTCTCGCGGATGCGTCCACCCGCGTCCATGCCATTGGGGCGGGCGGCATTGGCATGGCGGGTCTGGCCTACCTCCTCCACGCCCTGGGACATCCCGTCTCCGGCTGCGACTCCCACCCCTCCCGCACCTCCGACTGGCTCGCCCGCCACGGGATCCCGGTCGCTCCCGCCCATGCCCCCGGCCACCTCGCCGCCGCCGACTGGGCCATCTACTCCCCGGCCTGTCCCCCCGACCTTCCCGAGCTCGTCGCCGCTCGCGCCTGCGGCATTCCCCTGCACCGCCGCGGCCACGTCCTGCCGGCCCTGGCGACACGCTACGCCACCTTGGCGGTCGCCGGCACCCACGGCAAGACGACGACGTCCGCCCTGCTGGCCCACCTCCTGCTCGCGGCGGGCCTCGACCCGTCCTACTGCATTGGCGGCGAGCTCCCCCCCGCCCTCTCTCCCGCCCGTCACGGCACTGGCCCGCACCTGGTCATCGAAGCCGACGAGTCCGACGGCACCCTGGCGTTCTACGCCCCCTACGCCGCCGTCGTCACGAACATCGAGCCCGACCACCTCGACAACTTCGCCACGCCGGAAGCTCTCTACGACTGCTTCCGGACCTTCGCGGCGGCCGCCCGACACCTCATCGCCTCCGCCGACGATCCGGCCGCACTCCGCCTCTCCCGCGAATTCCCGCAGAAGACCGTTCTTTTCACCACCCAATACCCCCCCGGAGAGGGGGCGCAGGGGGGGGGAGGAGTCGCGCCGACCGCCCAGCTCCTGGCCGCCGTGCCATCTCCCGAGGGCTGGCATTTCCGTGTCGCCTTTCCCTCGCTGCCTACGCCTGTCGAAGGCTTTCTGCCGTTGCCCGGGCGCCACAACCTCGCCAATGCCCTCGCGGCCCTGACCCTCTGCATCGAGATTCTCCGCCTGCCCGCCGCCCCCCTGCTTGACGCCCTGCCCGCCTTCCGGCTCCCCATGCGCCGCCTCGAACAGCACCGTCTCCCCGACGGCCATCTGCTCGTTGCCGACTACGCCCACCATCCCACCGAGATTCGCGCCTGCATCGACGCCCTGCGCCAGCTCTATCCCGGCCGCCGCCTCGTGGCCATCTTCCAGCCGCACCGCTACACCCGCACCCGGCAATTTGCCGCCGACTTCCCTGCCGCCTTCCACGGGGTCGCGCACCTGGTTCTCGCGCCCGTCTACGCCGCCTTCGACCCGCCCCTGGCTGGCGGCACCTCTGCCGACCTTCTGCCCCGTTTCGCCGCCGATCCCGACGCTCCTCCCGTCACCCTGTCGCCCGACCTGCCCGCTTCCCTCCCCCTGGCCCTCTCCCGGCTGGAATCCCCCACCGATCTCCTGCTCCTCATCGGCGCCGGCGACATCATCTCGCTTCTTCCCCCGTCCCCCCAGCTAGATGTCTAGATATCTAGGTGTCTAGAATCCTGGCATTCTAGCTTTTTCACCCTGCCAAATAGGCTCCATTGCGCACGCCGGTCGGCTGATTGTCCTGCCAGGCGGCTTCGCCGCCCACGTAGACGGCCCGGATGCCGGCGGGGAACGCGTGCGGCTTCGCGTAGGTGGCCATGTCGGCGATGGTTTCCGGGTCGAACAGCACGAGGTCGGCATGGGCCCCCGCCCGGATGACGCCACGTCCTTTGAGCTGGAACCGCGTGGCGGGCAGAGACGTGCATTTCCGAATGGCCTCGGCCAGTCCAATCCCTCGCGCATGGGCTGGACCGCCTGGCCGCGAGGCCGCCAACAGACGCGGAAACGTCCCGTACGCCCGCGGATGGGGGTGGTCCTCGCCCAGTGGCCCCCACGGCGCACGAATCGAGGCGTCGCTTCCGCCCATCACCCACGGTTGCGACCAGATGCGCCACAGGTTGTCCTCGGACATTCCGAAGAAAATGCCCATCGTCCCTGGCCCGTCCAGTGCCAGCAGGTGCAGCAGTGCCTCGGGTGGCTCCAGGCCGACCTCCCGCGCATACTCGAGGAACGGCCTGCCCGCCCATCCCGGCTGCCGCGTGAAGGCGATATGCACTCCTTCCCAGTAGCCGGGCCCGCGTTCGGCCCGGATGTCCTCCAGGATGCGCCTCCGCTGTTCCGGGTCGCGAAGCCGCGCGTAGACCACATCGTTTCCGCCCTGTCCCGCCCACTCGGGCAGCAGGACGTCCAAATCCGTGCACGAGGCGGTGTAGGGATAGCGGTCGCTGAAGACGTCCAGCCCGGCCGCCCGCGCCGCCGCGATCTCCTCCAGCGCCGGTTCCAGCTTGTCCCAGTTGCGCCGCCCCGACGTCTTGAAATGCGAGATTTGCAGTGGACATTTCGCCTCCCGCGCAATCGCGATGGCCTCGTCGATGGCCTCCAGCAGTCGCGCTCCCTCCGACCGCATGTGGGTTGCATAGACCCCCCCATGCGCTCCGGCCACCCGTGCCAGCGCCACGAGTTCCCGACGGTCGGCAAACATCGCGGGCGCATAGATGAGGCCCGTCGAGAGGCCGCCGCCGCCCTGCTCCATGGCGATTTCCATCAGCCCGACCATCCGCGCCACCTCCTCGGCCGTGGCCGGACGCGGGGCCAGCCCCATCACGGCGGACCGGATGGTCCGATGCCCGATTAGCATCCGCGAATGGATGGCAGGCCGCACCTCGGCCAACGCCGCCCGGTAGTCCGCCACGTCCGTCCATTCCCGGGGATAATGCTGCGCCGCCCAGTCGCTCGGCAGCTGGTAGCCCGGCAGCCGCGGTGCCGCGGACGCCCCGCAATTTCCCGTAATCTCGCACGTGATGCCCTGGGCCACCTTCGAGGCCGCAGTCGGCTCCAGCAGCAGATACGCGTCAGAATGCGAATGCGCGTCGATGAAGCCCGGACAGATGGCCAGTCCCTGCGCCTCCACCACCACGTCCGCCCCGGCCAGCGCCGGAGCGAGCTCGCCGCGTGCCGCGACGGCCGCGATGCGGTCCCCGTCCAGCGCCAGATCGGCGGCCACGGCCTCTCCGCCCAGCCCGTCGAACACCATGCCCCCGCGAATCACTGTCTTCTTGTGCGCATTCATCGCCCGCAAGATAGCCCCGTCCCGCCTTCCCCTTCAACCCAAATCGCGCTCCTCCGCCCGCCGCCCGCAAACCCCAGCCCCCCCCTCGAACCCTCGTGCGCCGATGGCGACAAACCCTGTAATTCTAGACTTCTAGAATCCAAGTTTTCTAGATTTTCTAGAAAATTCACGAAACTGACGCAGCCATTGCGCCGCGTCCGGGACCCTTGGTCCGGCCACGCTACGCGCTGTCCCTTCCGAGCGCGCATGCTGGGCCAAACTGCTTGACGAAACGCCGAAAATGGCCGATGCTGTTCCCGTCATGAATAACGAACTCGATGGATGGGGCCAGCTCCAGAGCCGGCCGATGGACGAAGCGGAACTTCAGGCCCGCGTGGGTGCGACCATTTCCTCGGTCTATCTCTGGATGACCGGGGCGCTCGCCATCACGGGTCTCGTCGCCTACTGGGTGGCCGGCAACACGGCCTTGGTGAGAATGTTGCTCGGGTGGCCTTTCTTCGTGCTGATGGGCATCGAGCTGGTCTTGGTGTTCGCCCTCTCCTCGGCCATCGGCCGCATCTCCTATGGAACCGCGCTCGCGGGCTTCCTCCTCTACTCCGCCATCAACGGGGTGACGCTCTGCACGATTTTCCTGGTGTATACCGCCGCCAGCATCTCCTCCACCTTCTTCATCGCGGGGGCGATGTTCGGCACGATGGCCCTTGTCGGCCACGTCACCAAGGCCAATCTCTCCTCCCTGGGCGGCTATCTGCTGATGGCGCTCATCGGCCTGATCATCGCCGGCGTGGTCAACATCTTCCTCAAGAGCAGCGTGCTCGACTGGATTGTCTCCATCGCCGGCGTGCTCATCTTCGTCGGGCTCTCGGCGTACGATGCCCAGAAGATTCGGCAGGAGGTCGAGGCGGCCGTCGCCATGGAGGCCTCCGACCTCCGGAAGGTCGCCCTCATGGGCAGCCTCTCGCTCTACCTCGACTTCATCAATCTCTTCCTGTATCTCCTGCGGCTCATGGGCCGCCGCAAGTAGGGCAGGGGAGGAGGGGTCATGACCAGGCTCACGGGTGTCGTCCTCGACGGCTATGCCACCAATCCCGGCGATCTCTCCTGGGCCGCGCTCGAAGCGCTCGTCGACCTGACGGTCTGGCCGCGTAGCGCCCCCGGGGTCGAAGTGGCCGCCCGGGTTCGCGAGGCCGATGTGGCCTTCCTCAACAAGGCCGTCCTGGACGCGGCGGCCATCGAGTCCGCGCCGCGCCTGAAGTTCGTCGGCATCTTGGCGACCGGCTACAACACCATCGACCTGGCGGCTGCCCGCGCCCGCGGCATCGTCGTCTGCAACGTGCCGGGCTACGCCACGATGGCGGTCGCCCAGCAGACCTGGGCCCTGTTGCTCGAGCTTACCAATGCGGCCGGCACCCACGCCCGTGATGTCGCGGCGGGCGGCTGGTCGCGCAATCCCGACTACTGCTACTGGCTTTCGCCGCAGGTCGAGCTGGCCGGGCGCACCCTGGGCATCGTCGGCTATGGAGCCATCGGCCAGGCCGTCGCCCGCATCGCGACCGCCTTCGGCATGTCCGTTCTGGCTTACCGCCGCCATCCTGCCGGCGACCCCGGCCCCGGCGTGCGCTGGGCCTCCCTGGACGAGGTGTTTGCCGCCAGCGATGTCGTCAGTCTCCATTGTCCGCTTACGCCGGAGACCGCGCACCTGGCCGACGTCGCCCGGCTCGGCACCATGAAGCCCGGCGCGTTCCTGCTCAACACCTCGCGTGGCGGCGTCATCGACGAGGCGGCCGTCGCCGCCGCCCTCCGCGCCGGCCAGCTCGCCGGCTTTGGGGCCGACGTCCTTTCCGCCGAGCCGCCGCCCCCGGACAATCCGTTGCTGTCCGCCCCACACGTCGTCCTCTCCCCGCATCTCGCCTGGGCCACCCGGGCCGCCCGCATCCGTCTCATCGACGAAGCCGCCGCCAACCTGCGCGCCTGGCTCGACGGCACCCCCCGCAACCAGGTTTCCTAGGCCGAGGGGAGGGGGGAAAAAACCTGGAATCCTAGAAGTCTAGAATCCTAGATGACGAGATCTCTAGGTTTTCCAGGGGGCGGGGTCGATCGTCTCCGGCATGAAAACGGGATTGCAGAGGAGGGGGTGGGGCGGCATAATGCGGCGCGCCGGAAAGACGGCAAGGAATAGGAGCTGAAAATGAGCTTGAAGCTGGAACGTTTGCAGGGATTCGAGGGGGCCAGGCCTGTGGTGCTGGTCATCATGGACGGGGTGGGCATCGGGAAATATGTCGAAGGGGATTACGTGCGTTCGGCGTCGATGCCCACGCTGGCGTGGCTCAAGGAGCATGGGGTCTACACGCAGCTGAAGGCGCATGGGCGTGCGGTGGGGATGCCCAGCGACGCGGACATGGGCAACAGCGAAATCGGCCACAACGCCATCGGCTGCGGGCGGGTCTACGACCAGGGCGCGGCACTGGTGGGGAAGGCAGTCGAAAGCGGGTCGATGTTCGAGGGGAAGACGTGGCAGGAGCTCGTCGCGAACGTGAAGGGCAAGGGGACGACGCTGCATTTCATCGGGCTGCTGAGCGACGGCAACGTGCACAGCCACCTCGACCACCTCAAGGGCATGCTGCAGCAGGCCGCCAAGGAGGGCGTGAAGCGGGTCCGCATCCACGCGCTCATCGACGGGCGCGACGTGCCGCCGACCTCGGCCCTGGACTACGTGCGCCCCTTCGAGGCGTTCCTGGCGGAGCTCAACGGGAAGGCGGGCGTCGACTACGCCATCGCGTCGGGCGGCGGCCGCATGAACATCACGATGGACCGCTACGAGGCCAACTGGGACATGGTGGCGCGCGGCTGGGCATGCCATGTGCGCGGCGAGGGGCGGCAGTTCGCCTCCGCCGAGGCCGCCATCGAGACCTACCGCGCCGAGATTCCCGGCGTGCTCGACCAGGATCTGCCCGCGTTCGTCGTCGCCAAGGACGGCCAGCCGCTGGGCCCCATCGGCGATGGCGACAGCGTGGTGCTGTTCAACTTCCGCGGCGACCGGGCCATCGAGCTGTCGAAGGCGTTCGAGCAGGGCGACGAGTTCAAGGGGTTCGACCGGGGGCGGCGGCCGGACGTGCTGTTCGCGGGCATGATGCAGTATGACGGGGACGCGGGGATTCCGAAGCGGTTCCTCGTGGAGCCGCCGCGCATCACGCGGACGATTGGCGAATACCTGGCCGACGCGGGCGTGCGCCAGCTGGCCATCAGCGAGACGCAGAAGTACGGCCACGTCACCTACTTCTTCAACGGCAACCGCGCCGAGAAGTTCAGCGGGGAGCTGGAGGACTACGTCGAGGTGCCGTCGGACATCGTGCCGTTCGAGGAGCGACCGTGGATGAAGAGCGCCGAGATCACCGACAAGCTGCTGGAGGCGATTCCGAGCGGGAAGTACGGGTTCATCCGCGTCAACTATCCCAACGGCGACATGGTGGGCCACACGGGCGTCTTCGACGCGGTGCACATCGCCATGGAGGCGGTGGACCTCGCGCTGGCGCGGCTGCTGCCGGCGGTGGAGAAGGCGGGCGGCATCCTGGTCGTCAGCGCCGACCACGGCAACAGCGACGACATGTATGAGCACGCGAAGGACGGCTCCGTCAAGCTGGGCGCCGACGGCAAGCCCAAGGCGCGGACGGCACATTCGCTGAATCCGGTCCCCGCCATCGTCTGGGCGCCGGGCCGCGAGAACCAGGTGCATCTCGCCGACGACGTGGAAGGCCTGGGCATCTCGTCGCTGACCGCCACCTGCCTGAACCTGATGGGCTTCGCCACGCCGGAAGGCTACGACCGCCCCATCGTGAAGCTCGGCTAGGGGACCGCCATGAAGATTGCGGAGCTGGAGAAGATTCCTCGGACGCGCTGCGAGGTGGCGGCGGGCGAGGGGAAGCCGGAGGTGACGGCGGGGTTCACGTCGGATTTGCTGAGCGACGTGATGGGCAATGCGCCAGGAGACTCGGTGCTGGTGACCATCCAGGCGCACGCCACGACGGTGGCCGTGTGCCTCGTCGCCGACATCCGGGCGCTGCTGATCTGCTCGTCGCGGCCCATCCCCGACGACATGCGCGCCGCCGCCCAGAAGGAGGGCATCGCCATCTACGTGACCGCCCTCGACCAGTTCCATGCCACGGTCGCCCTGGCCGCCCTCCTGGGAGAATGTCCGCCATGAGCCCCACCTACTATCAGCGCGGGCCGTCGCGCTCGCCGTTCCCGCCCATTTCGCCGTTCGACCGCCTGTCGCGGATGCTGGACGGGCTGCCGCCCGTGACCGCCTGGTTGCTGAAGGCGAACGTGGTGCTCTTCCTGCTGTTCTGGCTGGGGGGGCTTTTCGGCTCCTCGTTCCTGGCGCAGCTCTACACGGGGTTTGCCCTGTCGCGCTTGGGGCTGGCCCACCACTACTACTGGCAGCCGCTGACCTACATGTTCCTGCACGGCGGGTTCATGCACATTTTGCTGAACATGCTGACGCTCGTCTTCCTCGGGCCGGAGACGGAGCGCTCGATGGGCAGCCGGCATTTCCTGGCGATGTACCTCCTCTCCGGGGTGCTCGGGGGGCTCGGCTGGGCGTGGCTGGCCCCGGCGAACCAGTCCGGCATCATCTGCGTGGGGGCCTCCGGGGC
Source organism: Kiritimatiellia bacterium (assembly GCA_017458625.1). Classification (GTDB taxonomy): domain Bacteria; phylum Verrucomicrobiota; class Kiritimatiellia; order CAIQIC01; family Lenti-01; genus RGIG3636. Next base: position 60,713 of record JAFTAH010000164.1, on the reverse strand, counting down.
CATCTTCGGCGTGATGGGAGCGTTCGCGACGCTCTTCCCGGGGCGGCGGCTGACGGTCTTCATCTTCCTCTTCCCCGTCACGGCCGAGGCGTGGAAGATGATGCTCGGCCTGGCCATCCTGGAGTTCCTGATGATCCCGACGGGCGGCGGCGTCGCCAACGCGGCGCATTTCTTCGGGGCGCTGGCGGGGTTCCTCTACATCGACCGGCTCTACGAGTCGGCCTTCTGCCGCAAGGCGCTGGCGTGGGTGCGGGACTACTTCAGGCAGCGGCCGCACACGCCCTACCAGTCGCCGTCCGAGCGCTCTGCGCCGCCGCCGGACCAGGCGGAGGTCGACCGCATTCTCGACAAGATCACGCGGGAAGGCATCCAGTCGCTCACCCGCGAGGAGCGCCAGACGCTCCACCGGGCCTCCTCGTCGTTCTAGCGCTGCCTCTGTGGGAGCGGCAAGCCGCACGGAGTGCCCCCTTGCCGGGCAGGGGCCATCATTTCGCAAAAACGCAAAAAAGCCTTTGTTTTCCCGTAAACTCACAGGATTTTTGGGGCCCAAAAGTGGGGGGGCGAGAGACTCGGGTTTCCGGATTCCGGATTCCCGTGGTGTCGGGTTCCTGGGGGGGGCGAGAGCTTGCGGGAGGAGACAGAAGGGCGGGGTGGAGGCTTCTATTCGAGGGCGGGGGACCACCAGGGGAGAGTGGCGAGGGCGGCGGGGCCCGGGGCGAGGGTGCGCGCCAGGCGGCGCAAGGCGTCCTTGACGGGACGAGAGAGGCCGGGCCGGGCAAGCGATGCCACCTGGATGCCAATCCAGGCGACGTCATGGGCACCAGCCGCTTTCAGGTAGGCTTCGAGCATGGAGGGGTCGGGGGCATGGGTGCCGAAGCCGGCCGATTCGAGGTCGTCCGCGCGGACGCGCCGGACACTGCCCGGGGCCAGTCCGAGGTCGACGGCGTCCACGAGCACCACCGTGCCGCCCGGGTCGCGCCGGATATAGCCGCCTGCATTTTCCGGGACGGTGCCGACGTCCGCCGTGCGCCAGGACGGGGCGCGAAAGGTTTGGGCGAACACGACTCCAGCCGCATCGTCGCCGCTTTCGCGGCGTCCCATGCCTAGAATCCAGTTCGCCATGACCTCTGCGGAACGGCGGGCCTACCGGGCGGTGGTGAGCGAGACCACGTGGTCGTCGACGAAGGTGACGGAGAGGCGTTCGACCTCGCGTTCGGCATAGGTGTTGACGGTCTGGATGGCGGGGGGCGGGGGAGGGGGACGGTGATGGTGGTGGCGGCGGGGAGGAGGCGGAGGATAATCGTGAACGATGTACGTATGGGTGCCGGCGAGATAGGTTTCCATCTCGGTGTAGCTCCAGACGACGTTGGTGGAGTTGGCGGAAGCCTGGAGCGCGGTGTGGCTAGGTGTGCCCAGGGCGATCCAGACTGCCCCGGAGCTGTCGCCGATGGCGATATGGCCGCCGAGAATGCGCGCCTGGTCGGCCGCGGACAGGCCTTCCAGCCATTCGGGATGCTCCTGGGCGCGGCGGTCGCGCCATTCCTGGGCGGAGACGCAGCCGGAGAGGATGACCACCAGCGAAAGCAGGACGAAGGCAAAGGCTTTTTTCATGATGCTGGGTTTGTAGCATGGGCGGGACGGCGGGCGCAACCGGAAACTGTGATGGCTGCGGGGGCTACTTGGCGGGGGCGTCGATGGTGATGCGGCCGACCTCGAGGTAGTCCTTCTGCTTGTCGAGGCGGAGGGTGAGGAGCTGGCGCTGCTGGGCGGGACGGCCCCAGTCGGTGTAGACAGTGGCGGTGACGGTCACGGGGCCGGTCAGGGTCTGCTGGTGCGAGCCGTAGTACTTGGCGTAGATGTGGTATTCGCCGGCGGGCGCATGGCGGAGGAGAAACTCCTCGGGGCCATAGCCGTCGGTGATGTCGCGGGAGACGAGGCCGCCGGCGGTGGTGCGGTTGTGGCCGTAGTAGGCCTCCTCGCCGGTGGGGTCGATGACGTGGAGGTCGATGTCGGTGGCGTCGGCATCCCAGGTGAGGACGATGCGGAGGTCGAGGTCGAGGTTGGTGGCGAGGTCGGGCGGGAGCGAGGATTCTGCGGGAAGGGCGTCGGCGTGGAGGGCGCGGAGGGCGTTGTGCTCCTCGAGGGCGAAGAGCGGGATGGTGTCGGCGTGGCGGTTCCAGGGCGTGGTGGCGACCTTGACAAGGAGGTCGGCGGCCTCTTCGAGGTCCTCGGGGGTGCCGCGCTGGATGAGGGCGGTGGCGAGGTCGCGGAAGGACTGGGGCTCCTCGGGGCGGAGGTCGGCGACGCGGCGGAGCTGGGCGATGGCGTCATCGAGGGCCCCGGCCTGCTGGAGGCGCCAGGCGAGGACGCGGAGGAGCGGCGGGCTGTCGAGCTTGAGCTCGGCGAGGTTGGAGAGGACGCGGACGGCGGCGGCGGTGTCGCCGGCTTCGAAGAGGACGGTGGCGCAGTCGAGGAAGAACGCGGGGGAGGAGGCGTTTTCGGGCTTGGCGCGCTCCTTGAGGTAGGCGTTGTAGCGGGCCTTGGCGGTCTTGCGGGCGCGCAGGTTCTTGAGGTAGGGGGCCTTGGGGTCCCAGGGTGTGATGGTGATGACGGGGGCGGAGGAGGGGGCGGAGGAGGAGGCCTTGGCGGAGCTCATGGCGTGGACGGCGAGATCCATTTCTTCGGCGACCACGCCGCCGACCACGCCGGCCTCGTCGAGTACCATGGCGTTGGCGCGGAACTCGGCGGATTCGCGGCGGCGTACGTTGCCACGGGCGACAAAGGGTGCGAGACGGGCGGCAGCGGGTGCGGGCATGCCGTCAGTGGCATAGGCATATTCGGCTTCGGGTTCGTAGTCGGGGTCGTCGGCGTGGAGGGGGCGTCCGCGGCCGACGGAGGAGGCGGGCTTTTCGGGGTTGAGCCACCAGTTCACGCGGTCGCCCCAGAGCTTGGCGAGGGCGTCGAGGTGGCGGCGGCGGTCGGCCTCGGGGTCGGGCTGGGGCTGGCGCTTGAGGGCGTCGCGGTAGCGCTGGCGGAGCTCGGGGAGGCTTTCGGGGGGCTCGATGCGGTAGCGGACCCACTGGTCGAGGGTGTCGAGGACGAGGAGGCTGGTGGCCGGTGTGACGAGGGTATGGCGGCGGCCAAGGGCGAGCAGCTCGGCGTGATGGGCGGAGGGCGCGGCGGAGAGCTCCGCGACGCGGGCGGCGGCCCAGGCGAGGGGGAGGAGGTCGCCGGTGCGGGCGGTGACGAGGGATACGGGGATGGGGTCGGAGAAGGTGCCATCGGAGAAGGCAATGCGGATGGGGTTGGAGAGGACAGGCTTGTCGGTCACGCCGACGTGGAGGCGGCCGAGGAGCCGTACGCGGCCCGTGGCGGGCACGGCCAGTCCCTGGAGGTCGGCGAACTCCGCGCCCTCGACGGCGACGGCGCGGACGGGCGGGTTCAGGAGCTGGGCCATGGCCTCGCGGGAGGTGCAGGTCTGGAGGTCGATGAGGGCGCCGCCCGTGACCTGGCGGAGCAGTTCGCGGTCGGCCTGGGTGGAGGAAACGACCGCCACGATGCCGTCGGGCTCGCCCAGGACGGCGGAGAAGTCGGGACGGGCGTCAGGCCCGGCCAGGGTGTCGAGGCCGTCGGTGAAGAGGAGGATGCGCGCGTGGGCGGCGAGGTCGTCGGGGTGCGGGGCGAGGCGGGAGAGGGCGGTACCGCCGTCGTAGTCGACCTTGCGGAGGGCCTTGGCGGCGTCGATGGGGGTCTCGTAGGTCTGCGGGGGCTCGAAGCCGTCGTTGCGGAACAGGCGCACGATGACCGGGGTACAGGTGTTGCGGGGCATGTGGCCCAGGAACTCCAGCTCGGCGTCGAGGTTGGCCTCGGCGTGGGAGGCGGAGGCGTCCCAGTAGATGGCCAGGGGGCGCGTCAGCTCGGCAATGGACTGGTGAAGGTTCGGGGTGGTCGCGTGGGGCGCGACGGCGGAAATCGAGGCCCAGAGGGCACCATCGGCGTCGCGCTGGAGGAAGGCCGAGGTCTCGGGCAGAGCCGGGAGCGTGACGGAGAGGTCGTCGTCGGGCTCGACGTCGGTGGCGTGCGATTCGACGCGCCAGAACTGCTGCGCCTCGCCGAACTGCGCCGAGGACAGTCCGCCCAGGACGGGGGCCGGAGCCTCATCGGCACGGGCCACCTCGATGGTGATATCGCGCTTGGCGAGGGGCGTGCGCGGCATCGGGAGCGCAAGGACGGCCGAGCCGTCGGCGGCGCAGGGGAGCGCGTGGACATAGCTGACGCGAACCGTCCTCATGCCTTCGGCGGGAAGCGGGTAGACACGGGTGCTGAAGACGTTGCCCCGGACATGTTCGACGAGGCCGGGGTCCACGCCGCGGCGGACCTCGCTCTCGAAGGCGACCCGGGCGGCCTCCTTCTCGACGGCGACCGCGTCGACCATCGCGCCGTTGATGTCCAGCGCGTAGCCGCAGACCGTCGCACCATCGGGCAGCGGGAAGCTGAGTTCGCCCTCTAGCACGCGCGGGTTGGGGTTGTAGAAGCCGATGGTGGTCGTCACCCGCGCATAGAGGTCCTCGACCGTCGCCTCCACCGACCATTCGCGGATGGTGACGGGCGTCTCGTTCGTGTTCTGTAGCACGATGACGGGAATCGGCATCGGCGGGGGATGCGGCAGAATGATGCTCTGCGCCTGGATGGCAGGGGCCAGCGCGGCCAGGACGGAAAGGGCGGCGGTCATCAGCTTCTTGTTCATGGGCGTCTCCTGAGAGGACAAAATGTCCCACCCGCAGAGTAGCAGGTTCCGGGCCAATTGACAACCGTCTGGGCGCCGGGGCCCAGAAACGGCATGGTCTTCGGCTTGCCAAGGAGGATGAAGAACGGGAGCATAAGACAACAAGAGGATGCGGATGAAGACGAAGGTGGCGCAGACGAAGGTGGCGGCGATAGGGGACGGCGTGCGGACGACGGGGGGCGGGGTCGTGAGGTTCATGCTGGCGCTGGAGGTGGGGGCGGTGCTGGCAACGGATGGCCTCCACAGGTTGAACTCCGCGACTGGATTCTAGGGGCCGCAGGGCTACCAAATGCTGTGAGTCTACGGTGAAACAAACGAAAAATCGCCAATTTCCCCGAACGGGGAGGGGATGGGAAGGCGAGATTGGCCAACGTATTTGTGGACATTGGTATTTAGAAAACTTTTTGCTGGACAAACGGACGAGGCTAGGCATACTCCCTCCCCATTGTCCAACTGACAGACATTCCCCATGCAAACGCGGACCGCTACCATCCAGAATGCCCAGGGCATCCATTGTCGTCCTTCGGCTGTCATCGTCAAGGCCTTCATGAACTATCCGGGCCATATCCTGTTGCGCAATCGCAACGGGGCCTGCGATGTTTCTTCCGTCATGCAGATCCTGTCCCTGGAGCTGCGGAAGGACTCCCAGGTGACCGTGGAGGTCGAGGGGCCCGACGAGGAACAGGTTGCCGACAAGCTCGTGGAGCTGCTCGAGACGCATTTCGACTTCCCGCCCATGTGAGGGCGACGGCTGTCGGCGGGGGGGGCTTCCCGGCCACGATACCGCTATGCGGTTGCTGATTTTTTCGCTCGCGCCGCAGGAGTCCTTCGCGCTAGGCTAGGCGCAACTTCCAACCCGAAAGGACTTTCGCATGACCGTTTCCGCCTCCGCTGCCGTTACTCCCGACTTTTTGGCCCGCATTCCCAAGGCCGACATCCATCTGCATCTGGATGGATCGCTGCGCGTGGAGACGCTGATTGAGCTGGCCAAGGCCGCCAAGGTGTCCCTGCCGTCGGAAACGGCGGAAGGCCTCCAGACGCTCGTCTTCAAGGAGAAGTACGCCGACCTGCCGGACTACCTGCAAGGCTTCGGTCTCACCTGTGCTGTGCTCCAGACGCCCGAGGCCCTCGAGCGCGTCGCCTACGAGCTGGCGCAGGACTGCATTGCCGAGAACGTGCCCTACATCGAGGTCCGCTTTGCGCCGCAACAGCACACCCGGCCGGGACAGAACATCGCCGACGTTCTGCGCGCGGTCGATCGTGGCCTGGCCCGGGCCGCCGCCGAGCGCGCCGCCTCCCCCGAGGTGGTGTCCGGGGCGGCCCTGCCCTTCCGCTATGGCATCATCGCCTGCGCCATGCGCTTCTTCCTGCCGGCCTTTTCACCTAGCTATGCCGAGCTTTTCGACGCTCTGCCGTCTGCTTCGCTTCCGGAAATCCACGGGCTGGCCTCGCTCGAACTGGCACGCGCCTGCGCGCGGCTGGCGGCTGACGAGGGACTGCCGGTGGTCGCGCTGGACCTGGCGGGCGCCGAGAACGGCTTCCCTGCCGTTGAGCATCAGGCCGCCTACCAGGCTGCGGCCGAGGGGCTCCTCTATGCCACCGTCCACGCGGGCGAGGCCTACGGCCCCGAGTCCATCTACCAGGCCATCACCAAATGCCATGCCGACCGCATCGGGCATGGCACGTGGCTGCTGGCGGCGGACCGCGTGACCTCTGCGTCCGTCAAGGATCCGCAGGCCTACGTGACCCGGCTGGCGCAGCTTGTGGCCCGGCGTCACATCACGCTGGAGGTCTGCCCGACCAGCAACCTCCAGACCTTGCCCGAGATTCCTGACATTGCGCATCATCCTGTCCTCGAGCAGCTGGAGCAGGGGCTTCCCGTGTGCATCAACACCGACAACCGCCTCATCTCCCGGACCACCCCCGCCCGCGAGCTGGGCCTCCTTGCCGCCGCCCGCGCCGACACCGCCGCCAGCCTGCGCCCCGTCGTTCTGGAAGGTTTCCGGACCGCGTTCTTCTCGGGGTCTCCCGCCGAACACGCCGCCTACTGCGCCCGCGCCGCCGCCCTCTACGACCAGGTTGCGGCCGTGCCCTGACCTCCGTGTCCGAAACGGGGAAGCCCTCCCCGTTCTTGCCCCCTGGAATCGTCCATGTCCCCCCGCCTCCCGCCCAGCACCGCCTCCGACGCTCTGGCCATTCGCCGGGTCGAGCCGGCCTATCCGCCGCCGGAAGCCGCGCCGTACGACCCAGATACGGCTTTTCCCGAGCTCCCGGCTGCGCGCGAGTGGACAGAAGAAGACGGACATTCGGGCAGTTTGCCGAAAAACCATGTCTTTTCCGCGGTCCGCGACCTCTTGTGCGACTTGCAGCTTGACGTAGTCCATTATGGCACGCCCGCCTGGAATCCCCTCGGCGATCTCGTGCCGCCCGGAGCCACGATTCTGGTCAAGCCCAACTGGGTGCTCCACCATAACGAGAACCCGGCGGGCGGCATGGATTGCATGATTACGCATCCCGCCGTCCTGCGAGCAGTCCTCGAATACGCGTTCCTCGCCCGGCCTGCGCTTGTCATCCTGGGCGATGCGCCGCTCCAGGGGTGCGACTTCGGGGTGTTGCAACGCCATGCCGGGCTCGATCGCGTCGTCGCCAGTTTTCGCGCGCGCGGGCTGCCTCTCGCGGTTGCCGACTTCCGGCGCACGATACTCGACCCCTCGGAGACGCCCGGGCCGCGCACGGTCCGCGAGCATCTCCGCGCCGAGGCCGACTATGTGCTGGTCGACCTGGGCGCCGAATCCCTGCTGGAACCCGTTTCGGACCACTGGCGGCGGTTCCGCGTCACCATGTACGATCCGCGTCTCCTGGCTGCCCACCACCGGCCGGGCGTCCATCAGTATCTCCTTGCCAGGGAGGCCCTCTCCGCGGACCTCGTCCTCAACTGTCCCAAGCTCAAGACCCATAAGAAGGCTGGCCTCACGTGCTGCCTCAAGAATCTCATCGGCATCAACGGGAACAAGGAGTATCTGCCCCACCACCGGAAGGGGGCGACGGCCGCCGGACGCGGGGGCGATTCCCATCCGCGCCAGTCTCTGCTCGTCGATTGCCTGGAGTCCGCACTCGACCTCATCAACCGCCATCGCGACTGGGCTGGCTTCTACGCCTTTGGGGAACGCTGGATCTATCGCGCCGAGAACCACCTCGTCCGCCGCCACGATCCGGACGCGCAGATGGAAGGCAACTGGGCCGGCAACGACACCATCTGGCGCACATGCCTCGACCTTAACCGGGCTTTGCTCTATGCCGATGCCGAGGGGCACTTCCATGACGCCCCCGTCCGGCAGGAACTGTCCATCGTCGATGCCGTGGTCGCGGGACAGGGGGATGGTCCGCTTGCGCCGACGCCGCTGCCCACGGGCGCATTGTTCGCCGCCCGCAATCCTGCCCTGGGCGACCTGATGGCGGCCCTGCTGCTCGGCTTCGAGCCCGACCGGATTCCGATTGTCGCCCATTCCCTCGATGCCTTTCCCCATCCCCTGGTCACCCTGCCCGCCGCCCAGCTCCTCGACGGTGCCCGGACCGCCTTCGCCAGCGCCGAGCAGGCTGGCCCAACGCCCTTTCCCCCCGCGCTTCCCCCGCCCAACTGGCCTCTCCGCTAAGCGTACGCCTCTAGAGCGGTTCTGATTATTCTGTCGCCTTTGCGGTTGCGTACTGGCACTGGCTCACGGTCGCAAGAAACTGCGCCCCTCCCGCTGTGCCCCAACGCGGGACGCAATTCATTGCGTCCGGCGGGCTATGCTTTTCATGGAACCGCTCTAGGACCAGAGGTCGGGGCGGAGTCGGCGGAGGCTGACGAAGGAGGGGGTGTCGCCGCCGCCGCCGCCGATGATGAGATGGTCGAGGAGGGCGATGCCGACGATGGTTCCGGTCTCGACGAGGCGGCGGGTCAGGGCGAGGTCCTCCTTGGAGGGGGCCGGGTCGCCGGAGGGGTGGTTGTGGGCGACGATGAGGTGGACGGCCCCGGCGCGGATGGCGGTGCGGAAGACCTCGCGGGGATGGACGACGGTGGCGTTGGCGCTGCCCCGGGAGACGTTGACGGGCTCGCCGATCAGGTGACATTTCTGGTCGAGGGGACAGACGAAGAACTGCTCGACGTTGAGGTGTCCGAGGTAGGGGGAGAGGACGTGGGCGGCGTAGTCGGCCCGGGCCATGTCGGCGCGGCGGGCGCGCTGGCGCTGGCAGGCGCGGCGGCCCAGCTCGAAGGCGACCTGGAGTTCAAGGGCCTTGACGCGGCCGAGGCCCGCAATCTTCTGGAGCTCCTCGAGGTCCATGGCGGCGAGTTCGGGGAGGCCGTCGCGGGCGCGGGAGAGGACCTCGCGGGCGACTTCGAGGACGCTGGCACCGCGGCGGCCGGTCCGGAGGAGGACGGCCAGCAGCACCTCGTCGTCGACGGCATCGGCGCCGAGGGCCTCGACGCGCTCGCGGGGACGGCATTGGGCGTCCATGTCCCGGATGAGGGTGGAGGTCGTGCGGGGTTCCTTGGCGGAGGGCGTGTGCTCGTGGGCGTCGGGACGGAGCTGGGGAACGTCTTGGTGGGGCATGGGTGGAACCAGGGGAGGGGTGGGAGACGATTAGCGGGGGCAGGGGGCGAGGGGAATCCAGGACCAGCGGCATTCGGGCCAGTCGAGGAGGAGGATGGTGGGGCCGGCATCGGAGCGAGGGCGGGCGGCGGAACCCGGGTTGAGGAGCCAGGTGTGGCCGACACGGTGGGCGTCGGGGCGATGGGTGTGGCCGAGCAGGATGGCATCGTAGCGGCCGGAGTCCAGGAGCGTCCCCAGCGCCCGGGTGTCATGGCCATGGATGGCAGCGAGGCGGTCGGCCGGCTCGACCTGCCAGTCGGCGACGACGTTGGGGGGCGTCACGGCATAGCGGGAGGCGTCGGCATAGCCGAAGTCGCAGTTGCCGAAGGCCCACCAGAGGGTGGTGCGGCGGGCGACCGCCCAGCGGGAGAGCTCCGCGAGGACGTCGGCGCCCATGTCGCCGCAGTGGACGAAGCCGCGTGCGCCATCGGCCCAGAGCCGATCAAGGGCGCGGAGGGCCGCGTCGACGTGTCCGTGCGTGTCGGAAAGTACGCCCAGCTTCATGCGTCGGGGCTTGTCCAGTTCGCTTCCACGCCGGTCATGGCGGACGCGGCCTCGGTCAGGTCGCGGGCGGTGCGGTCGAGGACGAGGGGGGTCAGGGCGACATAGCCGTCGCGGAGGGCGCGGAGGTCGGTGCTGGCGGAGACATCGCGCTCCTCGAGCTCGCCATGGGACCAGTAGTAGGGCGAGCCCCAAGGGGTGAGGCGCTGCTCGTAGGTTTCGCGGAAGCGCGATGCGCCCATCGGCACCACCTTGAGGCCGCGGAGGGCGGCGAGGGGGCGGTTGGGGATGTTGACGTTCCAGCAGACGTCGCGGGGCATGCGGCCGCCGGCGGCGTACCAGGCCTGGTAGCGGCGGACGACGGCACGGGCGACGGCGGCCCCGGTGTCCCACTGCAGGTTCTCGAAGGCGGCCACCGAGAAGGCGATGGAGGGGATTCCCATGATGGCGGCTTCCGTGGCGACCGCGACGGTTCCGGAATAAAGCACGCTAATGCCCGCGTTGGGGCCGCGGTTGAGGCCGCTGAGGACGAGGTCGACGGGGCCCTGCACACAGCGGTTGATGCCGAACTTCACGCAGTCGGCGGGGGTGCCGTCGAGGGCCGTGCCGAACGGGACGCATTCGCCGGGGCGGTGCCAGGGGCGGGCCATCAGCGGGCGTGTCAGGGTGATGGCAAGGCCGGTGGCCGAGCGCTCCCCATCCGGTGCCACCACCACGAGTTCGCCCAGGTCCGCGACCGCGTCGGCCAGCCGCTGCAGCCCTTCCGACTGGATGCCGTCATCATTGCAAAGAAGGATTTTCATGTCGCCCCCATTCTATAGCGGACCGGACCCGGGGCGCGACAACAAAAATCGCGCGGCGCAGAGCGATGCCGGAGGGCTAGCGGCCGAGCTTGGCGACGGCCAGGCGCCAGTCCGGCATCATGCGCGCCACCCAGGCGTAGAAGGTGGCATCATGGAAGCGCGTGACGAAATGGCCTAGCTCGTGGAGCATCACGTAGCGCAGGCATTCCTCGGGCTTCTGGACGAGGCGTAGGCTCAGCCAGATCCGCCGTCGGGAGATGACGCACGAGCCCCAGCGGGTCGCCATGTCCCGGATGCGCCAGTCTTCGCAATGCTGCCCCGTCAGCGCTTCCAGGCCGGGGCGCAGCCGGCGGACAGCCGCCGCCAGCTCGGCCTGAGCCCAGGCCTTGGCGCGGACGGTCCGTTCCGACGCCGGGAGCAAGGCCGGGCAGGACATCACCAGCCGGTCGCCATCGGGCACCAGCGCCCAGCTGGACGCGTGCTCCACCACCAGCGTCAACGGCCGGCCCCAGAGCCAGACGGTCTCGCCGCTTTGCCAGCGCCGCGCATCGGGCGAAGGACTTGCCATCGCCAGGGCTTTTCGTCGCCGCTCGATCCACTGCGCCTTCGACTTCACGAAGTCCTCGACGAAGGCGGCGGACACCCCGTATGGCACCGTCACCTCAAGATGGCCATCCGGAGCCTGCACGCGCAGCCACACGTTGCGGATGGGCTTCGCCCGCACCGTCACGACGAAACCGTCCAGCTCGTAGAGTCCACTTTTCACGTTCGCCTTCGCCTTGCTCCCCCGCGCCCCATCATCTCCCGCCGACCGCCCTCCTGTCCAGCCCAACGTGCGCAAAGCCGAGTCGACACCTCGCGCGACCATGGTGCCCAGCTCTGGAACTCTAGACTTCTAGACTTCTAGTTTTCGAGAATTTCCAGGAATTCCACGAAACTGACACAGCCTTGGGCGGCCAAATGGGAGGGGCTGCCGGTGTTGCGGACTTGCGGCCTGCGGGGAAAATGTGGTAGCGTTTTGGGCGTTGCAAGCCGGCGTCCATGGCCCGGCTTCGGAAAGGCAGTCGATATGAGTAGGACGTTCTCGAGCGTGATGGTGACCGGCGGGGCCGGATTCATCGGGTCGAACTTTATCCGCTATCTGCTCGGCAGACCTGACTTCCAGGGCATGGTCGTCAACTACGACGTGCTCACGTATGCCGGGAATCCGCTGTCCCTCGCCGACGTCGCGCAGCAGTACGGCGACCGCTATGTCTTCGTCAAGGCGGACATCTGCGATGGCGCGGCCGTTCGCGACACCATCCGCGCGCACGGGGTCGACTGCATTGTCCATTTTGCGGCCGAGTCGCATGTCGACCGTTCCATCGTCGCTCCCGACGAGTTCATCCGCACCAACATCATGGGCACCTACACGCTGCTGCAGGCGGCCCGCGAACTGGGGGTGGCCCATTTCCATCACGTTTCGACGGACGAGGTGTTCGGCAGCCTCGGCCCGACCGGGTTCTTCACCGAGGAGACGCCGTACGCGCCCAATTCCCCCTATTCCGCCTCCAAGGCCGCCAGCGACCACCTCGTCCGCGCCTACCACCAGACCTACGGGCTGCCGACGACCCATAGCAACTGCTCGAACAACTACGGGCCCTACCACTTTCCGGAAAAGCTGATTCCGCTGATGATTCTCAACGCGTTGGAGGGCAAGCCCCTGCCGGTCTATGGAAATGGCCTGAACATCCGCGACTGGCTGTATGTCGAGGACCACTGCTCGGCCATCTGGACCATCGTGCAGAACGCGGCCTATGGCAGCAGCTACAACGTGGGCGGACGCAACGAGCTGACGAATATCGCGGTCGTGACCAAGATTTGCGAGCTCATCGACCGCAAGGTCGAGCCGCTGGCGTCCGGCGCGCCCCGCAGCTCGCTGATCACCTACGTCAAGGATCGTCCCGGCCACGACCTGCGCTATGCCATCGATTGCAGCAAGCTCGAGCGCGACCTCGGCTGGAAGCCGGCCCACGACTGGGAGAGCGGGTTCGAGGAGACGGTGGACTGGTATCTGGCGAATCCCCAGTGGGTCGAGCAGGTGCGGTCCGGGGCCTACAAGCAGTGGCTCGAGACGAACTACGCCTCACGGGGCTAAGATGAACTGGGCCTTGTTCTGGAGTACGTTCGGGCTGGTGTTCCTGGCGGAGCTGGGCGACAAGACCCAGCTCACCGTGATGGCGCAGTCAGCGGCTACCAAGGCGCCCTTCACCATCTTTTTCGCGGGGGCGGCCGCCTTGGTGGCGGCCTCTGCGGCGGGCGCGCTGGCAGGCTCGGTGCTGTCACGCTTCCTCTCGCCCCGCCTCCTGAACCTTCTCGGGGGCGTGCTTTTCCTCGTCCTCGGAGGCATCATGCTCTGGAAGGCGGCGACGGAATCGACGCCCATTCTACCCCCGCAGTAGCTGCGGGGCGCACATCCCTGTCGTCAGGGCCGTGGTCCGCACGCCTAGGCGCGCCAGAGACCGTGCAGATTGCAATACGCGTAGGCGGAGACGACCTGCTCGCCCGGGGGGAGCGCAAAGACCGCGACGGGGGCATCGCCCGGCTTGAGGAGCTTGCGCTGGTTGCCGCTGGTGGTGGACAGGAGAATCCACTCGATGAAGTGCTCGGGGGCCATGGGATGCGCCACGGAACCCACGGTCACGGTCACGCGATCTCCCTCCTGCGCAATGACTGGCACATGCTTTTCCTTGGCGGCATCGACCGAGCCGGCAACCAGCTCGGACATGGGCTCGCCGCAGCAGGACACAGGCGCCCCAGACGCCTTCACGACGGCTACAATATTGCCACAGCGCTTGCAAATGAGGAATTTAGGTTCCATGGAGACCTCCGGTTCGATGTTCCTTGAGCCAACGAGCGGAAGCATACCTGCCTCTCATGCTTTTGGCAAGCGGGTGTTGAGTTGGCTGGAGAATTCCAGAAAAGGCTAGAGATTTCTCGACAAGCAAGATTGTCTAGGAGGCTAGGATTCCAGAGGAGAGGATTGGGAGAGGAAGTGGAGGAGGGCGAGGGCGGGGGTGGTGGAGGGGTCGCCGGCGAGGGCACGGGAGACGGCGGCGAGGCCGTCGAGCTGGGCACGGCGGGCCGGGGTGTCGTCGAGGAGGGGGAGGACGGCGTCGGCCATGGCGGTCGGGGTGGCGTCGTCCTGGATGAATTCGGGGCAGAGGGTGCGGTCGGCGACCAGGTTGACCATGCCGAGCCATTTGACGCGGACGACCTTGCGCCCGAGCCAGTAGGTGAGGGGGGCGGCGCGATAGACGACGATCATGGGGCAGGAGAGGAGGCCGGTCTCGACGGTGGCGGTTCCGGAGCAGACCATGGCGGCGCGGGCGGTGCGGACGACGGAGCGCATGTGGCCGGTATTGAGGGCGAACAGGGAGCGGATGTCGGCGGGCAGGGCCTCGAGCTGGGGGCGGATGAGGGCTTCCTGCTCGGGGCCGGCGGCGGTGACGACAAAGCGGACGGCAGGTCGGCGCCGATGGATTTCCTGCGCGGCCGCAAGGAGGAGGGGCAGGATGCGCTCGATCTCCATGCGGCGGCTGCCGGGGAGGATGGCGACGCGGTCGGCCGGGGCAGTCGGGGTGGTGTCGTCCTGGGACGGCCAGGGGACGGGTTCGGGCGGCTTGGCGAGGGTGGCCTGGATGCTGGGGACGAGGGGATGACCGACGAAGACGGGGTGGAGAGAGGTGTCCTTGAAGACGTCGACCTCGAAGGGGAAGATGACCATGAGGAGGTCGATGATGCGGGCCATGCGGGGGATGCGGGCCCGGTTCCAGGCCCAGACCTGCGGGGAGATGTAGTAGGCGACGGGGATGCCGAGCTTGTGGGCGTAGGCGGCGAGCTTGAGGTTGAAGCCGGGGTAGTCGACGAGGAGCAACGCGTCGGGCGGGTTTTCGCGGAGGGCGCGGCAGGCACGGCGGTAGATGCGCCAGATGGCCGGGAGCCGCTTGACGACTTCCCAGACGCCGACGACGGCCAGTTCGCTGGCGTTGGCGAGGAGGCGCACGCCTTCCCCGGCCATGGAGTCGCCGCCGATGCCATGGAAGTCGATTTGCGCGCGGGCCTCGGCCGGGATTCCGCGGATGAGGCGCGCGGCGTGCAGGTCGCCGGAAAGCTCGCCGGCGGAGATGAAGACGCGCTTGCGGGCGGGGGCGGAGGGGGTGGGGTTGGCGGAGTCCGTGCTCATGGGTGGGGCCATCAAAGCACGAAGGGGGGACAAAAAAAAGCGAAAAGTGACAACGAAAAGCGGGAGGGACGCGCGGGTGTCGGACAGATTTGTGAGGGGAAGTGGGAGGGTGAGGCGAAGGGGTTGCAAAATTTGACAGAAATCAGGGCTTGACGGGGCGCGGGAGATCGTGGACTTCTACCATGCCGCCGAACACCTCCGTCTCGAACGGGAAAATGACCATCAGCAGGTCGAGGATGCGCGCGATTTTCGGGATGCGCCCGCGGTTCCAGGCCCACACCTGCGGCGAAATGTAGTGGCAGACGGGAATGCCGAGGCGGTGGGCGGCGGCGGCGAGGCGGAGATTGAAGCCGGGATAATCGACCGTGAGGAGGGCCGCGGGGCGGTCGTTTTCGAGGGCGCGGAGGGCGTCGCCGCCGATGCCGTAGAAGTCGGTGGTGCCGCGGATTTCCGGCGGCAGGGCGCGGAGGAGGCGGGCGGCATGGGCGTCGCCGGAGGCTTCGCCGGCGGAAACGAAGACGCGGCGGGCGGAGGCGGAGGGATTGGGATTGACGGGGTCCGTGTTCATGGGATGCGCCCATCAAAGCACGAAGGGGAGACAAAAAAAGTGAAAAGTGAAAAATGCAAAGGTGAAAAGTGGAGGGAGGGCAAAAAGGAGGTTGCGGGAGGGGCGAGGGTGGGGTAGAGTGGCGGAGGAGGAGTTGATTTGGAGTTCGGCGAGAAATTGAAGGAAACAGGGGTAGAGGTGCTTGCGATCTCGGCGATGGTGCTGGCGCTGGAGGGAGAAAGCAAGGGGGACTGGAAGGGACGGAATAGATGAAAGCAAAGAGAAAACTTTGGATTGCTGGGATTTTGGCGGCGGCGGGGGTGGCGGCGGGGTGCGCGGTGTTTTCGGCGGGGGATTGGCGGGTGCCCAATGGGGAGGGCGGGTCGTGGAGAGTCGTGTTCGAGGACGAAGGGTTGGGGCGGGGGGAACGGGCGGCGATGGCGGAGGATTATCTCGGGATTCTGGCGGAATTGGCACCGAAGGGTTCGCGTGACTTTCAAGGCCGCCAAAGGGATGGAAAAGGACGGGAAATCAAGTGGATGGAGTGGTCGGCGGAGCGTCCACGGTTGCCGGACAGATGGCACGAGGAAATCGGGCGGCTGGTCGTGGAGGAGGACGGGGAAGAAGTGGCGTTGGTGTCCAAGAAGTTGAGCGATGCCTATCAGAAGGTGTTCCGGTTATGGGAGAAACACCCGGGGGCATATAGGCGACTGACGGCATTTGTCCGAAGGCTGAACCATTTGAAGGAAGAGACTTTGCCGGAAAATTTCGAGGAGTTGTTTTATTTCGACAACGCCTGCAGTTATCTGCTTGGCTCTCTCAAAGGTGTCGAAATAGAGAAAATTTTCGAGATGTATGCCGAGTTGGATTACCGTTTCTGTAGCGCGTTGGACTGTGACGAAGACAAGGAGAAATTGCTGGCCCTGTTGGTTATCTCCGGTTTCGAGGATGGAAAACCAGTTGTGAGCAAGTATCCAGTCGTTTTCGACGGCGGGAGGTGGAAGTTGCTGGCGAGCGATTGGAGAGCGTCGAGTTGAGGGGGAAGAAGGACCGAACAAGGTGGAGGGGGGGAGAGGACGAGAGATGACGGACGACAGAAGGGAAATAGAGCGGCCCACGGCGGGGCCGCGGCAAGACGGGGACGGGGGGGATGAAAGACAAAAGGCGATGGGAACATTCAAGAAACGGTTTGGCGGCGTTGGGGGGGGCGGAAAAAAGCGTCCGGGAGCGGCGGCGTTCGGGGCGGTTTTGCTGTTGCTGTGCGCGGGCTGCACCTCGTTCCAGCCGATTCCCGGGCCGGGGCGGGACGGGGGGCTGTACCGCTATACTGCGGATTACCGGGATGAATATCTGCCGTTCGGCCTCGCGGGCAAGGCGCTGCTGGAGGCGAACCAAGGCGAAGGGTTCCACTTCAACCCCTGCACGATGGCGTTGGCGCTGTTTCCGGGGCTGCCGCTGTACGCCGTGGAGCAATTCGCGGTTTGCCCGCTGGTGGACACGGCGCTCATTCCGTACGACCTCGCCCTGAAACTGTGGGAAGGGCACGTTTGCGCACACAAAGGGCTGAAGGTGGTCCTCACCGACAGCGCATTGAGGCCTGTTCCGGGGTGCGAAATCGCGGTGATTGTCGATGCGCGCTTCGGGTACCGCGTTGTCTATGACGGGAAGCCGTGCCCGCGGGGGTGGTATCTGGCCTCCGTCACCACGGACGAGAATGGCGAGGCCTACGTTCCCATCGACATGAGCAGTTGTGAGAAAGTGCGCCTCGAGGGGTGGGCGTGGACGGAGAACGGCAAGGAGGACTTCCATGCCCAGGTGGAGCGCGAACTCTACTGGGGGCCCGACGGACTCAAGCGGTGGGACGAAATCGGGGAGGAAAACCGGGTCGTCCTGAACCTGAAAGGGCGCTTGCGGGAGGATGGCACAAGCCGCTGGCCGCCGGGGACGCTCTTTGCCGAAGGCACGACCCCCGGCGAGCTCCTGCGGAAGGACCACCGCTCGCTCGGACACGAGCTGGAGACTCGATGGGCCACGCTGTCGCTTCCCGGGAAGGCCGCCGACTTCGACGAGGTCTGGGATGCGGACGTTGCGGCTATGCGCGGGGATTGGGGCGGCGAGGTTGAGGTCGAGGAGATGCCGGAGGCCGGCTCTCCCGATCTGCGCTTTTCGCGCATCGTGTTCGATGTCGGCGGTCGGCGGGTCGCAGGCTGGCTGTCGGAGCCGACGGGTGGTGCCCCTTCCGAGGCCGCGCCGACGCTTGCGTTCTTCGGTCGCGGCCCTGACCCCGATCCGGCCAGCCTTCCCAGGCCGACGGAGCGAACCGTCCTCTACCTTTCCGTTTTCGAACCCGGCTACGACTATCATCGCGGCGAGTGGGCCGTCCGGGACAAATACCACATTTCCCAGGGGACCTGGTTCGAGGGCTATGCGCTGGACGGCATCGACGAGGGGCTTGAGGCGTATTTCTTCCATCCGGTCCTGTCCGGCGCGCAACGGGCTGTGGAATGGCTCGCGGAACGCACAGGCTCGCCCCGCATCCGCTGCGTCGGCACTGACCAGGGGGCGGCCCTTGCGCTCATGACCGCGGCGTTGAACCCCCGCGTGGAGGAAGTGGCCGCGCACCATCCCGTGTTCGTGGACGTCATGTCCGAAAACTATCAGGCGTGGCCGGAATTCCGCTGGCACGAGCGCAGCGGACGCCACGACGAAGCGCGGCGCTGGATGCCCTATTACGAGCTGTGCGGGTTTGCCGGGCGCGTCCGCTGCCCCGTGACGCTTTGGCTGAACATGACGGAGACGTCCGCCGCTCCCAGCCTCGCCCTGCTCAAATCGTTCCCTGCCGGAAGCGAAACGCGCCTGGTGCTCGACAGCTCCCTGACGGCGACCAACGTGTTGCGCGTCCTTGTTTCGCCCGAGGCGCCGCTGGCGGCGGCGCGGAGCATCGAGCCAAGGGGAAGGCCGAAAGCTGCGGACGGGGCGGACCGCGTGGCGGAATGGAAGGTCGCGTCGTTCGCGGAGGAGGAGGCGACGCCGCGGGTGCCGGAGGGCGTGCGCGGGGTGGTGCTTCCGGCTGGCAAGGGGCGGCGGGAAGTGCGGTCGGCACAGGGCGGGATGGCGTCGGTGGGCGTGGGAATGGACCCGTTCCGCGCGGAAACGGTGGTGTGGAACGGGGCGGGCCGGGAACTGTGGCGCGGCCGGACAAAATGGAAGGCCCCGGCGCCCGTGTTCAGGCAGGGGGGCGGCGTTCAGGTGTGGAACGGCGGGGACGTGGCGGTGCCCGTGCGGCCGCTGGCGGGGGTGCTGGCGTGGAACGGGGCGGACGTGGCGGTGAAGCCCAAGGGCTGGAAGAAGGGCGCAAAGGTCGAGGTGTTCGCCTGGACGCTGGAGGGCTACGGCACGGAACTCGCGCAAAAGGCGGGCGAGGCGGTCGGGAGCGGCACGCCCGCGGCCCGCTTCGACGCGGAGGCCGACGGCGGCTGGTGGGTGGTCCGCTGGGACGCCTGGCCGGACGCGCCCGGGGCCCTGCGCCTCTACGTGTTCGCCGTCAAGGAGGACGCCGACGGCGACGGGCTCGACGACGGTCGGGAAGTCGTCGAATGGCGCACCTTCCCCGACCGCTGCGACACCGACGGCGACACGCGGGGCGACGGGCTCGAAGGCTTCCTCGGCTCGGATCCGCTCAGTCCCTACCGGGACGCGGGGCTCACCGTCAACGCGCTGTGGACCGACCCCGAAGGGGCGGGCGGCTCGTGGGTCGAACTGTATTCTTCCCTGCCGCACGAGGTTTCGTTGGAGGGCTTCCGCCTCGAAACTGCCAGGGACGGCGAATGGCGGACGGTGCTCGCGTTTCCCGCCGGCTGTTCGATGCCGCCGGGAAGCACCCTCCTGATCGGCGAAAAGGGCGTCGCAAACGCCGATTTCCACGCCGATTTGGGCTTTCCCGCGCATTGGCCCGCCACGCCGGCGTGCGGCGTCCGGCTGGTCTGGGACGGTGTGGCGTGCGGGAACATCGCCGATGCCGTGATTGTCGGCCGCAACCACTTTCCCGAAAAGGGCGGCCTCGACCGCGAAGGGTGGGACAGCGACGTCGGCGTGCGGCCCAAGGGCAATGAGACGATTGTCCGCCACTATCCGGGCGTCGACAACAACCGCTCGCACGACTGGACGACCCGCGCAGGCGTTGCCGGCCGTCCCGCCGCCGCCGCGCTCGACACCGACGGCGACGGGCTCCCCGACGCCGACGAGTGGTCCGGCCGCCTGAACCAGCCCTGGGGCGAACCCACCAACCCGTACAACCCCGACTCCGACGGCGACGGCCTGGGCGACCGCGAAGAATGTTGCGTCCACCACACCAACCCCAACGCCTGGGCCAGCGACGGCGACATCTATCCGTGGACGCCTCAGGGAACCCCCGTCCGCGAGTGGCCCGGCAGCGACCCATACGAAATCGAACACGGCTGGAACCCGCTCGTCGCCGACGAAAACGGCAACGGCATTCCCGACAGCTGGGAGATGGTCCTCGGCACAGACGCTCTTCTCGGCGGCGCCGACTCCGACGGCGACGGCATCTCCGATCTCGAAGAAATGCGCACCAACCGCAATCCGCGGCCCGGTTCCCCGTCCCGTTGACGTTCCACGGGTGAGAACAAATCCCGGCCGCTCCGGTGACGAGGGAGGGCGGCACGGAGGCCGCCCGGCAAGACGGCGACGGGGGAAAGAAGGAAAGGCGGGATGGGATGGAAAGGCCGGCGGGCGGCGGCTCTCCCGGCAGGGGAGTCAGGACTGGCCCTTGCGGATGCTTTGGCAGATGGCGACGGCGAGCTTCAGGGCCTCGGCGGCGTGGGCGCCGGTCACCAGCGGCGTCCCGTGCTTGCGGACGCAGTCGACGAAGGACTGCAGCTCCAGCTTCAGGGGCTCGTCCTTGTGGATGGGAATCTCCTTCTGGTCGATGCCGAGGAGCTTCTTGCGGAGGATCTTGCCAGTCTGGTTCTGGTAGTCGAGGGAGACGTAGGCGTCGGGGAGGAACATCCGGATCTCGCGCATCTTCTTGGTGGAGAGGCGGGAGGCGGAGACGTTGGCGACGCAGCCGTTCTCGAAGCGGAGGCGGGCGTTGGCGAGGTCCTCGGTCTTGGAAAGGATGGGGACACCGACGGCATGGATTTCGACGACCTTGGACTGGACGAGGTGGAGGATGATCTCGAGGTCGTGGATCATGAGGTCGAGGATGACGCTGACCTCGGTGCCGCGGGGGCGGAGTCCGATGCGGGGCGGGGGATAGGGGGCGATGCGGAGGGCCTCGATGTAGACGGGGTGCTGCTTGGAGGGGTTGATGGCGGCGAGGACGGGGTTGAAGCGCTCGACGTGGCCGACCTGCAGGATGGCGTTGTGCTCCTGGGCGAGGCGGACGAGCTCCTCGGCGTCGTCGGTGGTGGAGGCGATGGGCTTCTCGATGAGGAGGTGCTTGCCGGCGGCGAGGAGTCCGGCGGCGACGTCGCGGTGCTTGTCGGTAGGGACGACGACGTTGAGGGCGTCGGTGTCCGCGGCGAGGGCGTCGATGCTGGCATAGGCCTTGGTGTGGTAGCGTTCGGCAATCTCCTGCGCGCGCTTCTTGTCGGGGTCGTAGACGCCCACGAGCTCGACGTCGGGAAGCTCGGAGTAGATGCGGGCGTGCCACTGGCCCAGGCTGCCGACGCCGAGGACGCCGACGCGGATGGGGGCCTTGGAAGCGGAAGCGGGAGCGGACATGGGAAATCCTCCGGTTAGGTCTGAGCTGAAGGCGCGGGTTCCAAAAAAGGCGACCCGCCGCGCAAAAGGAGGGTCGCCTGGAAGCACGGCGCTACGGGATGCCTAGGAGT
This sequence comes from Kiritimatiellia bacterium, assembly GCA_017458625.1. Taxonomy (GTDB): domain Bacteria; phylum Verrucomicrobiota; class Kiritimatiellia; order CAIQIC01; family Lenti-01; genus RGIG3636. The sequence goes on along the minus strand of JAFTAH010000164.1, from coordinate 39,362 downwards.
GGGCGACGAGCTGCATGGAGATGATCTGGAAGTAGATGAGGGCGCCGGCGGCGAGAAGGCCGAGGAGCGCGACGATGGCCCAGGCGGCACCGGGTTCGTCGTCCTGGGGCGTGCTCAGGACGAAGTTGTCGGGCATGGACTCCGAGGACGAGGAGGAAGAAGAGACGGAGAGGGATCCGTTGGGGCGCTTGAGGCGAATGGCGGGCTTGGCGCCACCGCCAGCCGAGGCCGGGCTTTCGGACTGTCCCGGGGAGAAGGTGGAGCCGCTCTGGGAGCCGACGCGGATCGTGGGGCGGCCGCTGATCTTGACCGTGCGCGGAATGGACTGCGTGGGCGCCCCGCCGGCCATGGGAATCTTGCTGGTGTCGAGCAGGGCGGTGCGGCGTTTGTAGATGTCATCGTCGGCACCGAGGCTGACGGGCCCGGTGGCGGCCTTGGGCGCGACGGGAGCAACCGGGGCGATGTGCGGCGCGGCCGGGGCCACGCTGATCTTCGGGGCGACAGGCGCGGTGGGCGACGTCAGGCGGATGCTGGGCGCGGGGGCGGGCTTGCTCAGGTCGATACGGGGGGGATTCGGATGGACATCATTTTCGGGCATACGGGGCCTCCTGGAGATTGTTTTGGCAGTCTTTCCGACTGCTGGGGGAAGTGTACGCGCGAGTAAGGGGTGCGTCAATGCCATTCTTGGGAGGTTTCGGCTTGATTTTGCGGCGGGGGTGGGGCAAGGTCTTGCGCGGCCCGCGATGGGCGAGAAAGGTTTGCACCATGAGCTTCCACGATGATTTCCGAGCGAGCGACCCCGCCGAGGCCGCTTTCCAGTCTTTTGGCCGCGTGTCCTTCCGCAAGGCGGCGCATGGCCCCGTGCGCGAGAAGGCAGGCAAGAAGCCGTTCGGGCGGAAGGCTTACGGAGAGCGGAGCGGGGGCGGCCGGGAGGAGTTCGAAGGGCGACCCGCCTATGGCGAGCGGGGACGGGGCGGGGAGGGGGAGGGGAGCTGGAGCGACCGCCGCGGGGCAGGCGAGCGGGGCGGCTGGGGCAAGAAGCCGTTCGGCAAGCAGGGATTCGGTCGCAAGCCGTTTGGCAAGAAGCCGTTCGGCAAGAAAACGTTTGACAAGCCGTGGGGGAAGAAGAAACGGTTTGACGGGGAGGAGGGGGACAAGCGAGCGGCAGCCCTGGACGAGGCGGAGGAGAAAAGCCGTCTGCTGGAGAGCGTGGCGGCGGCGGACGAGGCGGAAGCCGTGGTCGAGGAGCGTCCGGAAGCGGTCGAGGCGGGGGCGAAGGTCGCTGCCGAGGGCATGGAGCCCGAGACTGCACCTGTCGATGACGAAGTGACGGCGGAAGAAGTCACCGAAGCGGGAGAGGATTCGACGGCGGCAGAGGCGTCCGACGAGGCGTTTGCGGAAGGGGACGAAGGGGAGGACGAGGTCGCGGAGGTTGCAGAGGAGGATCGCAAGGCTGCTGGCAAGTCTTTTGCGAAGCGTGCGGGTGCGGGCAAGCCCTTTAGCGACAAGCGGGGCTGGAAGAAGCCGTTCGGCAAGCGGAGTTTTGGCAAGTTCGGGCATGGGGGCGGTCGGGGCGACTTCGAGGGCGGCGGCGAAGGCGACGAGGACTGGGGCGAGGCGGAGGCGGGGTCGTTCCGCCATCGCCAGGGCTTCGGGCGCAAGCCGTTCGGCGGCGGGGACGGGGGTTTCGGCAAGAAGCCTTTTGGCCGGAAGCCCTTCGGAAAAGGTGGCTTCGGCAAGAAGCCGTTCGGCCATAAGGCGGACGGGGGCTGGAAGCGATGGGATGCGGACGAGCGTTTCGGCGGAGAAGGGCGCGAAGGCGGCTTCGAGGGGCGGCGGGAGCGGGGGTATGATGGCGGCTTCGAGCGCAGTCCGGGCGGGCGTGGCGGCTTCAAGGGCGGGTTCGGGGCCAAGGGCGGCTTCAAGGGCGGCTTCAAGAAGGGTGGGTTCGGCAAGGGCGGTTTTGGCAAGGGGAACTTCGGCAAGGGCGGGTTCAAGAAGGGCGGGTTCAAGGGGGGGCATGGCGGCGGCAACTTCAAGTCGAGTGGCTGGGGGCACGAGGGCGGCTTCGAGGGCGGAGGGTTCCGGGGGGAGGGCGGCTTCCATGGCGGGGGCTTCAAGCCGGGAGGGTTCAAGAAGGGAGGGTTCAAGAAGGGCGGGTTCAAGCCGGGCGGAGGCAAGGGGTTCGGCGGCGGCTTCCATGGCGGCGGGCATGAAAAGGGCGGGGGTGGCTTCCGTCCGCGCCGGGCGTATGGAACCCATTAGACGCGCAAAGAGGAGACTGGCATGAGCAAGACCAATCCGGAGTGTCCGTTTCCCGAGACGGCGGACATCCATACTTCGACAGACGAATACGCGGGACGGTTCGCGGGGGCGTGGGGCGAGTGGATGCTGGGCGTGCAGGAAAAGCTGACGTTGCAGCTGCTGGCCGACCTGCCCAGGGGAGCGAGCATCCTGGACGTGGGCGGCGGCCACGGGCAGCTGGCGCATCCGCTGGTGAGGGAAGGCTATGCGGTGACAGTGCTGGGCTCGGACGAGAGCTGCAAGCATCGGATCTCCTCGCTGGTGGAGGAGGGGAAGGCGCGCTTCCTGGTGGGGTCGGTCGTCGCGCTGCCGTTTGCCGACCACTCGTTCGACGCGGTCATCTGCTTCCGGCTGCTAACGCATTGCGAGCTGTGGCAGACGCTGGTGAAGGAGCTCTGCCGGGTGGCGCGCAAGATGGTGGTCGTGGACTACCCGACGAGCCAGTCGGCCAACGCGATCGCTCCGGCGCTGTTCGGGGCCAAGAAGAAGTTCGAGAAGAACACGCGCGAATGGAAGCTGTTTCGGCATCGGGAGGTGCAGGAGGCATTTGCGGCCTGTCACTGGCGGCGGGTGGCGCTGAAGAAGCAGTTCGCGATGCCCATGGTGATTCACCGGATGCTGAAGTCGAAGGGCGTCAGCGCGGCCATGGAGGCGGTTTGCCGGGGAGTGGGCCTGACCGCGCTGGCGGGGTCGCCGGTCATCGGCAAGTGGGGCCCGGAAGCTTGCGAGGAGGGGCCGGCTGGAGTATAAGAGGGAAAACGTTTGCAGAAAGGTGGCAGAAACGGTGGCTACGGCGATTGAGCAATTGTTGGGCGTGCAGGACCTGGACCGGGAAATCCGGAAGCTTCGGCGGGAGGTCGAAGCAAAGGATTCGCTCCGGGCGCAAATCCAGGCCCAGGTGGAGCCGGCCAAGAAGCGGCTGGCGGAAGCGCAGGCGCGGCTGGACATTATCCAGGCGGAGATTCGCGACCGCGAGGCCGCCGCCGAGGATGCGCGGCTGAAGATCGCGAAGCGCAAGAACGACCAGCTGGCCATCAAGTCGAACGAGGCCTATCGCGCGATGGAAAAGGAGATCGCGGAACTGCACGAGCGCGTGCGGCGGGAGGAGGATGCGGCCGTCGAGGCGATGGAGCTCCGGGAGAAGAACGAGAAGCTTCTCGGGCTGGAGAAGGTGGCACTGGTGCAGGAGGAGGCGTCGGTGGCGGAGTCGCTGGCTCGGTTCGACGAGCGGGCGGGGACGCGCACGACGGAGCTGGCGGCCCTGGAGGCGCGGCGGGCGGAAGCGGTGAAGGGGATTCCGGGGGCCATCCTGGCACGCTACGACCGGCTTTTCGGACGCTACGGGGATGCGGCGATTGCGCGGGTGGAGCATGGGACGTGCGGCTGCTGCCACATGAAGCTGGCACCGGCGCAGGTGGTCGCGGCGCACAAGCATGACACGGTCACCTCGTGCGATTTTTGCGGACGGATGCTTTTCGCCGAGCAGGCGGAGGGCGAGGCGCCGCAGGAGCCGTAGACACGGTTCCGATGTTCATTGACAACCGGGGCCCGGTACGCTGGCCGCCGTGCGGCGCAGGTCGTGCGGAGGAAAGTCCGGACTCCACAGGGCAGGGCGTCCACGCCGGGAGGTGTGGAATCCCGCTGGCAAACGGCGGGAAAGGAAAGTGCCACAGAAACGATACCGCCCGGTGCCGCAAGGTGCCAGGTAAGGGTGAAACGGCGGTGCAAGAGACCACCGTGCGGAGGCCGAGAGGTTCCGCGCAAGGTAAACCCCGCCCGGAGCAAGATCAAATAGGAGATGGAAAGGGGCGGCCCGTCCCGCGCGGCGCAAGCTGCGGCCGTCTCGGGTTGATCGCTCAGACAAATGGCCAGGCGTGGTCCCGCAAGGGGCGACGTGACAGAATCCGGCTTACTCGGCCGGGCCCCGGTTGTCACTTTTTTGCAGAGAGGCGGCGGATTAGGATTGCAATTTGCGGGGGAAAGGGGTGAGGTTGAAGGACGCAAGGCGCTACGGCGCCATAGGCCGGAAGCAACGATGATGGAGAAATGGACAGGCGACAGGCGGACATGGCGGGCCGCCGCGGCAGTGCTGGCCGTGCTGGCGCTGGGAGCGGCGGCGGCGCTGGTCTGCGGCCTGCTCTCGCCGCTCCACGAGAACGGCAAGCCGATGCGGCACAGTTGGGCGCCAGACGAGCTGTCCATGCGCGGAGGGGCACTGGCCGAAAAAACCGCCTGGGCACTTTTCCAAGGTGGCGAGGTCCACGAGGCCGCAACGCCGAAGGGGGCCTTGGCGGCGCGCTACCGGCTGGCCGGCGTGTTCATGGTCTTCGATGCCGAAGGCCACCGCGACGACTCGCAGGCCCGTTGCGCCATCCTCGACGACGTGCAGACCGGCGAGCAGCTGCTGGCGGCGGAGTCGGAGCAGGTCGGCGACGTGCGGGTGGTCCGCATCGAGAACGAATACGTCCTGCTGAGCGATGGCGCGCACGAGGAAATGGTCTTCCTGGCCCCGCCGGCGACCGGGGGCGGCAGATCCGGGGATGCGACCGGTCTGGGCGGTCAGCAACTGGCCGGGGCCGCCCCGACCGTACTGGAAACGAACCGCTTCGGAGCGCGCGTGGGCGAAACGCGGTGGGAGATTTCGAAGGACGTCCTGATGAAATATGCGCAGGAGGTCCTCGACGATCCGCAACGGGTGTCCGGGATGTATCTGGGGATGGCGCCCGACTATGACGAGCAGCATTCCGTGGCGGGCTACCGCCTGGACACGTCCTGCGGCGAGGCCGACTTCTATGCGCAGATCGGCTTCCAGAACGGCGACGTGGTGCGGCGCGTGAACTCGCTGCGGATGACGAGCCAGCGGCGCGCCGAGTTCCTGCTGTCGCAGTTCTTCGACGGCCAGCTCGACACCTTCGTCTTCGACATCGAGCGCAACGGCGAACCCCTCAAGCTCATCTACATGCTACGCTGAGCCTCCAGGCGGGCCAGAACCACCCCGCGCCTCTTGGGCGAGAAGAAACTAGATGCCTAGATTTCTAGACATCTAGAATTCTAGACTTCCAGGATTCTAGAAAAGGGGAGGCGGGGGGCGGCAAGGGGCCCACCGGAGGAGGGGAGGGGAGCTACTTGAGCTTGATGACGATTTTCTTGCGGCCGGCGTTGTTGGGAATGGCGGCGGGCGCGGGAGCGGCCGGGGCGTCGGGGGCAGCCGGAGCGGCGGCGGGTTCCGTAGCCGGGGCAGCCGGGGCAGCGGCGGCAGGCGTAGCGGCGGCGGCAGGCGCGGCGGCGGCGGGCGCCGGGGCCGGGAGGGCCTTCAGAACGGTGGGGATTTCAGGGTTGGGCGAGATCTCGATGGAGAAGAGGAGTTCGCCAATCTGAATCTTTGCGCCGCTCGCGAGCGAGGCAATGCCGGTGATGCGGCGGTCGTTGACGTAGATGCCGTTGCTGGAGTCATGGTCGCGGATGGCCAGCGAGCCGTCGGCCTGCGCGGAAATCGAGGCGTGGTTGCGGGAGACGGACGGATGGGGCAGGGGGATGGTGGCGGCGCGGTCGCGGCCGAGCGTGACCGGCTTGTCCAGCGGGATGTCCTTGGTGGTTCCCTGGAGGTCGATATATTGAAGCATCATGGCTATACGATTCCTTTCTCGATGAGGGTGCGGAAATATTCGATGGTTTTCTCAAGTCCTTTTTCAAGCGGCATGACGGGTTCCCAGCCGTTCAGGAGGGTGTGGGCCTTGGTGATGTTGGGCTGGCGGATCTTCGGGTCGTCGACGGGCAGCGGACGGTGGACGATCTCGGAGTTCGAGTGCGTCAGCTCCTTGATCTTCTTGGCGAAGTCCATGACGGTGAGCTCGCGCGGGTTGCCGATGTTGGTGGGGGTGTCGACGTCGGACATCATCAGGCGGTAGATGCCCTCGACGAGGTCGGAGACGTAGCAGAAGGAGCGGGTCTGGGAGCCGTCGCCGAAGACGGTCATGGGCTCGTCCTTGAGGGCCTGGCAGCAGAACGCGGGGACGATGCGGCCGTCGTTGGGCCTCATGCGGGGGCCGTAGGTGTTGAAGATGCGGACGATGCGCGTTTCGAGGTGGTGGTAGCGGTGGTAGGCCATGACGATGGCCTCGGCAAAGCGCTTGGCCTCGTCGTAGACGCCGCGCGGGCCGATGGGGTTGACGTTGCCCCAGTAGCTCTCGACCTGCGGATGGACGAGCGGATCGCCGTAGACCTCGCTGGTGGAGGCGAGCAGCAGGCGGGCGCCCTTGGCCTTGGCCAGTCCCAGGGCGTTGTGGGTGCCGAGCGACCCGACCTTGAGCGTCTGGATGGGCAGTTCGAGGTAGTCGATGGGCGAGGCCGGCGACGCGAAGTGGAAGATGTAGTCGAGCTCGCCGGGCAGGTCGATGTAGCGCGAGACGTCGTGATGGATGAACTCGAAGTCGGTGCGCGAGCGGAGGTGCGCGATGTTGTCGAGGTTGCCTGTCAGCAGGTTGTCCATGGCGATGACGCGGTGGCCCTCGGCCAGCAGGCGGTCGCAGAGGTGCGACCCGAGGAAGCCGGAGCCGCCCGTGACGAGGGTGGTGGGCTTTTTCTTGGGGGTGAGGATTTCTGTCATGGCAGGGAATCTCCAAAAGCGAGGGGTCTGGGCAACAGGATGAAAATGGCTATTCGCTCGGATTGACGGGCGGGACTTCGGCGAGAGGGGGGTCGTCGGGCAGGAGGATGGCGGGATGGAGGCGGGAGGCGATGTCGGCGATGGTCTGGACGTGGGCGCGGCTGCCGGGGATGCGCGCGCCGAAGATCGACACGTAGGCCCAGCGGTGGTTGACGCCGTGGAAGATGCGGTCGGTCGCCATCCAGATCATCCGCTGCACGTGCGAGGCGGTGGTGCGGCCCTTGCCGACGAACCAGTAGGCGTAGTATGTGGTTTCGATCTTGTCCGGCTGGCCTTCGACGGGGCGGGCGAATTCGAGCACATGCACGTCGAGGGGCGGACGGCCTTCGCCCATGTCGACGGCGATGGTGTACTCGTCCTGGATATCGTGACCTTGCGCCACCATGCAGACCTGTGGGCGGTGGATGCTGGAACGGTCGTCTCCCGACAGCACGATGGTCGCGTAGAAGGTCGGGCCAGGGGGCGGATTGGGGACGTAGACGCTGCGCGTCAGCCCGGTATCCTTCGGGAGCATGGACTGTTCGGCCCAGTTCATCGTCGCCAAGGGCGCGCCACAGTCGGGGCAGACGTCGGAGGGCGTGCCGTCGGGGTCGAGCGGCAGGTTTTCCACGAAGAACGAGTGGCCGCAGTTTCGCGAGGAGCAGAACAGCAGCTCGTGTCCCTGCCAGGGGCCCAGTTGCGTGGGCAGTTCCAGCCGGATGCCGGCCTGGTCGGTGTCGACGACACCCGTGTGGGCGGCCGTCATGTAGCCCGCGAGGACAATGGCGGCCAGCGCGAAGAGGCGTGGAAGCACGGCTACTGTCCGATCCGTTTCCATGACGCTCCGTATTTTGCGTTCAGCAGCTTGTCCACCGCAAACATCAGGCCCAGCCCCACGACGAAGATCGGGTAGCCGGAATAGTCGTGCCAGAGGCCGGCCGCGAATTCCTGGCCGAAGAACCTTGCCACCACCACCACCAGCATCACCCGCACGATGTTCGCCAGCACCGCCACCGGCACCGAGAAGCAGAACAGCACCCACTTCTTCAACACGGTCTTCTGGGTGAACCACGCGTAGAACGCCATGAGGGCCGTCATGGCGAACAGCGAGCGCAGGCCCGAGCATTCAGGGGCCACGTTGAAGGCGAACGAGTTGCCGGCGGCGGAATGCAGGCCCGCCCCCTCTTGCACCACTTGCAACCCGAGGGAATTGAGGATGAAGGCCGAGGATTGGGCCACCAGCAGCCGCAGCGGGGCGGTCATGCTGTCCAGGAAGTTCAGGGGAATCGCGAGGAAGAGCACGCCGCACGGGAAGAGCAGATGCCGTGCCACGCCCCAGCCGTAGAACAGGAGCGGGAGTGCCCACAGCACGACAATCAGGCCGGCGGCCGAGAGGCGCGGATGCTGCACCAGCATGCCCAGCCAGTGCAGGAACAGCCCGAACACCAGTACCGGAGCGCCGCCCCAGCAGGTACGCCGGTTTTCCGCCGCAATCTTGCGGCGCACCACCCACAGCGCCACCAGCGCCCCGATGGGCAGCAGCGCGCAGTAGGCAAAGTCGTTCGTCCACCGGTCGTTCAGCCACAAGAACAGCGAATTGAAGTTGTTCTGGTTGCTCCCGTGCAGATGGAACAGATAGAACAGGCCGGCGCAGATGAGGCCCCACCAGGCGAGGTCGGTCCACGCCCGTGCGCTTAGCGGATTCCAGCGGAATCCGCGCCACCACGCTTGCAGTTTCTGTCCAGCCGTCTCGTTCATCTCGTAAACGCGTCCAGCATAGCCTTTCCCGGACGCACGGGAAAGGATAAATTGGCGCTACTGCTGGGAAAAGTAGTCGCGGAAGCGAGGCTGTCCGCCAGGGAGCGCGCGGAGGGCGGCGATGATCTTGAGGTCGGCCCCGGAGAAGGGGTAGGTATCCATGTCGGGGAGGTGGACCCAGGCATGCCCGGCGCAGTCGACGTGACGGGGACGGCCCGAGAGGATGCGGGCGAAATGGGCGTGGAGGGAGATCGTGAAGTGGGTATAGGCGTGCTCGACGATGGTGAGGCGGGGGCCGACCTCGAGGCGCAGGCGCATCTCCTCGTAGAGCTCGCGGGCGATGCATTGTTCCATCGTCTCGCCGGGCTGGAGCTTGCCGCCAGGGAACTCCCAGAGACCAGCCAGCATGCCCTTTTCGGGATGGCGCTGGGCAATCATGATCTCGTTGTGGCGGTTGAGGATGACGGCGGCGCCGACGACCTTGTGGGGAATATCCATTTTTCGACTCCTGACGGGATAGGTTTCGGGGTTTCCGGCCTGGGCGGCACGGCAGAGGGGGCGGAGGGGACAGGCGGTGCAGCGGGGGGCCCGGGGGGTGCAGACGAGCGCCCCCAGCTCCATCCAGGCCTCGTTGGCAGGGCCAGGCGCGGTGGCGGGGAGGAGGGCGTCCGCGAGGGCTTGCAGGGTGCGGCGGGCCGGGCCGGTGGCGATGTCGCCGGTAAAGGCCACGAGCCGGGAGAGGACGCGCATGACGTTGCCATCGAGGACGGCCAGGGGCAGTCCGAATGCGAAGGAGGCAATGGCGGCCGTGGTGTAGGGGCCGAGGCCGGGGAGGGCGGCCAGGACCGCGGGGGCTGCCGGAAGACGTCCGCCATGCTGGGCGACCATCGCCCGGGCTGCCGCCTGGAGGTTGCGGGCGCGCGAGTAGTAGCCCAGGCCCTCCCAGGCCTTGAGGACGACCTGCTGGGGGGCCGCCGCGAGGGCTGCGACCGTCGGGAAGCGAGCCATGAACCGTTGATAGTAGTCCACGACGGTCTCGACGCGGGTCTGCTGGAGCATGACCTCGCTGATCCAGACGTGGTAGGGGTCGCGGGGTGTCTCGCGCCACGGCAGCACGCGCGCATTTGCCTGAAACCACGGGATGAGCTGCCGGACGACGGCATCCCGGAGTGCGGAGAGCCGACGGCGGTCCGTCGGCATCGCGTTGGTGTTTCCCGATTGCATGGCCCCCCGAGAATACCCCTCCCCGCCCGCCGGGAAAATCCTCAATTCGAAAAAAAAGCTTGCAAGGTCGCCTCCGACCCGCCATGATTCTCCCGCATTTGCGCTTCGGCGCCCCTATCGTCTAGAGGCCTAGGACGTCAGGTTCTCATCCTGGTAACACCGGTTCGAATCCGGTTGGGGGTGCCATTTTTTGTGCCCAAACGTGTTTTCCCTGCGTTTTTTGCGCACGGTTGACTGGGAAGGGAGGGGGGACATTTCTCGACTTCTTGGCGCCCGGGATTAGAGCGAATGAAGAAAAGATGTGTCCGCATCCTTGGCCCGCCCGCCGGGCGGGCCGTGCGCGGCTGGAAGCCGCACCTCCGGAAGTGGAAATGTGCCTTTTTGGGGAGGTGCGGCATCTTGCCGCGCTGGAAAAAGATGCGCGGCTGGAGTACGGCTGGAAGCCCCATCTCCCAGAACGGGCCGCCCGGCGGTCGGCCCCTGCCGTATATGGCTACGTCATTTTTGAAACAGCTCTAGCCATCGCCACGGGGCTGCAATGCGTCCACAAGCACTGTGAGTTCACGGGCGCACCAAGGGGAATCTGGTCGTTTTCACAGACCACGCGGATGGGTGTTTCCCCTTTGCATATACGCCATTTTCAGCGTCCCCTGTGTCCTCCCCGCCCTGTCCGTCTATTCCCCGCCCTCTGGCTTTTTGCCGCCAAACGGCAGGCACTATTCGACGGTGCGGATGGCGTAGAAGCGCTGGCTGGCCGTCGGGTCGATGGAGAGGGTGGTGGGGCCGCTGAGGGAGAGGGTGCGGACGTGCTGCCAGTCGGAAAGCGGCAGGGACAGGTCGTCGGTGGCATAGATGGCGTAGGTCTTCAGGGGGTCCAGGCCTTCGGCGGTGAACGTCAGGCTGGAGGTCGCGGCATCGTAGGCCATCGCATCGATGGCCAGCGCCTTGGGCGTCGCCAGGACGATGGGGGCCTCGGGGGCGTTGGTGGTTGCGGAGCTGCTGCCGTTGAGCATGGCATTGCCGGATTCCGGGAAGTCGCCCGTCAGGCGCATGAGGGCCCCGTTGTCGCGGAGGGCGGCGGCCGTCTCGGGGTCGGCCAGAAGCGTGGTCAGATCGAAGGTGGCGCAGCCCTTGGCGAGGTGGCCGGCCGCATAGGCGGGGAGGTAGTCGCCACCAGGGGTCGTCCAGGGGGTGTCCGCGTCGGCGGCGTTCCAGGTGGCGGAATCGACACGGAAGGGCCGGGCCAGGGGATGGAGGACGGCTTCGTGGCCGTCAAGTCCAGCCTGCCTGAAGGTGGTGTAGACAAGCGTCAGGTTCGCGCCAGCAAAGTGGTCGCCGAAGAGGTCGGGGTTGAACTTGTAGAGGCCGCGGACTTCGCTCCCGTCGGCTGACAGGACGACCTTCATGGTGCCGTCGTCGGCATAGTTTGCGTCGGGCTTGGCGGAGTCGATGCGGGTCGAGGTGACGGCGACGTGCTCGTATTCGCTGAAGCGCATCCAGGTGTCGTAGGTCGAGCCGGTACCGGGGTCGGGGCGGAAGAGGTTGATGCGGGGACAGGCCTTTTGGGCAATGGCGGATTCCCAACGTGCGGGATCCATGATGACGATGGCGCCGTTGCTGACGAGGAGCCCGCGGGCGGTTTCGTCGTGCCAGAGGTCCGTCAGGTCGAATTCGGCGACAGAGGCACCGAGCTCGGCGCGGACCGCGTATTCGGCAGCCCACGGGCCCTGCGAGACCCCGTTGGTGTTGAGCGCTTGCGGTATGGGCCACGCGCTGCGCGCATAGGTGGCGTCGTTGGGGTCGACGGGCCCGTCGGCGTAGGCCCAGGAAGGACCGTGGGTGGGGCAGGACGGCTCCTGTCCGGGGCCGATGCCGGTCCAGTCGCGGCGCTCCAGGGCGGGGCCGGGGAGGAGAGGGTAGAGAATCAGCGACTCGGTGCCGTCCGTCTCCCCGCCGTAGGTCTGGAAGTGGGCGACGACGGACTGGATGCGGGCCGGATTGGCGGCGACCAGGTCCTCGGGCATCGAAAGGATGGCGCGGCACTCGGAGAGCGGGTCGGACGAGCCATTGAGGACGACCTTCCCGACGCTGCTTGTGCCCTGCTCCCAGAGGACCGTCTCCGCCGAGCCTTTCTTGGGGGCGTTGTCGATGTGCGCGACGGCGAAGAGGCGCGTGTCAGCGTCCCAGTCCGTGTTCGGGATGGCCGCGAAGAGCGCCGGGGCTAGGTTCTCGGCATCGACGGCGGGGTTGGCAAAGCTCATCTTGATGAACGACTTGCCACTGGCCGGGACGGCAGCCGGGTCGACCCGGACGATCGCGCCATTCGCGCCCAACGCCGCCAGAACGGCCTGGTTCGACAGCGCCGGCACGAGGTCGAATGTGTAGGCCGTGTAGGCGGTGGTGTTCGTCGCATCCTCGCCGACGATTGCCTCGCAGGCGTCGCCAGCCGAGGAAGTAAGGACAAACCCATCGAGGATGTCGCCCCCCGCCGTTGTCCATGCCGAACCGGCCGCGTTGCTGTTCCATGTGACGGCCGCCGGGTCGAACGGACGCGCCAACGGCAACAACTGGAGCCGTGTCTCCTCCGATGACCAGCGAGCGTACGAGCAAAACAGTGTCAGCGTCGCCTTGGCCCCGGAATAGTCCACCGAAGCATTGTAGGTCGGCAGAAAGCCCTCCGGAAACTGGAGCAGCAGAACCGCATCCGGCTTCGTCTCATCCTGGTTCATGACGCACTGCGACTCCGCATTGCCCGCCAGGCAGCTGTTCGGCTGGGTCCCGTCGATTTGCACCAGCACGGACACCTGCCCTGTCGTGACGTGGGGCAGGGCGGAGGCGTCGCGCACAGCCCCCCCGACCAGTACAGCGGCAACAAGGACAAGCAAACTGGAAATGCGTGGCATGGCAAGCTCCGATATATACGAAAATACACAACGGGCGGACAATACGCCCGCACCCGAGTCCTGTCAACTGCAAAGAGAGTGGCGCGGGCATCGCTGGGCCAGACCTCCGGCTAGAGCGGTTATCAAATTACTGTAGCCATTTGGCGGGCGGCTTCCGGAGGTGCGGCTTCCAGCCGCGCAATCAATTTGGGCGCGACAGGATGTCGCACCTCCGAACCTTGTGGCCACACATTTTCGCAAAATGCTCTAATGGAGAAATGCCTCACTGGAGGGGGAGGCAGCTGGTGGGGAAAATAGGTAAAAAATCTAGGGATTTGCCGTAAAATCACAACGATTTGAGCGGAGCCAAATCATCTGTTGCCGTTTCGGGGGCATGGGTTTGGGCTGGCGGTCGCGGTAAACAGCGACCGCTGTGACCCAGCGCGGGAGGGACGCATTTCATTGCGTCCGTCGGGCAATGCTTTTCATGGAACCGCTCTAGCCGCCGCGGGCGGCGGTGAGGCAGTAGACATGGGTGGCACCTGCGGCCTTCAGGGCGCGGGCGCATTCGGAGAGGGTGGAGCCGGTGGTCATGACGTCGTCGACGAGCAGGATGGCGCGGTCCCGCACGAGTTTCGGCCGGGCCACGGCAAAGGCGGCATGAACGTTTTCGCGCCGCTGGCGGGCGGTCATGGTGGTCTGGCTGGGGGTGGCGCGGGTGCGGACGAGAACGCGGGTGGCGTGGGGAATGCGAAGGGCGCGGGCGACTTCGCGGGCGAGGCCGTCGGCATGGTTGAAGCCGCGGGTGCGCAGGCGGAGGAACGACATGGGGACGCCCAGGACGAGCATGGGCGGCTTGGGACAGGGCGGGCGTGAGGTGTCGCTCCAGAGGGTGAGCATCCAGAAGGCCATCTCCTCGAGGCAGGCGAGCTGCTGGTGGTATTTGAGGTCGCGGACGACCGGCTGGACGGCGCCGGCGTAGTGCATGGCGCTGCGGGCCCAGTCGAAGGCGGGCGGATGGGCGCGGCAGGCCGGACAGAGATACGGGCCGTCGATCGCACCCCCGGCATAGTCGCCGCACCGCTCGCACAGGGGGGCGGTCAACAGGGGTAGGAGCGCTCGGCAGTCCATGCAGAGCACGCCGGGGTCGGTTTCGTGAAGCGTTGCGCCGCAGCCATAGCATTGCCGCGACAGCAGGAAGTCGGCTGCCATCCGGAGCATGGTGGCGCGGTGGGAGAAGTAGCGGGCGAGCGGGTGCCGTTCCCAGTCGGCGGCTGGGTCGAGGGGGGTGGTGAGCGAGGGGGCGGGGGAGGGGAAGGACGCGGCGGGTGGGGGAGGCATGACGGGGACTCAGCTGTCGCGGTGGAACTTGCGGTTGAGTTCGCGGATGCTGAGGAGGATGGCGGTGGGGCGGCCGCGCGGCGAGGTGTAGGGCATTTCGGTTTCGGCGAGGGCGCGAATCAGGGCGTGGAGGGCCGCATCGTCGAGCCGCTGGTGGAGGCCGGTGGCCTGGCGCGAGACGAGGTCGGCGACGAACGGTCCAATCCAGTCGGTTTCGCTGCCGCGGCCGCCCTGCAGCAGGACATCGGCCATGTCGGAGAGGAGCGCGGCGGGGTCGGCCTCGGCGAGCCATGACGGCAGGGCGTCGACGAGGAAGGTGTCGGCCCCGAAATCGGAAATGCCGAAGCCGTTGGCATCGAACCAGTCCAGCTGCCGCCGCAGCGCGTGGGCCTGTCTGGGGCTTAGCCGCACGGTGGCGGGCGCGAGCAACCCCTGCGACGGGACCTTGCGGGCATGGATGGCGGCCATCCAGCGCTCGTACAGCACGCGTTCATGGGCGCTGCGCGGGTCGACGAGCACCATGCCATCGGCCGTTTCCAGCACGGCATACGTGTCGGCAATCCGGCCCAGCAGCCGATACTGCTGCCAAGGCGTGACCGGCCCAGCGGATACGGGGGCGGACGCGGGGCCGTCGGCGGGGGGGTTGCCCAGGCTGGTCGCGGGTCCGTCGCCAGGCATGATTCCCCGCCCTCGGTTGCGCGAGCCGTCGGCCTCGCCTTCCGCCGCGCCGCGCGGGGCCCCGGCCGCCGTCAGCGTGGGGGCTCCTGCGGCGAAGCCGAGGCCGAGTTTTCCTTGTTCGGGAAGCAGTTTCGGGGCCTCTGGCACCAAGAAGAAGGGCGCCGGGCCAGGCGTGGCGGAGGGGGCCGCGGAAGAGGGGAGGGGGCCGGGGCTACTTGCGTCAGGGGCCTTGGGGAGTACGAAATCGCGTGTGGGCGGGGGCTGGCCGACGCGCGGATCCCGCATCGGGAAGCCGCCTCGCCCGGCGAACTTCTGTCCCCCGAGCTCGTTGCCCCGAATGGCCATGCGCAGGGCTTCGATGAGGACGTCGCGCACCTCCACCGGCCGGCGGAAGCGGACCTCCTTCTTGGCGGGATGCACATTGACGTCCAGCTGCTCCTGCGGCAACGTCAGCAGCAGGAAGAGCGGCGCGTAGCGTCCCGCCGGCAGGACGTCGCGATAGGCCGCCTGGACCGCGTAGCTCAGCACCGACGAGCCGGCGGGGCGGCCATTGACAAGAAACACTTGCAGTTCGCGGTCGCTACGGTGATAGGGCGGCACGCCCGCCCAGCCGCCGACCTCCACGATGCCGTCCCCGTGCGACACCTCGCGCAGGGCGTCCGCCACCTCGTCGCCCAGGAAGTCCCGCACCCGTTCCCGCAGGTCTTCCGCCGGCGGCAGGCGATAGACCTCCTCGTCGTCCGCCCGCAGCACGAAGGCCACGTCCGGCCGGGCCAGCGTCTCCAAGAAGAACTGCTGCCGGATGTGCGTGAACTCCGTGGTCGCCGACCGCAGGAACCGCCGCCGCGCCGGCACGTTGAAGAACAGGTTCCGGACCGCGATATCCGTGCCGGGAGGCGCGCCCGCGTCGCGGACCTCCTGCACCTTGCCGCCAAAGACGACGATTTCCGTGCCCGCCACGCTGTTGGCCTGATTCGTCACCATCGTGAACTGCGACACGCTGGAGATGGCTGCCAGCGCCTCCCCGCGAAAGCCCATCGTGGTCAGCGAGTCCAGGTCCGCCAGCGACCGCAGCTTGCTGGTCGCGTGCCGCTCCAGGCTCATCAGGGCGTTGGCACGGTCCATGCCTTTCCCGTCGTCCCGCACCCGCACCAGCCGTCGGCCGCCGTCCACCACGTCGACCTGGATGTTCCGCGCCCCTGCGTCCAGCGCATTGTCCAGCAGCTCCTTCAGCACCGAGGCTGGCCGCTCCACCACTTCCCCGGCCGCGATCTGGTTGATGACCTGGTCGGGCAGCAGACGAATCACGTCCCCGGCCTCGCGGGCCGGGCCCGTCCCCTGGCCTTCCTCTGGCCGCGGCCCCTCCGCCGGCCGCCGTTCATCCTGTTCGCTCATCATCCACCTTTCGCCTTCCTGCTGGTGTATACCCGTTCCCCTCCGCCTTGTCCATTCTTATTTTTCCACTTTCCATGCGCGGGAACGATGGGAAGAGGACAAGGTAAGTCGCAGATTTTTCCGCTTTTGCGGGGACGAGGACAAGCGTGGCGACAGCGAAAGGGCCATCGCCACGCCGGGCGTGAAGCGGGATGGGGGCGGAGCGGGGACGGAGCCCCCGCTAGTTCTCGCTAATCTGCCATGTCTGGCCGTATTCGGCTCCAATCAGGTCGTTGCCCTCGCAGTCAAGCACGCCCAGGAACCGGCAGGCGGACTGGCGGCCCTGGCCGCCGTTGCGGATCAGGAACGCCAGCAGGTACTGGCGATAGTAGAACTTGTCGAACACGGGATTGTAGGGCACGGAATCCAGGCCGACGGACGCCTTGCACACCGTCGAGAAGCGGTTTAGGCCGAAGAGGACGATCTTGCAGCTCTGCATGAGGGTGCCGAAGTCGGATTCCGAGACGGAGGTGTAGTCGTTGGTCAGGGAGCAGTCGAAGTGGTCGTAGATGTAGCCGGTCATTGTCGAGGAGGCGTTCGGGCGGAGGACCACGACGGGGCAGCCGTTGGACACGACCATGGGATAGGTGGGACTCATCTCGGGGCGCCAGGTCGGACCGCCGCCGAAGGAGCCCTTGATGTCGCCGGAGTAGGCGGCGGCGCGGTTGGGCGTGCCGGCGTGGACGAGGACCTGGGCGATGCCGGCGTCGTTGAGGAGCTTGGCATCGGTCTCGTTCAGGTAGTACACGCCGAGCTTGCCAGCCAACGTGTCGGTGAGGCCCTTGTTGGTACTGCCGGTCTTGGAGGCCTTGCCTTCCTGGCGCCAGGTGCCGTCGTAGATCTTGCAGGACGCGTTGCTGACGGCCGTCCAGTCGAAGGTGCCCGCCTTGCCCGTGTCGGTCAGCATGGGGTCGCTCGTGATGCCGCAGTTCTCCAGCAAGGAGTCCATGTTGTTGAAGCGGTAGGCCGCCGCGTCGTTGTTGTTGTCGGAGCTGTCCTCCTTCACGAGGTCGTAGACGGCGATCTGGTGCTGGATCTGCTTGATCTTCGTTACGTTCATGCGCTTGGCCTGGCGGTACTTCAGGTTGCCGTAGGACTTGATGCTCACTATGGAAATGGAACCTAGGATTGCGATTACGATCAGCAACTCGATCAGCGTGAAGCCGGCCTTGTCTGTTCTTGTCGTCTGCATGGGTTTCAATATCCTCATCTATATCTATATGTCCAAAAATCTGGCAGCCGGGCGGGCTTGTCGTTCCGCGGAAGGTCCAACCTCGTTTTCACCTGATATGAGCGACTCTGCCCCGGCCTGAGGTTCACAGTTTTGTCTTCGCCGTTGTTGGCGGACGCCTCCGGCCTCTGCCTTTTCCCGGTTCTCCATTCCCTCCGTTCCGGTTTTCCATGGCTTGTGAGCCTACGTGAAAACAAAGGGAATTTCGCTTTTTCCTCCTCTCCGCCGTTTCGCCTCCCCCGGCAGGCGTTCCCCCGTCCGCCGGAATTGCCGAGGTCCCGTCCGTCTCCCCCGGGGTCGTTCTCCTACGCGGTGATGCTCTGCGACGCGCTCGAGCTCATGGGGCGCATCAAGAAGCTCGCCGAGGCGCGCGGGGCGGGGGCCGCGGCGCGGCTCCTGTGCGGAGCCGACGGCGAGGAGGCGATGGAAGCCATCCTGACCGAGGACTTCCCGCAAGCCGTGTTCCACAACGACTTCATGCACTGGCGTGTGGCAAACGCCGCCTGCGTCTGTGCCCTCCTCGCTCGCCTTCGCTCCGCCGCCTGACCATGATGGTGCAACAACGTAAAATCGCACCCGGCTCCCCCCGCCGGGGCACTTTTCGTTTGCCTCCCTCTCGCCCCTTCCACTATCTTGTCCGGGTCATGAAGCCACGTCCCCTCCTCTTTTTTCCCGCCACCCTCGTCCTGGCTCTTGCGCTGCTCCTGGCGCTACCCGGGCGCGCATCCGCCTGGTCCGGGCAGCAGCACCTCCAGATCACCCGCGCCGCCGGCAAGAACGTGCCCGACGAGATGGCCGACTTCCGCGCCTTTTCCTGGCCGATGGCCTACCCTTCCGTCTACCCGGACCTCTGGAAGAACGATGATGGCACCGAGGGCGTCCGCCACTACTTCGAGCCCGACCGCCTCCGTCGCGGCTTCGACCTCATGTCGCTCCCCCGCGACCTCGACGAGGCCATGGCCACTCTCTCCCTCCGGCCCGACGAAATCGGCACCGCCCCCTGGGCCATCGCCGCGCTGACCCGCCAGATGTCCGAAGCCATGCGCACGAACGACTGGATGTGGGCCGCCCGCACCGGCGCCACCCTCGCCCACTACGTCGGCGACCTCCACATGCCCCTCCACGCCACCCGCAATTTCAACGGCCAGGAGTCCGGACAAAATGGCGTGCATTCGCGCATTGAGTCCGACCTCATTCGCTCCTTCTTCCATTCCGAGATGATCCGGTGCGAGCCGGCGGTCTACCTCGAAGACCCCTTCCTGGCCGCCCTCGGCTGGGCCCGCGACTCCCAGCAGCTCTCCCTCAAGTGGCTCCGCAGCGACTTCGAGGCCACTCGCGCCGCCGGACGGCATGTCGACACCGAGGACTACTACCTCACGCTCTGGAACCTTCTGGAGGACAGCATCGTCCGCCGCATTTCCGTCACGGCGACCGACATTTCCAGCCTCTTCTACACCGCCTGGGTCGATGCCGGCCGCCCGCCCATTCCCGAGCCTTTCGAGGAGCTGCCCCCCTATTCCATCTTCAGCGGCGTCGACATCCAGGCCCCCGAGACGACGCCCGGCCAGCCCCCGCAGACCCAGCGCACCTACGACTACATGATTCTCGGCTTCTTCCTCGGCATCCTGGCCCTGGTGTTCGGTTCCGTGGCTGTCCGCGCGTTTGCGCGCCTTCGCCGACAGAAGCACTCCCCGCTCCCCCCCGCCTCGCCCCGATGAGGCCGCCCGCTCTGGCCCGACGAACCACGGAGCTCTCGCCACCGGTACGCCCCACCCCTTCCCGGAGAACAAGATGCCACGCCAGCGCCTAGACCTTCTTCTGGTGGCCGCCGGGCTCGCCGAATCCCGCGAAAAGGCCCAGCGGCTGATTCTGGCCGGCGAGGTGCTCGTCGACGACCGTCCCGCCAGCAAGCCCGGCCACCTCTATCCCGCCGATGCCGTGCTCCGCCTCCGCCACGACCTCCCCTTCGTCTCCCGGGGCGGACTCAAGCTCCAGCACGCCTTCGACACCTTTGCCGGGCTCTCCGCCGCCGGACGGACCTGCGCCGACATCGGGGCTTCAACCGGCGGCTTCACCGACTGCCTGCTGCAGCACGGCGCCGTCCACGTCTATGCCATCGACGTCGGGCACGGCCTGCTCCATCCGCGCGTTGCGGGAGACGCCCGCGTCACCGTCCTCGACGGGGTCAACGCCCGCGCCATGACCCCCGACACCCTGCCGGCCGGAGCCCTGCCGCCCAGTCTGGCGGTCACCGATTGCTCCTTCATCTCCCTCAAGCTCATCCTGCCCGCCATCGACCGCATCCTGGCCCCCGGCGGCGAAGTGGTCGCCCTCATCAAGCCCCAGTTTGAAGCTGGCCGGGAACATGTCGGCAAGGGGGGGGTCGTCCGCGACCCGGCCATCCACCGCCAGGTCGTGGCCGACATCCAGGCTTTTGCCGCCACCGAGCTCCAGTGGACTCTCCTCGGCACCGCCACCTCTCCCATCCGCGGCCCCGCCGGCAACATCGAGTTCCTCTCCTACTGGAAGAAGCCCTGACCGCTCCCGCCGCCCCTCCTCCTGCCCCCACGACTCTTCCCGGCCTCCCCAAACGCTGTGATTCTACGTGAAAACATTAGGAAATAGTCAATTGTCGACTTCTCCGCCACCCTCCCGTCTCCCAGTCCGATGGGTGGGCATCGTGAATGTGACGCCCGACTCCTTTTCGGATGGCGGCCGCTATGGTTCGGCGGAGGCGGCGGTTCGTCAGGCGCAGGCCCTGGTGGCGGCGGGTGCGGAAGGCATCGACATCGGGGGAGAGTCGACGCGTCCCGGTTTTTTGCCCGTCGGCTGGCGCGAAGAGATACGCCGTCTTGCCGTCCCGGTCGCCCGTCTCCGGGAGTTTTTGGACACGCGCGCCTGGCTTTCCGTGGACACCCGCAAGGCCAGCGTCGCTGCTGCCGCGGCGGGCTGGGGCATCGACTGCATCAACGACGTCAGCGGGGGGCTATCCCGGGGCATGCGGACGTTTCTGCCCCATTGGCAAGGCCGCTACGTGCTGGTTCACGGCATGGGCCATGTCCTGGCCCCGGACGACCCGCATCCCGTCCGCACCGTTGCCCGCTGGCTGGCCGGCCGCATCGCTCGCCTCCAGGATCTGGGACTTTCCGCCGACCGTATCGCCATCGACCCCGGCATCGGCTTCGGCACCACCCGGGACCAGGACCTGGCGCTTCTCGATGGGTTGGCGGAGCTGGCCGACCTTGGCCATGAGGTCTGGCTGGGCCTCTCCCGCAAGCGGATCGTCCAGCGCCTGCGCCGGCCGGACGAGGATATCGACCAGGCCTCCTGGCGACTGGCGCTCGCGGCCCGGGCCCGTTGTGGCCCCCATGCCGCCTCCGTCCTTCTCCGTATGCACGAACGTCCATTTCGCTCGCCCGATTTTTCCCGGCTGGAGGGTTGACTCCGGGCGGGGAGCGGCGTATTCTCCGGCCTTCCCGATTCAAGAGGTGCCCATGAACGCGATCTATCTCGAAAAGGCCAAGGAAAAGATGCCCAATGTCCCGCTGCTGATCAACACGGTCTCCAAGCGTGTCCGCCAGCTGATTGCCGGCCAGCGCCCAATGGTCAAGCGCGACTTCAAGGACCAGGAGCTCGTCGATATCGTCCTCAAGGAGATTGCCGAGGACAAGCTTATCGCGACGGCTGGTGCGCTGTCCTCGTCCGAGAACGACGTGGACACGAACGACCTGTTCGCGTTGTAGACGGCCTCTCGACCTTCCAGGTTCCCGGGCAGACGGTCTGTTGCCGTCGTCCCGGGTTTTTCCCGTCATGCCTGGCACCTCCTCCAAGCCTCCGCCCCCGGATGTCACCCTGGCGACCAACCGCCGGGCGCGACATGATTACGAGATTCTGGACAGCTTCGAGGCGGGACTTTCCCTGACGGGCGGCGAGGTCAAGAGCTGCCGCGCCGGCCATGCCAGCCTGCAGCAGGCCTTTGCCAGCTTCGAGCACGGCGAGCTCTTCGTCCAGTCGATGCACATCCTTCCCTATCTGGCGGCTGGTTCCGGCTTTGCGCCCGTCGAGCCGGATCGTCCCAAGAAACTTCTCCTGCACCGCCGCGAACTGACCCGGCTGCATTCCGTCGTCCAGCTCAAAGGTCTCGCCCTGGTTCCGCTGAAGCTCTACGCCACCCGGGGCCGCCTCAAGCTCGAGGTGGGGCTCGCGCGCGGCAAGCATCTCGTCGACAAGCGCGAAGACCTCCGCCGTCGCCAGGATGACCGCGAAGCCCGTTCCGAGGCCCGCCGCCGCTAGCCCCTTGCTCGTTCCCATGTCCGACCAGCCGTTCCAGCCTTCGTCCGCTCCCGTTCCGCCGCCGCCCTCCTGTCAGGAGCCGCCACCCCTTGAGCTCGTCACCGAAAAGCTGGCATTTGGCGGCCAGGCCATTGCGCGCCTTGACCGCTTCGTCTACTTTGTCGACGACGCCCTCCCCGGCGAAACCGTCCGCGCCGTCGTCTACAAGCGCAAGAAGAACTTCGCCTTCGCACGCGCGGTCGAAATCCTCAAGGCCTCGCCGGATCGCGTGCCGCCGACCTGTCCCTGGATGGGACGCTGCGGTGGCTGTGCCCTCCGCCACTGCGCGCCCGCCGCGCAGCTCCGCCTCAAGCGCGACATCCTGGTCGAGGCGCTCCACGCGCTGCCCGCCGCGCAGGCGCTGGTCGCGCCCGTCGTCCCCTCGCCCCACACCGACGACTACCGCAACAAGATGGTCTACTCCTTTGGCGAGACCCTCGACGGCGAACTCCGCCTCGGCCTCCACCGGCGCGGCTCCTACATCCATATCCTGCCCGCCGACGACTGCCTGCTCCAGTCCGCCGCCTCCCGCGAGATCGTCCGCCGCACCGTCGCCCTCGCCAACCGCCTCCACATCGGCGCCTTCCACGAGATCAAGAAGACCGCCGGACTCCGCACCCTCATGGTGCGCGAGGCCCGTCATACCGGCCAACGCCTCGTCGAACTTCTCGCCACGGCCGACTTCCCCGGGCTTGCCGAGGCCTTTTCCGCGGAGATGCAGGGACTGGCCGATACCGTCTACGTCTCCATCGACCACAACATCCGGGGCACGCCCACCGCCTCCGACCGCCGTCTCATCCGCGGTCCGGGCTACCTCGTCGAAACCCTCGGCGGCTTGCGCTTCCGGGTGGGTCCCGACACGTTCTTCCAGTCCAACACCGAGCAGGCCGAGGCCCTTTTCCGCGCCGTCGCCGAGGAAGCGGTGCGCGACGGCAGCATTCCGGCGGTCGCCCTCGACCTCTTCACCGGTACCGGCCCCATCGCTCTGCGCCTTGCCTCCGCCAGCCCCGCCACGCGCGTCTACGGCGTCGAGTCCTGGGCACCGTCCGTCGAGGCCGCCCGCCTGAACGCCGCCGAAAACCACATTGCCAACGTCTCCTTCCAGGTGGCCGACGTCAACCGTGCCTTGCCGCCCGGACTCCCCTCCCATGCCGACCTGGTGGTCGTCGATCCTCCGCGCCCGGGCCTCTCCAACGCGGCCATCGACTGGATTCTGCGCATGACGCCGGCCGACATCCTCTACGTCTCCTGCAATCCGAGCACCCTGGCGCGCGACCTGGCCACCATTGCCGCCAAGGCCCCCGCCTACGTGCCTCTTGCCGTCCGCCCCTTCGACCTCTTCCCCCACACCTACCACCTCGAAACCCTCGTCCACCTGCGGCTCGTTCCTTTTTCCTGACTTTCCGCTTGCATTCGTCCGCTCGGTGAAGTATTTTCCGCGCGTTCTTTGGCAACCGAAGAACTCGACGACCCCATCGTCTAGAGGTCAGGACATCAGGTTTTCATCCTGGTAACACGGGTTCGATTCCCGTTGGGGTCGCCATTTATTCGCTTTGCTAACTACAGGAGTTCGCCATGTCCCGGAACAATCGCAACAACGACACCACCCGCCCCCGCAAGTCCGGCGCCGCCAA
The DNA here is from genome assembly GCA_017458625.1 of Kiritimatiellia bacterium. Classification (GTDB taxonomy): domain Bacteria; phylum Verrucomicrobiota; class Kiritimatiellia; order CAIQIC01; family Lenti-01; genus RGIG3636. The sequence continues at coordinate 15,899 of JAFTAH010000164.1, read as the reverse complement.
GGCTCGCCGTCTGCTTGAGCATCGCAAGCGCCTCGTCAGCCTCGGCGTTTCCGAGGAGGACGTCCTGCACATGCCCCACGACCGCATCCGCGATCTGCTGGGCCATCCCAAGCAGCTCAAGCGCGCCTTGGCGAAGTAGGCGTAGACTGCATCCGTTCCTGGACCGCCTTGGAGGTTTCTGCAAGGCGGTCTTTCCGTCCATTCCGAAAGGACCTTTTCCATGGAAGAGAAGATCAAGGCCGTCCTGTCCGAAATCAGCGTCATGTTGCAGACCCACGGCGGCGATGCCGAACTGGTCGAGATTGCGGGCAAGACCGTGAAACTGCGCCTCCAGGGGGCCTGCCGCGGCTGCCCGCACGCCGCCGCCACCATCAAGCAGTACATCGAGGCCCAGCTTCAGGAGCTGGTCGACCCGGAAATCGTGGTCGAGCGCGTGGCCGACGAGGCCTAGGACCCCTGCACGATGGGGGATTGTCCCGTTGCCGTCGTCAGCGCCTGCCTGCTGGGTCGGTGCTGCCGCTACGATGGCGGCCACAAGCTGGTGCCAGGCCTTCGTCGACGTCTGGAAGCGGCCGGCTACCACATTCTTGCCGTCTGCCCGGAGGCCGAGGCCGGCCTGCCCATCCCGCGGCCGCCCATGGATTTGCATCTTGCCCCGGATGGCTCCGTCCAGTGCCTTGACGCCGACGGACATGACCATGCGCCGCTACTTCTCGACTGGTGCGAACGCGAAGTCGCGTGCCTAAGCCAGAACCCGCCCGCCCTTTTCGTCCTCAAGAGCAAGTCGCCCTCCTGCGGCTTGGCCCAGCAGCCGCCCGGACTGTTCGCCGCCGCCGTGCGCCAGGCCTTCCCCTCCGCGCGGTTTACCGACGACCCCGCGCTGCCGGAACTTCCGTGACCTTGCCATAGCTCCCCTCCTGCCACCTCTCGCCTCACCCCCCCCCACACCACCACCCCACCCCTCCCCCACCTCGGATCGCGGCCCCTCCGACGGCGTTCCCATCCCGACGTGAGATTACGGTGAAACAAAGGGTTTTTCGCGCTTTTGTCCGCTGGGAACGCTCGTGTCTGGGCCGCCCCGGCCTATTCGGCATCGGGGAATTCAAAGCCGTGGCGCTCAAGCACCGAGCCTTCCGCCAGGGCGAAGTCGGCCAAGGCCTGGTGATAGTCCGCGAGGGCGGCCGTTTCGGCGCGACGGGCTTCCGTGAGATCCTTCTGAAGCTGCAAGACGACAAACGACGTGCTCTTGCCCTGGTCGAGTTTCCGTTGTTCGGCGGTCAGGGCGTCGCGCGCATACTCGGCGGCATCGCGCGAGGCGGCAATCTTCAGCAGGCACGACTCGACGGCGGCAGCGGCATCCACGAGTTCGGACAGAACGCCCTCCTCGAGCTTCCGCACCTGGAGCCGCTGCCGTTCCTGGGCGGAGAGACTCTTGAGATGGCGGTTCCGGGCCTGGCGGTTGCCGAGGGGGATCGTCAGCGTGACCCCCACGTTCCAGTAGGGCTCGTCCGCATCCGAGACCGTGTCCCAGGCATCGCCACGGCTATCTTCGTCGCTGGCGGCCAGTCCGTAGCCGCCGACGAGGTCGAGCTCGGGGAGAGTCTGGTTGTGATAGAGGTCGACGGCCAGTTCCTGGCGTTCGAGGGCGAGACGCGCGGTACGGAGGTCGGGACGCTGTGCCAAGGCCTTTTCCATCGCGAGGCCGGCATCGGGCGCGGTAGTGCCGTCCGGGGGGACGGGGAGCTCAGCCGCGATGGGCAGTTCGGTTTGCCAGATGCTCCGCAAATCCGCCCAGACGAGGGCCTTCAGGGCGTTTTCGGCCTTGATGACGGCCTGGTTGGCGCTGGCCAGGTCGGCGCGGGCGCTGGCCGTCTGGCTTTCCGCCTGCTTCTCGTCAAGGGCTGACATGGTGCCGATCTTGACCTTCTGCCGGTTGTCCGCGAGCAGCTGTTCGGCCAGTGCCAACGCCTCCGACTGCACGTTCCGCGCCTGTCGGGCCGCCAGCAGTGCATACCAGGCCTTTTCCACGTTCGCGAGCAGGTTCTGGATCTGTTCTTCGAGGGCGAGCGCGGACTCCTGCGAAAGCAGCCGGGCGGTCGCAATCTGGTAGCGCGTGTCATCCATCAGGAAGCCCTTGAGCAGAGGCTGGCTGACCGAAACCCCGACACGGGCCGAACTGGTGTCGAACCCTGTTCTCGCGCGCGTGCCGCTGGAGCTCCCGTCCTTCGCGGAGAGCTCGTAGGAGGTGCCGAACGGACCGACGAGACCGCCTAGGCCTGCGGCAATCGTGTCGTCATCGGATTCGGTCCTTGCCGTCTCGAGCACGCCCTCGGCCGTGCCGGCGTTCTGGCCGCTACTCTCTGCGTGTTCGCGCTTGTACGAGACGGACAGCGACGGATCGTAGGCCCCGCGTGCAATCGCGATGTCGTAGTCCGCCTCCCGGCGTTCCAACCGGACCATCTGGAGGTCGAGATTCCGTTCCAGGGCCAGCCGCAGGCAGGTGCCGAGCTCCAGGGGCTGGAGCTCCACCAGTCCATTGCCCGCCGCTGGGGAGGGGCCCTCCTTCAGCTCCGCATTTGCCGTGTCCCCTTGCCCCCCGGAGATCGCCGGTTCCGTCACGAGCCTGGCCGACACGGGCGCCTGGGCCTCCGCGTCCGTTTCCTGAGCCATCGCCAGCGTGCCAAAGGCAACACAGACGGCCCAGAAAGCCGTCATACGGAGAAATGCGCTTGTCCTGTCCATGCCCAATCCTTCCAATTTCAAGAGATTTCGCTCCCAGCGGTGGTTCAATTTTCTTTTGTCGCCGATTCCCCTGCCAAGGTTACATCTTCCTCCCTCTCTGCTCGCTCCGCCCTCGGCGCGTCTTGCCCCTCCGCTTGCTGTCGCCACCCCGGCCACCCGGTTCCGAAATCATGTGAGCGTACGTAGAATGCCATTGATTCCTGCCACTTTTCATCGCTCACCTAGCTGAGTTTTCCTGCCTTCTCCAGCGCCCGCCGGAGCACCTTGCCCAGACTGCGCTGGCTGGGATGGAACCAGAGCAGCTTGCCGACGCACGCCCGCACCTTGGCGATCTCCATCGCCTCCGCCCCCGGCTTCCACGGCTGAATCTGGGCCTTTCCCTCTTCTGGCACCACCCAGTCCATCGCTGCCCCAGCGCCCACCTCCTCGATGGACAACAGCTGCAACAACTGTTCGGCCAGGCGTTTGTAGCGCATGGCTGTCGAATAGGGGATGCTTGGGCAGTACGTCTGCAACCAGCCCTTCAGCCCGCCTCCGCGACCCGCCATCTTGCCGTTCTTGTCCAGTCGGATTGCATTGGAGGTCGTATCCGCGATCTGCATGAGCATGGCACCAAGATGAAGGGCCTCCTTGAGGGATTTGCGCTGGGTGCGGTGCCATCGCGCCTCCAGCGCCTCCGGCGAGGGGAGGGCGGCCGCTGTCATCCTGCGGTTCATCGTGCTCCGGCGGGCCTTGGCAAGCTGGCCCTTGATGAGATGGGTACCCAGTACGCAGACCGTTCCGAGCAGCATCCAGACTCCCCCGACTACCAGCTCCGCAGCCCCCGTCGCGAGGTCGCCGCCCAGTCCGAAGTGGAAGGTTTTGCGGAAATATTCCGCCTCGGCGTAGGCCAGCGCCTCCCGGCGGCGGGAGTGGGAGTGGCCGGGAGCATGGGAAATGCAGCGACGGGGCCGTGCGGCGGGGTGGCGATTGCGAGGCATGGGGAGTCCTTTCGTGACGAGTGGACAAATGATTACATGAAGGTGGTGGCGAGGCAAGCAAAAAGCGAAAAGCTTTATATTTCCACGTAAAATCACGGTATATTGGGAAGTGCCAGGAGGCGGGAAAACCAAAGGGCCAGCGGGGGCGGCGGGGGCTAGGATTCTAGGGGTTCGTAGAATAGTAGCAGTCCAGGAGACGATGGAGGGGCTTGCGTCCGGGTTTTCGGGCATGGTATGGTGGGGAGCGTCATGTCACCACCGCGTGCCAAAAAGGCAACCGCCGCGCCGGCTGCCGTTCCGATGTCGTCCGAGGCCAAGGAGGGGCTGGCCCGCGTCCACGTCTTCTACGGGGGCGACGATTTTGCCGCCAACAAGGTCGCCGACGAGCTGGTTGACCGCCTGTGCGTGCCTGCCGACCGCGACTTCGCCTACGAGCTCATCGAGCCCTCGACGCCCACCCCCGACGCCGACGAGTCGGTGTCCATTCTCGACCGCTTGCTCGGCGCCATCCTCACGCCTTCGTTCTTGGGTGGCGACAAGACGGTGTTTCTGCGGAATGGCCCGTTTTTCGACCCGCTGGCCGATCCCGGAAAATTCGTGGACGTCAAGGCGCGTGTCGACCGCCTCACCAACATCCTGAGGAAAGGGCTGCCCCCGGGCGTCAACTTGGTGGTGGTGACGCCCAAGCTCAACAAGGTGACGTCGTTCTACAAGACGCTGGCGGCGGGGGCGGACCTGCGCGAGTTTCCGCTCGTGGAGACCGACAAGCAGGCCAGTGCGCGCTTCTATCCTGCGCTGGATGCGGCCATTGCCGCCGAAGGGCTGGAGCTTGACCCGGATGTCAAGGCCGCGTTCGTGGATCGCATCGGCTATTCCATCCGGCAGGCGGTCTCCGAACTTGAAAAGCTGTCGATCTATCTGGGGGATGGCCGCCGCCGCGTGACGCTGGCCGACCTCCAGCTGATGGTGGCGCCCATGCGCGAATCCAAGCCGTGGGACTTTGCCGACGCCTTCTGTAGCGGCTCCGTCGAACGGACCATCCGGACGATGAAGCGCTTGCAGTTCCAGAAGGTGGATCCCATCTATCTCATTATCGTGTTGGAGGATCGGCTGCGCGACATGGTGCTGTTTTCCGATGCCATCGCGCACGGTTGGCTCTCCGTGTCCGGGAATGCGCAATGGCCGAAGCTCAACTGGTCCTCTTCGTTGCCGCCGGAGGTGGACCAGGCGTTGTCCTCGCTGGAAAAGGATCCCCGCACGCTCAACGTCTTTCGCGCAGGACATGTGGCCTATGACTCCCGGCGCTATAGTCCGGCGACGTGGTTCCGCTGGCTGAACGAGGCCGTCGAGACCCATGCCGCCATGACTGGCGATGCCTTCATCCCGCCCACGACATCGCTGGAACTCTTTATCATCCGTACCATCGGGGCCATGACGAAGGCGGGACGGAGCGCCCGATGAGGGGGCGTCAGGGACGCGCTGGCAGCTAGAAACGTCATTTATGTCGAAGTCGCATCATCCGAAGCCGTTCCCAGGAGGAGGGGAGGGGAGTGTGCCCGGGGCCGCGACCGGGATGTTTCCCTGGCTTCAGGCGGCGGGGACGCAGGCCGTGAGGCTCCGTGTGCATGCGGTGCCCAGGGCCTCGCGGACAGCCTTTGCCGGCTTGCATGGCGAGGCGTTGAAGGTCAAGCTTGCCGCGCCTCCCGCCGATGGGGCCGCCAACACCGAGCTGCTGGCCTTCCTGGCGCGGACGTTGGAACTGCCGCGTTCGCAGGTCGTTCTCGTGGCGGGGGCGTCTTCGCGTGAGAAGACGGTGATGCTGTCCGGGGTCTCGCTGGCGGCGGCGCAGGCCCTGCTGGCCCCGGTCGTGACGGCGCGCTGAGGCGCTGGCCAGGGTGCGTCATCGTTTCCGCATGGGCTAAAAGGTGCGAATAGAGGCCTGGATTCACGTAAACTCACGCTCTTTTGGGGTGGGGGCGCGGCGGCCGGGCCCCGACAGGGTCGGTGTTTGGGCGTACGGGGTACCGAGGCGCGGGAGAGGCCGCGCTTCGGGATGTCGTGGGCCGAATTCGGAACCGGGGCTGCAGACGCCGATGGCGGCCGGGCGGCGCTCGATGGTCCAGGTCTAGGCGTTGGCGGGTGTGATTTTTCTTGCGCGAAGGGGGAGGCAAAATCTTTCCGGCGGGGGGGATTTTTCCCCCCACCATGCACGAAAATGCGCGAAAAAAGGCTGGAAATCACGTAAACTCTCGGCTTCCGGGGGGGCAGGACGGGGTTCGCGCGCGAGCAAAATCAACTCTTGACCGTGGGGGAGGGGAAACGTACTATGAGCGTCGAAGACTTGAGCAAAGTTCACTAACGCACAGACCCGCAAGGGCGAGGAACCTTTCGACATGAGAGCTTGGACACGACTGACCCTCGGCATCATCCTGACCGCCTCCCTGGCGGGCTCCGCGCTGGCCTATACCGTCGACGAGGACATTGCCTTCGCCTCCGGCCTGATCGCCTACAAGCCGTCGTTCCGCGACTTCGCCCAGACCATCGTCGACTCCGTGCGGGAACGCGAGCCCTCCGCCGCCGATCGCCTCAAGGTCATCCAGGCCGAGCTCTTCGTCAAGGACCGCAAGTACGAGGAGGCCGAGAAGCTCGTCCAGGAGATGGGCATCTCCAATCCCAAGGCGCAAGCCATCATGCTGTCGCTCGCCATCGGCTACTACAACGCCGGCAAGACCGACCAGTCCATCAAGCTTTTCGACGACTTCTTCGCCCAGTACCAGGACGGGAAGGTGCCCACGGATCCCGACGTCCTCCGCTTCTACCAGAACGCGGCCAACATGTACGCGCAGATTCGCGAGGGCATGGAGGATTTTGCGAAGGCGGCGGACTGCTACGAGCGCGTCGCCAACTCCACCGACGACACGGACCTCAAGCGCGAGATGCAGTTCCGCCAGGCGCAGGCCTGGGCCAAGGCGGCGGAGTTCTCGGACGGCGAAGTCCGCGCCGAAGCCCTCAAGAAGTGCAAGAAGATCTGCAACGACATCACCTGGGGCGGTCTTGACATCACCTTCGTCAATGCCGTCGTTGTTCTTGCCAACGCCCAAATCATCGAGGGCGACAGCGCGGGGGCCAGGAGCACGCTCGACGAGTACTGGGACAGCATCAAGCAGGTGGACGACATGCTGGAGGACTACAACATGGCGAAGGACGAGTCGCCGCTCGGCGGCGCGCGTTCCCTCCGCGGCAAGCTCTACCGCCAGGAGGCCGATGCGGTGGCGGACAACGTCCAGCAGGCCCTGCCGCTCTATTCCAAGGCGCTGACCGAATACTACAACGTCTTCGTCAAGTATCCCAAGGGCCCCTACGGCGCCAACGCCGGCCTCGAGGCCAAGGCCATCAAGGACATCCTCGAGACGAAGTATGGCAAGAAGGTGGAGATCGACCTTCCCGACAACCTCCAGGCCCAGGCCGCCGGCACCGAGTTCTCCATGGCCGACTCCCTCTTCAAGAAGGGCGACTATGAAAAGGCCCGCGACGAATATCTCCGCGTGCTGGCCCAGTTCCCGGAGGCCGGCGACCTCTCCGTCCGGGCGCTGGCCCAGCTCAACAAGTCCTACGCCTATCTGAACGATCCCCTGATGGTGAAGGTTGTCTCGGACTACATCGGCGAGCGTTTCGGCCGCCGCTTCTCGGTGGCCCCGCGCGCCCTCGTCGCCATCGCCGAGCTCTACCGCAAGGGGGACACGGGCATCTCTCCCGACGCCGCCTTCGCCGAGCAGCTCTACAACGTCTATCTGGCAAACTGCCCCGAGGACGAGCAGGCCGGGGCCATCCTCTGGTTCCTCGGCGGCACCGCCACCACGGCTGGCGAAACGGACAAGGCCAACACCTACTTCAACCGCATCATTGCCGAGCATCAGAACACCAAGGAATACCCGCTGGCCCTTTCGCGCCAGGCCTGGGGGGCCTATGCCAACCATGACTACGCGGCCGCCATCGAAGGTCTCCGCCTTTATCTGAAGGACACCGACGGCCAGGCCACCCCGCTCCGCGCCAATGCCATGTTTGCCCTGGCGGACTGTCTGCGCCGCACGTCCGCCGATGCCGAGCACGAAGCCGGCGTCGCCGACAAGGCCGCCGCCGCCGCCAAGGTCCAGGCCACGGAACTCCTCAAGGCTTCCAAGGAGGCCGCCGCCAGCGATCCGGAGGCGTCCGCCGCCCATCGCAGTGCCGCCGTCGAGGCCGCCAACACCTTCAAGGAGAAGACGGCGGCGGCCGCTGCCGCCCGGACCACCGCCGACACCAACTTCAAGGAGGCGGTCCGCCAGTTCCAGGCGCTCGTCTCCGGTCTCGACCAGCATCTCGAGGACTACGGGCGCAAGGCCGAGGAGCAGGCCAAGAACAAGACCCTCCTCGAGCAGGCTCGCTTCTGGCTCGCCTTCACCCTCTCGCAGAAGAACGACCCCCGCTACCAGGGGCTCGCCGTCAAGCAGCTCACCGACTTCACCAACCTCTATCCCTCCTCCGCCCTCAACCCCCGCGCCCTCAAGCTCAAGGGCTCGCTGCAGCTGGCACTGAAGGATCCGGCCGCCAACGAGACCTTCGAGACCCTCGCCAAGAAGTATCCCGAAACGGACGAAGGCAAGAACGCCCAGTATGCCCGTATTTCCGGCGCACTCGACCTCAACCTCATCGACCAGGCGCGCGAAGCCGCCAACGCCATGATTTCCAGTCCCTCGTCCTATTCCCTCGAGCAGTTCGCCCGCGTCGGCGAGCTCCTCCTCGAGAAGGAAGTCTGGACCGAGGCCGCCAAGGCCTATGGCATCGTCCGGGACCGCCTCTCCGAGCTTCCCGCCGAAAAGCGCCGCTCCGTCGAGCAGCGCGCCCTCTTCGGCATTGGCCTGGGCCTCTACGAGACGGGCGACTTCGAAGCTTCCCAGAAGGCACTCGCCGAACTCATGGAGAAGTACTCCAAGACCGCCCTCTTCTACAAGGCCAACTATGTCCTCGCCCAGGCTGCCTTCGCCCGTGGCGACACCGAGGCCGCCACCGCCTCTCTCAACAACATCCTGCGCTACGCCACCGACAACGAGATCATCAACGACGCCTCCATCCTCATGGCGCAGAACCAGATCAAGCAGGACGACCTCGTCGGCGCCCTCTCCACCTACAAGCGTCTCGAGCTGCTCAACTCCTACAACATGCAGGGCGACCGCCAGCGTATCCAGATCCACGACGCCCTCCTCCAGGCCGTCGAGCTCGAGGAGAAGATGCCGGATGACACGTCCCTCATCGAGACCGTCAACCGCTTCCTCGAGATCTTCCCCACCGACCCCCGCGCCTCCGAACTCACCGGCAAGCTTCGTCGCGCCGAACAGCGCCTCAGGGAGGCCGCCAACGGCGGGGCCGCCGATACCGCCGCCGCTCCCGCCGAATAACCTCTTTTTCCCCGACAACCCCATCCACCTCATCGGAGAACTCCCAACATGAAATCCACTCGCGCCCTCGCCTCCCTCGCCCTGGCCATTGCCGGTCTGCTCCTTGCCCAGGCCGCCCTCGCCGCCCCCTACGTCATCCTCAAGGATGGCGTCACCCGCCGCGAAGGCACCCGCATCCGTGCCGACAAGGATGGCACCATCATCCTCACCACCGCCCAGGGCAACATCCCCTTCCCTCGTGGCCAGTATGCCAAGGCCGTCATGGACGAGCCGCCGGAGTTCAAGCCCGCCGCCGCCGCCGTCGCCGCCGGCAAGATCGACGACAAGGTGATTTCCACCCTCGAGAAGATCGTCTCCGACTGCCGCTATCTCAACTGGGACGTCGAAGCCCAGAAGCTGCTCGCCGAGGCCCTCCTCAAGAAGGGCGACGCCGCCGGGGCCGATGCCGCCTACAAGAAGCTCTACACCTTCGACCCCGAGCTCCAGAAGAACACCGACATCTCCTGGGCCCATCGCCGTGCCATGCTGGCCGCCAAGCAGTACGCCACCCTCCAGAAGTCCCTCGACGCCGTGGCCGCCGCCGGCCCCCGCACCGAGGCCGCCCGCGCCCAGAACATGCGCGGCGACATCTCCTTGGCCCAGAACCGCCTCGAGGAGGCCGCCATGGACTACCTCCGGACCGCCATCCTCTTCGCCGACGTCAAGGACGCCGAGATCCTCGGCGAGGCCACCTTCAAGGCCGCCCAGGTGCTCGAGCAGCTCCGCGACTCCCGCGCCAAGGAAATGTACCGCAAGTGCGCCGAGGAGTATCGCTCCTCCTCCTATGCCGCCAAGGCCCGGAACAAGATCTAGGCCCTCGACCATCCCTCCAGAAACCATTTAGAACTCGACAACCCAAATCCAACCCCACGAGGTAATTCGTCATGTCCAAACTCTCCAAGCTGATCGCCGGGCTTCTTGCCCTTGCCGTTCTTGTCGCCTTCCCGCTCGCCTCCTTCGCGCAGGACGGCGAAGCCGCCCCCGCCGCCGACTCCGGTGCCGTCACCATGGACGAAGCGGCCGCCGACGAAGGTGGGGCCTCCTCCGGCCTCATCGGTGTCATCTTCGGCTCCGGCTGGCTGGGCGTCCTCCTCTGGGGCGCGCTCCTCGGCTGCTCCCTCGTCGCCGCCTGGCTCGCCATCGACTTCTTCATCACCATCAAGCCCACCAAGATCGTCCCCGAGCAGCTCGTCACCGAGGTTCGCGAGGCCATGGAGCAGGGCGATGTCATGAAGGCCATGCAGCGCTGCGAGCAGGAGCCCGGCGTCCTCTCCAACATCCTGCTGGCCGGCTTCCGCAACGTCAAGGAAGGCTTCGATGTCATCGAGGAGCAGGTGGGCACCGCCGCCGACCTCGAGTCCGAAAAGCTCATGCAGCGCGTCTCCTATCTGAACATGTGCGGCTCCATCGCCCCTATGCTCGGGCTGCTCGGTACGGTCCAAGGCATGATCATGGCATTCGGCAACCTGGCCAACACCTCCGCTGGTGCCGCCCAGCAGTCCATGCTGGCCATGAACATCTCCCAGGCCCTGTGGACGACCGCCGGCGGCCTCGTCGTCGCCATCCCGGCCGTCTGCTTCTTCACCTACTTCAAGAACCGCCTGTCCCGCATCATCCTCGGGATGGAAGGCCTCACGCTCGACCTGATCAAGGCCCTCCGCAACGTCGAAGTCGTCGAGGAGTAGTCCCCCCGCCGGAGGGGACGGTGTGCACCGTCCCCTCCGTCTTCCCCCTTAGTCCTCGTTTCCCAGCCATCCCCGCACGGAGCATCCCATGAGCAAGAGAAAACGGCCGCCGGACAGCGAACTGGACATGACGCCGATGATCGACGTCGTCTTCCAGCTCATCATCTTCTTCGTCACCACCATCGACATGGAGAACAAGGCCCTCGAGACCAATGTCCGCATGGCCATGAGTCCCAACGGCCCCGTTGAGGAGAAGAAGGATCCGCGCACCGTCACCGTCGACGTCGAGAAGGACGGCACCATCAAGATTGGCAAGAGGGCCCTCTCCACCGGGGATCTGCTTACCATTCTCAAGAACGCCCGCATTGCCTCCGGGTCGACCACGCCGGTCGTCATCCGGGCCGACTCCGTCGTCGAGCACCGCCACGTCTACGAGGTCATGCGCGCCTGTGGCTCCGCAGGCCTCTGGAAGATCCGCTTCGCCGCCCTCAAGGAGAAGGCCGAGCAGTAGGCGCGCCTCCGGCGCCGCGCCCTTCTTCATGTATCCGTCGCTTCCAGGCGCTTTTCCGTCCTTCCTCGCACGTCCCGCCCAGTCCTCTTTCCCCTAGCCACATCAGGAGTTTCCCATGGCTCGTGAACGCAAACGCCCCCAGGTCGATCCGCCGGCCCTCTCCATGACCCCGATGATCGACGTCGTCTTCCAGCTGCTCATCTACTTCGTCGTCACGCTCCACCCCGTCGACGTCGTCACCAACCTCGACGTCTTCCAGCCCGCCGCGCCGCCCGACTCCAAGCCGGAAGACAAGCCGCCCCAGCTCCTCCGCGTCTCCGTCTTCGCCGATGGCTACACCTTCAACGACACCCGGATGAGCATCGAGACCATCGACCGCAATCTCCAGCGTTTTGTCGAGATCAACCAGGGGTCCTCTCCCACCGTCATGGTGGTCATCTCCGCCTATTCGCGCCACGGCGACCTGGTCAAGCTCCTCGACATCTGCGCCAAGCACAACATCACGAGCATATCCGTCGTCAGCGCCCCCAACTAACCAGCGGCAACCAAAGGATTCCCCATGGACAAGTCCCTACGCTCCCTCTACCGCAATGCCGCCGAATGGCTGGCGGGCCCCACCGGCTCCATCGTCCTCCACGTCACTGTCATCCTCGCCGCCATCTTCCTCTTCTCCATGGTCGCCCCCAAGAAGGATGACCCGGGCGTCGAGGTCACCGTCGTCGAAGTCGAGGACTCCAAGTTCGAGGAGCTCGAGCCCGACGAGTTCGAGCCCCCGCCCGAGATGGAGGATCTCGTCGATCCCGTCGACATTCCCGATGTCGACATCGACATGCACCCGCCCGACATTCCCGATGATTTCGCGGCCGACACCTCCATGATCAACGAGGTTTCCGAGCTGGTGGTCGCCTCGGACATCTCCTCCCCCATCGTCATGAAAGGCCTCCAGGCTGGCGAATATGCCCACCGTTCCGCTGCCGGCCGCGGTTCCGCCAAGGGCTATGCCGGGAAATGGGCCGAGGCCGCCGAGGCTGCCGTCAAGCGCGCCCTCGTCTGGCTCAAGAACAACCAGCGCGACGACGGCTCCTGGGGCCGCTACTCCAACCAGGCCCAGAAGGACTATGCTCCCGACCTCACCGCCAAGTTTGAGGGCACCTACAACGAGGCTTTCACGGGCCTCGCCATCTTGTGCTTCCTCGCCCACGGCGAGACCACCGCCTCCCAGGAATTTGGCGACACGGTCAAGCGTGCCATCCAGTTCCTGGTTGCCCGCCAGAATGAGAAGGGCGAGTTCACCGCCAAGGGCATTGACACCGATGCCGCCACCTACACCCAGTGCATCTGCACCTATGCCATCAGCGAGGCCTACGGCATGATGCGCATTCCCGAGCTCCGCCCCGTCATGGAACGTGCCGTCCAGCGCGTCATCGACGGCCAGCAGGCGAACGGTGCCTTCGACTACAAGTTCGCCAAGCAGAACCAGCGCGACACCTCCCTCGCGGGCTGGGCGGGCCAGTGCATGAAGGCCGCCTACATCGCCGGGGCCAAGAACCCCGGCCTCAAGGAGGCCATGGAGAAGGTGGTCGCGGAAGTCAAGACCGCCCAGCGCGACGATGGCACCTTCTGGTACCGCGAGGTCGGCAAGTCCCGCCACACCCTCAACATCACCGCCATCGGCTGCCTCACCCTCCAGCTCCTCGGCCATGCCCAGGACAAGGAATGCAAGGCCGGCCTCGACGCCCTCAACAGCTACGAGTACACCATCTCCGGCAGCAAGCGCACCAAGTTCAAGGGGGCCGTCTGCGACTGGGACGACCCCATGGAATGGCCCATGTACGCCTGGTACTACATCGCCCAGGCCAAGTTCCACCAGGGGGGTGATACCTGGAACCGCTGGAATGCCGAGTTCGCCCCGCAGTTCATCCGCGCCCAGTGGATCCAGGATCCCGAGAACAAGGCCCTCTACGGCTCCTGGATTTCCGCCGGCATCAACAACCATGGCAGCCAGTTCGACGGCCACGAGGACAACTACGGCCGCATCTATGCCACCACCTTCGCCGCCCTGACCCTCCAGGTCTACTACCGCCACCTCCCCACCTACCAGCCCATCAAGCCCATCGAGGAGGAAGAGTCCGACGACGACGACGTCGCCATCAAGATTCTCTAGCCTCCGCGTACGACTTTGCGGAAGCGTACGGCGACGGCCCTCTCGGCCGTCGCCTTTTTTCCCACCTTCTCACCCTCGGTGGTTCCTCCCGCCAAGCCCTAGAATCCTAGCCTTCTAGAATCCTAGCCTTCTAGATGTCTAGACTCCTAGAGGGCAACGGCGTTTACTGCGAGCGGCAGTCAAGGGTGCCGAAACGGGGGACAACGCGTCGCGAGCCGCGCTGGAGCCGCTCGCAATGGCCGTGATTTTTCGTGAAATTAAGGGGGTTTTCGCGTGTTTTGAACCGCTGGCCCCTGCCTGGCAGGCGGTGCGGCGGGGGGGATGTTGTCCCCGACGAGGCGGGGCGGACGGCGGAATGGAGGCGGAAAGGCGTGTGAGGTGACGTCACCAGAGGGCACAAAAAAGGGCCGGCGTCATGCGCCGGCCCGGGAACAGCCCCCTGGCAACCGCTTGAAAGCAACCGTCAGCGGGTTCTTTTGCCGAACCTAGTAGTTTTCGGCCTTGATCTGGAAGTAGGCCTGCGGATGGGCGCAGACCGGGCAGATCTGGGGCGCGCTCTTGCCGATGACGACATGGCCGCAGTTGGCGCACTGCCAGATCTTCTCGCCGTCCTTCGAGAACACCAGGCCGCCTTCCACGTTGGCCAACAGCTTCAGATAGCGCTGTTCGTGATCCTTCTCGATCTTGGCCACCATGTCGAAGAGGGCGGCGATGCGGGTGAAGCCCTCGGCGCGGGCCGTCTCGGCAAAACCCTTGTACATGTCGGTCCACTCGTAGTTCTCGCCGGCGGCGGCCGCCTTCAGGTTTTCGGCCGTGCCCGGAATCTCGCCGCCCTGCAACAGCTTGAACCAGATCTTCGCGTGCTCCTTCTCGTTGTTCGCGGTCTCCTCGAACAGCGCGGCAATCTGCACATAGCCTTCCTTCTTGGCCTTGCTCGCAAAGTACGTGTACTTGTTGCGGGCCTGCGATTCTCCGGCGAATGCGGTCTGCAGATTCTTTTCGGTCTGAGAACCTTTCAACTCGTTGACATCCTTCATTTCAAACACCTTTCCTGTTGCGCTTTCTGGGGCGGCTTGTCCGCCTTGCCGTCAACTCTACCTGCTCACGCTTTTCGTCGCAAGTCCCATTTCGCCATGTCGACGCTTTGGCAAGTGCAGACGCGATGGCGCAGGGTCCCCCGGCGGAGGAGGAATTGTAAAAAAAGCCAATGTTTGACGTAGAATCACTCGAATTTGGGGCGGCGGAAAGCAGGGGGGCGGGGGGGGGGAGGCGTCGGGGAATTCGGAATCACGGAATCCGGAGAGGCGGATGGGTGCGGCAGGGGGGGAGGGCAGGCGGGAGCACCGGAGTGCAGCTTGTCCGGCGTGGGAACGAGGAAAATGGCGGAAATGGTGAAAACAGGCTTTTCACAGGATGGGAGGTGTGCCAACATGGGTGCAGGGAACAAGCAGCCGAACCCAAGGTGTATCATGACCAAAGCAACAAAGAAGCAAACGAAAGTTGCGAGGGTTCGCAAGCCCACAGCGACGAAGAAAAGTCCCAAGCGGGATGAGGTCCAGACGGAGGGCCCAGCATCTGCGACGGGCGTCCCTGGCACGATGGTGGTCAAGCTGGAGTTGCGCTACACGAAGAGCATCCGGGAAGTCGTGTTGCCGGTGGACATGCGCATGATTGACTTTTTGAATTGTACCCTCTGTTTGTTTGGCTTCGCCAACGAGCATCTGTCAACGATCAGCAGCTTCAAGGGGATGTTTCCCTCCATCAATCCGTTCGGGGAGACGGAGGAGAGTTTATGGCCTGAGGAGTTTGAAGAGTTGGATGAGAAAGCCTGGCAGGATGACCTGGAGTTTCATTTGCCGGCGCCGAAGGCGAAGTGCACAATTGAGTATGACTTTGGCGACGGGTGGGAAATCAAGGTGACCCGGATGGCGGACAGGCCAGCGCTGGCTCCGTTCAGCTGTGTGAAGACTGTGGGGACGGATGCGATGGAGAATTGTGGTGGGGTGGGGGGGCTAGATTCGATTTGCCAGCTGTCGGAGAAGGTGCTGAAGGATGGAGACAAGGGACTCGACAAGGATGACAAATCGTTGCTGGGCTGGGCGTTTGGCACGGCAAACCCGTTGCCGCGGGAAGCAATCCAGCGGTTTCTCGCCGGCCCCGACGTGGCCGTCATCAATGCCCGGCTCGCCCGGGCAAGCTACACCTAGTGTCCTGAATTCAAAATTCCTTGTCCAAACTTGCCCTGATGTTCCCCCACGTCGTTGCCGGATTTCGACGCAGGAAACTGCGCCTTCAATCCGGCGCCTCGTCGGGAAACACCATGCCGTCGTTTGAACAAGTTTT
>JAFTAH010000163.1 GCA_017458625.1 Kiritimatiellia bacterium | reverse complement strand
CGACGAAGACTGGACCGACGTCACCGCCACCCCTTCCCGCTGGCTCGAGGACGGCTGGCGCTTCTTCCGCGTCGTCCTCCGGATCCAGGAGTGACCTCCCTGACGGGGAACGCTTCAAGACGCTCCAAGTCAAAGCAGCATGGCAAAGCGGCATTAGACTTTTCCAGGGAGATTGGCAATGCACACGTTGTTGCACACGTTGTCAGCTGGCCTAAAAGCAATCATCCGTATCTCTTTGGCTTTTACCCCCAGAAATAGTCGACAGGAGTCGTTTGGGGCGAGATAGAACCCGGTTTTCTTGAGCTATTTCCGCCTGCCCCCCCTTATGCGGGGGATTGTTTCGTGTTCAAAGATGTGGGTAAATAACCCATAACAAGGAGCCTCCCCATGTCCAAAGTCCCGCCCGAAATCGCACGGCACCGCCTGCCCGGCACCGAAATCAAGGGCACTAAGGGACGGCACTCAGGGACAGGCTGTTAGGATGGCGGAAAATCATAGGGGAATTCGCTTGTTTTCGAGGGGGGCGGGATTGGGGCGGAGTGGGTCACACAACGGGCAACGAAGAGACTTTTCCGCAGGGGGCGGGGGCGGGTCAAGACGAAAGTCCGGGGGGTATCGTTTTCTTTGGGGCAAATGAGCCTCCTGCCATCTTGCGCGGGCATACTCAACCGGGGAAACTTCCCGGGTGAAGCATGGGAAAAGGGCATCGCGCCCAGAGGGATTCGAACCCCCGACCCACGGATTAGAAATCCGTTGCTCTATCCGGCTGAGCTATGGGCGCAAATGCGGAAAACAAGACCAGCAGGCGTGGCGGCGCGTCAGAAGCGCAGACGCCACCCGACCATGACGCCGTCCTCCTGGGCACCATCGCCAAAGGCGGAGCGCTCCAGGACGGAGTCGATGACGAGGGGAGAGGCGTCGGCCACGGCAGTGGCGCGGTCGATGGCCTCCTGGGTGGACGCGTAGTCCTCGATGTCGTTGCGGAGGCTGACCAGGCCGTAGGCCGCGACAATGGCGACGACCAGGCCGACCGTGATGGTGGTGCCGGTCTCGGCGTCATCGGCGCGGGCCGCGACCATGGGGGCCGGAAGGACGATCCCGGACCAGACGAGCACGGCGGCAAGCAGGGCCGCGAGAATGGAGGCGGGGGTACGCATGAGGACTCCGGCTAGAGGAAGAGGTCGCAGGCGTACTGGCCGTCGAAGGTGCGCGGGGCCGGGGCTTCGGCGACATGCCCGACGGCAATGGCGGACAGCGGCTCGAATCCATCGGGAATGCCCAGCCGCGTCTTGAGGGCGGCGTCCGCGCGGAGGCCCGGCAGGCAGCCCCAGATGTAGACGGAGCCCAGCCCCAGCGCCGTCGCGGCCAGGTGCATGTGCTCGACCAGGCAGGCCGCATTGGCAATCTCGACGCCGGGGGAGCTCTGCCGGGCGCGGGCCGAGACCAGGATCACGAGCGGCGCGCCATAGAAGGGGTCGGCCGAGCTGTTGGCCCCGGCCCCGGCGGCGCGGAGCTGTTCGCGCAGGGCGGGCTCCTGGACGACCGTCAGATGGATGTTCTCGTAGTGCGCGCCGCCCACTGGTGCGCTATTGGCCGCGAAAAGCAGCTTCTCCAGCTCTTCCGCCGATACCTTTTCCGTCGTGTAGGCACGGCTCGACCGCCTCAACGCCATGGCTTCGAAAATATCCATCATTCAGTCCTTTCGGTTCAATGCGGCCGATTTTATCGCACGGGCGCGTTGTCCGCAATCCATTTCGGGAGCGGGAACGGATTTTTCGCGCGTGTCACTCCGCCGCGGTCTCTCAGCCTCGCAAGGAAAGTTGCAAGGGGCGGCGGGATGTGGTAGTTTGAGGCGCGATGAAAAAGAACAAGAGCTTGCGAACATGGCCCTTCTGGGTGCTGGGAATCGTGGTAGGTATCCTGCTGGTGACGAGTTTGATGCTCAACCTGGCGGCAGTGGCCGTGCTGGTCGGCGGGGGTTCCGGTTCGAGCGAGCTCCCGAAGGATGAGTTCCCCGACCTCAACGAGGTGGGGTCGTACGGCTCGGAGGGACCCAAGGTCGTCCGAATTGACCTGGACGCCGAGATCACCCACGATACGGCCAGCAGCCTCTTGGGCACGCCCGGCCATGACCGCGTCGAAAGCTGGCTGCGGCAGCTGCGGTGCGCGACGGCAGACGACAAGGTGAAGGGCCTGCTCATCGAGGTCGACAGCCCCGGCGGCGGCGTGACGAGTTCGGACGAGCTCTACCACGAGGTCTGCCGCTTCAAGGAGGCCCAGCCGGGCCGCGTGGTGGTGGCCCTGGTGCACGACATGGCGGCCTCGGGCGCGTACTACGCGATTCTCGGCGCGGACTGCATCGTGGCGCAGCCGACGGCCCTGGTGGGGTCGGTGGGCGTGCTGCTCAACGGAGTCAACGCGAGCGGCCTGGCGCAGAAGCTGGGCATCCAGGACGCGACGCTGACCTCGGGCGCGAACAAGGACGCGATGAATCCACTCAAGCCGCTCGACCCGGCGCAGGTCGCCCTCTTGCAGGCGGAGGTCGACGCGATGTACGAGCGCTTTCTCGGGCTGGTCGCGAAGCACCGCAAGGTGGACAAGACGCGACTGCGCAAGATTTGCGATGGCCGCGTGATGGGGGTCGGCCTGGCCCTGGAGAATGGGCTGATCGACCGCGTCGGCTACCGCGAGGACGCCCTGGAGCTGCTGGCGAAGCTGCTGGAGGCCGACTCTGTGCGCGTCATGCGCTACGAGGAGAGCACGTCGCTGTTCGATGAACTGCTGGGCTTGCGGCAGGGCGGAGGCAACCTGATCGGCTGGGTGGGCGGTCTGCTGGGCGTGGAGACGCGTCCGCCGCACATGCAGGCCCGTTTCGAGCCGTAGCGCCAGGAGATTCCTCATGCCCGCGCCCGATGGCAACACCCTGCACGCCCTGTTGCGGAACTACATCGACTATCTAAAGGAGGAAGGCGTCACGGGGGTGCCCCGGGGCACTCTGGCCGCAAAAACGTCCCGCAAAAAGGCCTCCCGCGCGGCACAACCGGCTTCCTCAAAGGCCGCGCAGACCGCTCCGAAGACGGCGGAAAGGTCATCGCGCGACGCCGCACCTCGACCGGACAGGCCCACATTTCGACCCGAGCCCCCAGCGCCCGCCTACGAGCCCATGCCCGCCGCCAAAACCGCGTCCACGCCAACCCTGGAGCCGTCGCCCGCCTTCACGCCGGGGCCCGCCCCCCGTGCCGCCAATACCCCCGACGACACGCTGGAGACCATCGCCGCCGAAGTCCGGGCCTGCCGGGCGTGCGTCCTCTGCCAGCGCCGTCTCAACGCCGTGCCGGGCGAGGGCAACGCGAACCATCCCGACCTCATGTTCGTCGGGGAGGGGCCGGGGGCCAACGAGGATGCCCAGGGGCGGCCCTTCGTGGGACGTTCGGGCGAGCTGCTCGACAAGATGATCATGGCCATGGGCTACTCGCGCGAGCAGGTGTTCATCGGCAACATCGTCAAGTGCCGGCCGCCCGGCAACCGCACCCCGACGCTTCAGGAGATGGCGTTCTGCATGCCCTATCTGCTCCGCCAAATCGCCCTGATCCAGCCCCGCATCATCGTCTGCCTGGGCGCAACGGCCATGACGGGCCTGCTGGGCCCCGTCGGACGCATCACGCAGGTCCGGGGCAACTGGTACCGCTTCAACCACATCCCCACCATGGTCACGTTCCATCCCGCCGCCCTGCTGCGCGACCCCAGCAAGAAGCGCGACACCTGGCACGACCTCCAGCTGGTCATGGCCGCCCTCAAGAACCCGACACCCTCCGGCGGCACGGGCCCCGGATGAGCGGAAACGGAAACGGCAAGAGGGGGCGGGGGCGCTGAGACCACCAAGACGGCGGGAACAGCTGGGACCGCCCACTCCAGCGCGGCTCCCAAAAGCGCAAATTCTGCAAAAAATCCAATGATTTTCCGTAAACTCACAGCGGAAAAGAGGTCTGGAGAGTAGGGGGGAAGATCGTCCGCCACGGCACCGGCCTCCTGGATGGCCCGCATCACCGCCGGGGCCTACCAAGGATGCGGACACATCTTTTCTTCATCCGTGCTAGAGCGGTTTTCAAATTACTGTAGCCATTTGGCGGGCGGCTTCCGGAGGTGCGGCTTCCAGCCGCGCAATTCATTTGGGCGCGACAGGATGTCGCACCTCCGAACCTTGCGGCCACACATTTTCGCAAAATGCGCTAGCGGTTGCGGAGGCTGGG
>JAFTAH010000162.1 GCA_017458625.1 Kiritimatiellia bacterium | reverse complement strand
CAAGGGTTCCTCCCGCCTTTCTTGCGCGGGGAGGCGCGGCAGGATGCCGCACCCCCGAAAGGATGCGATTCCCTTCCGGAGGTGCGGCTTCCAGCCGCGCTTGGCCGATGGCCGTCGATTGCAATCGATGGCCGTCGAAAGGGCCGCGGCCCCGCGGCTCGCCGGGGACGGCTCGCCCCACCCGTCGTTTTCCACGGCGTGGAAAACAGGCTCCCATTGTGTGGAAAATTATGCGAAACATGTTTCCATTGTGTGGAAAACCCCCCGAAACACGTTTCCATTGTGTGGAAAACCGGGAAAGCGGGAGCGAGAGGAGTGAGTCATGGCTGACAGCGGGAACATGAGGGCGGACGGGAAGTCGGCGGAACGGTTGACGGGCAGGAGGAAAAGGGGACAGACGCGAATCTCCGTCTTGACGGCAGCGGACGGGTTGGGGGTTATTCGAGGCAGGATGGTGTAGTAATGAAAAGATTGTTTTTGCTAGTTTGGACCGCCGCACTGGCCGCCGTGGCGGCGGCTTGGGGACAGACGTGCGTGATGCGGGCGGAAATCCGCGGGACGGAGCGTTTCGCGGAGGAGTTGCGGACGTTCGTGGCGGGTACGCAGTGGGAGGGGGCGGAGGAGCTGTTCGAGCGGGGGAGCTTCGCCGAAGAACGGGCGGTGTGGGAGGCGATGGACAGGATGGGGACGGTGGTTTTCGCGCTGTACGGGGATGATGCAAGTGCCGACACGATTGCCAACGAGGGGTTTGCGGCGGTCCTGCCCATGAAAGACAGCGCGCCGGTGTATGCGTTGCTGGAGGAAAACATCGGCCCGGAGGGGCCAGTGGAGGAGCTGGGGGTGCGGGCGTTCGAGGCCGAATACGGGGAAGGGGTGGCCGTCGCGGTGGAATCGGAGGGGCGGGTGACGGTGGCGTGGAGTTTCGATGGGCGGAGGGAAGCGGAGGCGTTGCTGGCGAAGGAGCTTCACGAGTCGCGGTCGGTGGGGGCGGAGGGGACGTTGGCCTTGAGGGTGGATGATGGCGAGTACGGGAAGTGGTTCGTGCGGAAGTCCGGAAAGCACGCTCCTCCCGCCATCCGGGCGGTGGTGGACGGGTTGGCGGCGGTGGTGGAGCGGTCGGAGTGGACGGAGGTGGGGGTGGGGCTGCGGGGGGACGCGGTACGGGTGGAGTTTGCGGCGAAGGGGGACTGGGCGCGGGGCGGCGGGACGGTGTGCAAGCGGGCGCGCGGCAAGGCGCTGGACGGGGAGAAGGTAGCGCTGGCGGTGGTGGCCCGGTCGGGGCGGGTGGTACGTGCGGCGGATGCGCTGCGGCGTCGGGTGGCGGCGTGGGCGGCCGATGCGGAAGAACCCGGGGTGGCGTGCGTGCTGTCGTGGGAAGGATGGGAGAAGCTGGCGGGGCGGCTCTCCGGGGAGGTCGGGGCGGTGGAGCTGGAGTATGGGCGCGGGGCGGTGTGGGTGGAGAAGGCATCCGGGGCGGAAGGAATGCGGGCGTGGCTCCGGCGGCACGCGGAAACGGCGGGGGACGCGCTGCTGCGGCGTCTGGGCGCCGGCATGTGGCCGCGCTCGGAAATGTCGGCGAAGTGGACCGGGGAGCGGACATCGGGGACGTGGGCGGTGGATTCGTACGCGCTGGCGGAGAAAGGGGAACCCTGGGAAACGCTGGAAATCGCGTGGGGCGGCCCGGAGGGCCCCGTCGTGGCCTCCACGCTGGACGCCAAGCGTCTGGACGCCCTGCTGGCGGATTGGTCGGCAGGACGCCGCCCCGGCGCGGAAACGTCGCGGACCTTCCGCAAGCGCCTGGGAACGAAAGGACCGCGGCGTGAATCCGAAGGATTCGCGCGGATCGACGACCTCTTCAACGAGGCGCTGGACTACGCGTCCACGCTGCTGGTGTACGAGGTCGGAGCACTGGGGGAGACGCCGTGGCGACGGACGGTCGGCGAATGGGCGTCCGTTCTGCTGGATTCGGGCGAGTTGCAGATGGCGGACAGGGACGGGGACGGGGAAGGTCGGGGGGGGTGGAAGTGGCGGAGGTGGCGGATGGGGACGATGCCGTCGCACTCCGCCGACATCTCCTGGCGCGCGGGCCGGACCGGCGAAGGGGTTTTCGAGGGCACGGCGGACGTGAAGGTCGAGGACCTCCGCCGATGGGTCGAGAACGCCACGATGGGGGCGGGCAGCTACTGGCCCTGGTGGGAGTAGCGCCCGCAAACCGCGCGGGGGCGAATATATGGCCTTTCCCTTGGGCGGGGGATTGGAGTAGAGTGCGCGGCATGATGAATCTTGTCAGCATGACCGGGCGCGGCTCCGACCGCGCCGGAACAGTTGAAATGGACGACTGCAATCGATGCTGGGCCGCCGCCCGGCGAGCTGGGGATGGGACGGAAAGGTGCCAATCCTAAGGCGGCTCAGGAGAGGGTGAACCAGCGGAAACGAAGGGGATAGCGCGGGAAAAAGACGCGGAGGTCGTGGAAATTGGAGGGGAGCCAAATCTGGAAGGGAAGGCGCTGGGCGTAGGAGGTTTGCACGAGGGCGTTGGGAATGTGGATGGTGCGGTGGCGACCGTTGGGGGCGCGGTAGTGGACGAGCCACAGGGAGTCGGAGCGGTCGAAGACAACGTGTTCCCAGGTGATGATGCGGGAGCGGGGGATGCGGACGGTTGGGCCGAGACCGGAGCGCCAGACGATGCCGTCGTCGCCGTAGCGGAGGCAGGTCCGGAAACGCAGGGTGGCGGGCCAGGCGACGAGGGCTGCGTAGGCGGCGAAGAGGAGGGCGAAGGTGCGAGGGGTGGGGATGCTGAAGCCGTTGGAGTGCCTGAGGGCGAAAACGACGAAAATGGCAGCAGGGAAGGAAAGGGCGGCAAGGACGGGGAGAAAGCGGCGGGCGAGGGGATAGCGGAGCTCGGTCATGGACGCGGACGGTGGCATACAAGCCGGAGTATGGCGGGAGGAGTGGAGGATGTCAAAAGGAGAATAGGGGCGGTGGCGCAAAAGCGGACAACAAAAAGGGGACAGGTTCATAGTTGTTGATAAAACATGTTTCCATACAATGGAAAACGGTTTTGAGGGCGCACGAAACATGTTTCCATTGTATGGAAACGTGTTTTGAACAGCGAATGGTCTGGCAAATGTGTGGGCGTGAAAAGGGTTGACAGGGAGAGAGGGGTGTGGGAGGGTGTGCGTGGCAGGTGTCACGATGGGCGTGAGGTCCGGCGAGATGGAAAGATGGATAATGGCGGGCGAAGAAGGAAAGGGCGGAGCGGAATGAAGAAGGTCGCGAAGTTTTTGTTCGACACGTGGTACGGGGTGGTGGCGGCGGTGATTGTGGGGTGCGTCGCAACGGGGGCGAGGGGGGATATTCTGACGGAGGTCGCCGGGAGGTTGGGGGTGGGGCGGCGGGTGCTCGAAGAAAGGGACTTCACTGGTTTTTACGTAAGGGGTGAGCCGGAGGATGAGCCCAGGCAGTTGAAGCTGTCGGGATTGGTCTACCACAGCGCGATGGGGGTGGAGTCTGTGAAGACGCGCGAGGATGGCGACGTCCTGCGGGTGGAAGTCCGGGGAGGGCTTGCCCGCAAGGGGGTGGATGGCAATTTGAACGCGCAAATCGATTTGCCCGCCGGCATTCGGGAGGTTCAGTTCGGGCGCGAGCGCACGACGGTGTGGACCCGGCGCGTGGCGGAGATTTGGCGGAAGCTGGGGGAGATCGTGGTGCCCAAGGTGGAATTCGTCAATACGGCGCCGGGGGACGTTCTGGAATACGTCCGCGAACTCTTGGCGTACGGGGCGGAGGATCCGGAGATGGAGTTCAAGCTCGTGTTTGATGAGGCGAGGGCGGGTCTGCGACCGGTGACTCTGCAGATGGAAGGGGCCTCGGCGCGCGAGGTTCTGCGGGCCGTGGACGAAGCGTTGGGCGTGTGGACGGAGCTGAAGGGAGATGGCAGCGGGTGGGAGGTCTGGCGGGTGATTCGGCTTGAGGATATCCAGCTGGACGTAAAAGTGAAGAGTGAAAAGGGGGCGGCAGGGGAAGCGGAATGAGCGCGGGCGGAAGAGCGGAGAGGCGGGGGGGAGGATAGAGCCATGGGCCTTTTTCCGAAACAAGTGGCATGGACCGAGCCTTGGAGCTGGGATTGCTTCAAGGAGAAGTCCCGCGAATACGCGAAAGAGTTGCCTTCGGTGTGGCGGCTGGCGCTTTGGGTGGTCGTTTTGCCGACGGTGGTCTTGGGCGTGGCCAAAGTGTTTTTGCAGACCATCGAATGGACCCAAGTGTTGTGAATCGTCCTCGGCTTCCCTATCTTTTTGCTGTTGCTGGTCTTCATGCTTGCGGCATGTCCGGTCTCAGTGCATGTTTTGGCGGAGGGAATCGTGTTCCAGGTGGGCAACGTCTGCGCGCGGGTCGACGCGAAAAACATCACCTCGATTTCTTTCGAGACTGACGCGGGGAAGAGGTATTTCGTCGTCCGCGCGAAAACGCGCAAGGGCGTCCCCTACGAGCGCCGGGCCTTGTTGCCGAAGAAGAAGGTGACGGAACAGGACATCATCGAGTTCCTGTACGAATCGAACCTTGCGCATCTCGTCCGGCACGGGAGGACAAACGACGCGAGAAGAGTGGATGGGGTAGAGGGAGAAAAGAGGAATTCGTGAGCGAAGAGCGGACAGTGGATGGCGCTGGCGGGGGCGGTGGTGGCGGTGGTTGCGTGGCGAAGAGGAAGGCGCGGCTGAAGCCGCACCCCCCATGGAAAAAGGAGCGGGTCGTGAAAAATAGAGCCGTTTGGGCCGCGATTGGAGCGGGAGCGTGCCTTG
>JAFTAH010000161.1 GCA_017458625.1 Kiritimatiellia bacterium | reverse complement strand
GACGTCCGCGCCACCAACCCCGGCGACGGCTGGCAACTCGAACCCGTCCCCAAAGCCGCCAAGAAAGCCTTCAAGGCCCTTGGCCTCACCCCGCCAGAGCACATCGAGTGAGCCCTATGGGTAGCCCGCGAAGAGATACGGATGAACAAAGATTCACCAGGCAGAAAGAACCGAGATGTCTAGGTTTCTAGAATCCTAGAATTCTAGAATCCTAGTCGCAGGGCGGGGGGGGGGGAGGGAGGCGCGGCAGGTGCGGCGGGCGGCTACTGCCAGTGGCCTTCGGAGTCGTAGGTGGCGAGGTAGTCGTCGGCCTCG
The DNA here is from genome assembly GCA_017458625.1 of Kiritimatiellia bacterium. Taxonomy (GTDB): domain Bacteria; phylum Verrucomicrobiota; class Kiritimatiellia; order CAIQIC01; family Lenti-01; genus RGIG3636. The sequence continues at coordinate 22,222 of JAFTAH010000161.1, read as the reverse complement.
ACGAGGAGGTCGGAGAAGCGGCGGAGGCGCGAGATGGAGAGGATGAGGTCGAAATGGGCGGCTTCCTTCACGTCGGGGTCGGAGGCGGTGGCGACGACGCGGGCGAAGGCGACGCGGGCCTCCCAGAAGCGGTCGGTGTTGAAGAAGCAGCGGCCGATGCGGTGGTAGAGGTTGGAGTCGTAGTCTGGCGCGGAGGTGAGCTTCTGGAGCATTTCCTTGTTCTGTCCGAGGATGGAGGCCAGGCGGCGTTCGGTGCGGTAGTGCTCGGACATGGTGCCCGGCATGATACGTTCGGACTGGACGCGGGCGAGTGCGCGCTCGAGGGCGGCGACGTCCTCCTGGAGGTGGCGCAGGATGGCGGCGCGGGGTTTGACGCGGCGGTAGGCGCGGAGGGCCAGCTCGTACTCGGTGTCGTCGAAGACGTAGTCGCCGATCTCGAAGGCGAGGAAGTTGCAGTAGGTGATGACGGCCCAGGTGCGGTTGCTCATGGCCTCGACCTGCTGGAGCATGTCGATGGCCTTTTCGGATTCGCCGTCATCGAAGAGGCTGCGGGCGGCATAGGCGCCGGCCTGGGGGGCCATGCGGGACTTGGGATATTCGGCCAGGAACTGCTGGAAGGCGACGGTGGCGTCGGCGGAATGCTCCTGGAGGAGATGGCAGATGCCGATCTGGTAGAGGGCGTCCTCGGCATAGGCGGAGGCGGGGAAGCGCGAGCGGAGGGTCTCGTAGGCGGTCACGGCGCTGCCGAGGTTGTCGTTGAGCTGGTGGGAGGAGGCGATGCGGAAGTAGGCCTCGTCGACGAACTTGGAGGAGGGGAACTTGGTGGCATACTTGTTGAAGGCCTCGATGGCCTCGGGATAGCGCTGGAGGTTGTAGAGGGCGCAGGCGCGGGCGTACATGGCCAGGTCGATGCGCTGCTGGAGCTCGGGCTCCTCGCCGAAGACCTTGATGAGGGCGTCCAGGAACTCGAGGGAGTGCTCGTAGTCGCCGGAGGTGAAGGTGGCGAGACCGCGCTGGTAGAGGGTTTCCGGGGAGTCCTCGGTGTCGCCGGGGATGCCGACGGCAGACGCCAGGGGCGCGAGGAGCACGGCAACGGCAAAGGCGAGGACGGCGAGCATCCAGGCGGCGTGGCGGGCGAGGCGGGAGCGGCAGGCAAGGAGATTCATGGCGGTCGGCTTTTGGAAGAGGTGGGGCATCGTGGCGCGAGAGCGTTCTGCGTGGTTTGAGTTTCCCCTTGAAAGGCCTTGGGCGCAAGCCAAAAAGGACGGAAGGGGACGGCAGGGGTGCGGCGCGACGGGTTCGGCTGCGCAAACCTGCGGAAAACTTGTGCTTTTGACGTAAACTCACAGCCGTTTGGGGGGCGGCGGCAAGGGCGGGGCCGGGGCTGGGAAACCTAGATGTCTAGGTGCCTAGGTGTCTAGAATCCTAGAATTCTAGAATCCTAGTTCTAGGGAGGCGGCGTCAGCGCTGTGGCGGCGGGTCTGCGGCGGCGGCGCAGGCGCGTTCGACGCGGAGGGCGCGGGAAAGGGGCGCGTACTCGAAGAGGAAGAGGGTGCACCAGCGGGGGAGGCGCGGCGGGTCGTCCGTCAGGGGGAACAGCTCCTGGAGCAGGGCGGCGAAGGCGGCGGCGCCGCCGGGATGGGCCTTGGCGGCGGCGATGTCGGCCTGCAGGTTGAGGCGGCGGGCGACGTACTTGAGCAGGCACCCGAAGACGAGGGCCAGCGAGAAGAACACGATGACGAGCAGCGGAACCGCCTCCGGCGCGGCCAGCGTCCGCCATCCGGCTCGCGCCGCCACGGCATCGGCCGCCCCGCCCCCCACGGCGAAGGCCACCGCCACAAGCAGGAAGGCAAATGCGCGCAGAAATCGCCGTTGCCGCCGGAAGGCCGCCTCGCGTAGCAGGAGGGCCAGTCGGGCGGAGGGCGTCAGCGCCATCCAGCATTCCCTCGCCACGACGAAGACGAGGCCGTCGCCTTCCGCCTTGCGGACGATCCGGACGGGGCGCTGGACCTCCAGCTCGCCGGGATCCAGCTCGATGCCAGCGACCGGGGAATTCTGGCCACCCATTCGCGCGAGGGCATCGCGGAGGGCGGCGAGGGCCTCGGGGTTGTCGACGGGCTGGCGGTCGCGCGCGAGCCGGAACCAGCTGTAGCTGTCGATGTTGACGAGGGCGTAGGTGGCGGCGGCGAAAAGCCACCAGAACGGTCCCGCGAAGCGTCGTAGCACGTGGATGGCGGTGAGGGCCGCCGTGCAGAGGGCGACCTCGACCGTCAGCGAGAAGAAGTAGGTGAGCAGGAAGGGGCCAAAGCCGGTCTCGGCCTCGGCGGAATCGGTCAGCTCACCATCGGCGGATGGCAGGGCGGCCCGGAAACGGGCGCGGGCGCATTCGATGGCATAGGTGAGCGGAAACAGGAGGGTTTCGTAGGAGAGGACGGCGAGGGCGGCCTGGCAGATGTAGGCCCAGGGGGCCCAGCCGCCGCCGGGGAAACGGGCGCGGAGGCCGGCCGCCAGACTCTCGTCCAGACCCGTGGTCCAGAACAGCGCCGCCAGCCCAATCCACAGGACATGGCGGAGAATCAGCGTGGCGATCTCGAATCGCGCCTGGGCTTCCAAAAGACTCCGGCGGCGCGCATCGGCGTAGGTGTCCAGCCAGTGCGCGACATCCATGGTGAAGTCCTCTGGCCGATGGCGCGGTGAGGCGGGAGCGGCGGCAGGGCCTTAGTCGAGCCCGCTCAGGTTCAGCGTCTCCAGCAGGCGCGACAAGTCTTCGCCATCGAAGAACTCGATGATGATGCGTCCCATCTCGCGACGGCCATTGGGCAGCGAGCGTGCCGCGAAGAGCGTCACCTTGGTGCCGAGCTCCTGCTGGATCTTTTCGGCGAGGAACTTGAGCTGCTGGTCCGCGGAGGTGTCCGTGCGCGGTTCGGCGGCGGGCTTTTCGGCTCCGGGCACCGGCTTCTTCTTCTCCGGGTTGACGATGGCCTCCAGCGCACGCACGCTGAGCCCCTGCCGGATGACACGTTCGGCCAGCTTCTCGCGCAAGGGTTCCGGGGCGCCGAGCAGCACCTTGGCATGGCCGGCGCTCAGGCGGCCGGCCACGATGGCCTGCTTGATGCCGTCCGAAAGCTCGAGCAGACGCAGGGCATTTGCCACCGACGGCCGGGCCTTGCCCACGCGGCGGGCGACCTCGTCCTGCGAGCCGAAACGGGCCAGCAGGATGCTGTAGCCCTTGGCTTCCTCGATGGGGTTCAGGTCCTGGCGCTGGATGTTCTCGATGAGGGCGAGCTCCATGACCTCGTCGTCCGTCGCCTCCTGCACCAGGGCAGGAATCTCCTTGAGGCCGGCGGCTTCGGCGGCGCGCAGGCGTCGTTCGCCCGCGATCAGCTCGTAGCCGTCGCCGACCACGCGCAGCAAGACCGGTTGCAGGATGCCCCGTTCGCGGATGGAGGCGGCCAGCTCGGAGAGTTCCGCCTCGCCGAAGTGCTGGCGCGGCTGCCAGGGGCATTTCGAGATGGACGAGAGGGCGATCAGCTGCACCTTGCGATAGGAGGTGCCCTCGGGTTTGGCCGGGGCCGGCGCAGGCGCGGGGGAGGGGACTACCTTCTGCGGTTCGGCCTTTGCCGCGGCCGAAGGTTTGCCGGATCCCTTCTTGGCGGAGGGCTTGTCCGTGGCGCGCTTGTCGCTGCCGGCCTTTTCCTTGGCGGCCGGGGCGGTCGCCGCCGGGCGGACAGCCGTCTTGGCGGGCGCCTTGGCGGCCGGTGCGCTTTCGGACGTGCCCAGTCCCCCTGCAATGAGGTCGTCCAGCCCCCGTCCCAGACCCTTGTGTTTTGTCGTTGCCATAATGTCATTCCTTCTACACCTTTTCCCGCCAGCCAATCAAGCCGAAAGCGACAGTTTCGCAGTCGGAAAGTTCAAATATGAACTGGACAGGGCGGCATGGTCCCTCCTTCCGGCCCCGGGCGCGCCGAGTTCGGCCACTGGGAGATGGACACCATCGTCTTCCGCGTCGGCGGTCGCGGCGGGCTGCTCGTCCTCATCGAGCGCAAGACCCGTCGCTATCTCGTCCGCAAGCTCCCCGTCCTCTCGCAGGACGCCGTCTTCCGCGCCGTCCAGCCCGCCTTCCGCCTCTTCTTCACCCACGCCTACGCCTCCTGGGAGAAGGGCGGGCACGATGGCCCGCATTCAGAGCGGAAAGAGCGAAAAAGCCTTGTTTTGACGTAAAATCACACAGGTTCGGGGCGGATTTCGGGGGGCAGGGGGGCGGGCGATTTGGCGCGGAGGAGAGGTCTGGCATGGAACCTGCTAGACAAGAACTGTCCCATGTTCACGTTCCGACATCCGCTTCTGCTGTTGCTGCTGCTGGCGATTCCGCTGGTGGCGGTCTGGCTGCGTATGCGGCGGAAGGCGCCCACGTTTGCCACGAGCGACATTGCATCGCTGGAGGCGCTGCCGCGGTCGCCGTGGCTGCAGCTGCGGTGGCTGGGACCGGCGGCGCTGGCGTTGGCGGCGGTGCTGCTCGTCGTGGCGGCCGCCGGGCCACGGGCGGGGATTCGTCGCGCACGGGCCGAGACCGAAGGGGTGGACATCGTGCTGCTGGTCGACACGTCCACGTCCATGAACGCGACGGACCTGTCCGACGGGGGCATGGCGGGGCCGCGGGCGACGCGGCTCGACGTGGCCAAGTCGGTGATCCGGACGTTCGTGGACAATCGGCCGGACGACCGGATTGGCATCGTGGCGTTTTCCGCGATGCCTTTCACGCTGGCCCCGCTGACGACGGACCATCCGTGGTTGCAACAGCAGATCGACCGCCTCCAGACCGGGATGCTGCCGGAGGACGCCACCGCCATCGGGGACGCCATCGCCTCGGCGGTGAACCGGCTACGGCCGTCGCAGGCCAAGTCGAAGCTGGTGATTCTGCTCACCGACGGCATCAACAACGCGGGGCGGCTGGCCCCCTTGAATGCCGCCCAGGCCGCCGCCGCGCTGGGCATCAAGGTGTACGCGGTCGGGGCCGCCTCGGACCAGCCGCAGACCGTGTCCGGGTTCTTCGGGATGCGGGTGGCGGTGCCGGGGGCCGAGATCGACGAGGAGACCCTCAGGAAGGTGGCCGAGCTGACGGGGGCGCAGTACTTCCGGGCGACGGACAGCGACTCGCTGGCCGCCATTTACGAGGAGATCGACCAGCTCGAGAAGACGCCCGTGACGCTGGACTCCTATACCCAGTACAAGGAGCTGTTCGCGCCGTTTGCGGCAGGGGCCGCGCTGTGCCTGCTGCTGGCGCTGCTGCTCCACGCCACCCCTCTCGCGGAGTTGCCGACATGACGTTTGCGCATCCAGAATGGCTCCCTTGGCTGCTTCTGCTGCTGCCGCTGGGGTGGCTGCTGGTGGCGCTGGTGCGCCGTCGCCAGCGGGCGCTGTTACGGCTGGCCGATGCGCAGTTGCTGCCCGAGCTCGCGCCGGACGCGCTGTCGAACCGGCCGGTGCGGCGCGTGTTGTGGCTGCTGCTGGCGTTGCTGTGCACGCTGCTGGCGTTGGCGCGACCGCAATGGGGCGTCCGCTGGGAGGAGGTCACGCGGAAGGGGCTCGACATCGCGATTCTGCTGGACACCTCGCGCTCCATGACGGCCACGGACCTGCCACCGAGTCGTCTCCAGCAGGCCAAGTGGGGCATCCGCGACCTGCTGGCGAGCCTGAACGGGGACCGGGTGGCGCTGATCCCGTTCGCGGGGGCATCGGTCCTGCAGTGTCCGTTCACCACCGACTACGCGGCGTTCCTGATGACGCTGGACGACATCTATGCGGGCATCATCCCCAAGGGCGGAACCGCCATCCAGCAGGCGTTGCAGACGGCCATCGACTCCTTCCCCGCCGCCGATGAGGCCGAGACCGACGGGGACCGGGCCGACCGCATCATCCTGCTCGTCACGGACGGGGAGGACCACGTGGGCGATCCGCTGTCGCTGGTGCCGTCGCTGAACGAGGCGCACATCCGGGTCTACACCATCGGCATCGCGACGCTGGCCGGCGAGATCATTCCGGCGCCGGAGGGGTCGTCGGACGCCTATTTCAAGGATCGGCAGGGGCGCGTGGTGCAGTCCGTCCTGCACGAGGACATGCTCCAGAAGCTGGCGCTGTCGACGGGCGGCACGTACGTCCGGTCGGCACCGGGCGACACGGGGCTGGAGCGGCTGTTTCGCGAATCGATCGCCAGCCTCCATCGGACGAGCCAGGAGGCGCGGGAGACGTCCGTGCGGGTCGAGCGGTATCCGCTGCCGCTGCTGCTGGGGCTGCTCTGCCTGCTGCTCGCCGTGTTCCAGAAGTAGGGGAGGGGGAGGAGGGGGGATTGGGGCGTAAGAGGGCGTGAAAAAGGGTGTGGAAAACACGTTTCCATTGTCTGGAAAAAGTGCCGAAACATGCTTCCATTCCATGGAAAACCCCCGGAAACATGCTTCCATTGTCTGGAAGTCATTTTTGCGCGAAAAACCCTTGTTTTGACGTAGAATCACACTGATTTGGGGGGCAAGTTCCGGGGGGGGCGGACGACTTGCGACTCGCGACGCGCGACTTGCGGGCGAGGGGGCGAGAGGGGATGGGAGGCCGGGAAGACGAGGTGCCGGAAATCCGGGGACTTGAGTGCCGGGATCCCGGAAGGCCAGAAAAAAGCCGGGCCGCGAGCGGCCCGGAACCGAGCAAGAGCAGGGGGGAGGACTACGGGGCCTTGGCAGGGGTCTTGCGGGCCTTGACGAGGCCGAAGACGGCCAGAAGGACGGCACCGACGACGAGGGGGATGCCGATCAGCGGGCGGTAGGCGATCCAGGCCAGGCCGATGGTGAGGAGGGTCAAAGGGAGGGCGATCAGGAAGGCGACGATGCAACCGGCACCACCGACAAGGCGGCCGAGGAAGGGCAGGACATCGGCGAGGACGCGGAGCGGACTGAGGAAGATCCGGATGCCCAGCACCATGAGGAGGAAGCCGCCGAGGCGAAGGAACCAGGCGATCATCTTGTTGCCCCGGTGGGCGCTCTCGAACTGCTCGGCGGCGGTACTCAGGCCATCGGAGACGAGGAAGAGGGTGCGGCCGTTCCTGGCACGCCACTCGGCAAAGGTGTTGCTGCGCTGGGCGGCGACGATGGAGATGTCGTGCGGCGGGACGAGGGTGAAGGTGATACGGAGGTCGCCAATCTCCGGGACGGCGGGATTCTTGCCGTAGTAGTAGCTGTTCTGGAGCTTTTTGAGGAGAGGGGCGTCCTGGGCGGGGGGGGGCGCAGGTTCGGCGGTGGCGGGTTCGGGCGTGGCTGCGGCGTCGGCGGCGGGGGCCGAGGCCGGAGCGGCCTCGGCGGCCTCGGCGTTCTCGGCATTCGTGGCGGCGGAGGTAGCGGGAGACGCGGGGGGCCATTCGGCGGGCCAGCGCAGGGGTTCGGCGTTGCCGAGGCCAGGCAAGTGGTCGGAGGGGAAGACATAGGCGCCGATGCGGGCATCGCGGCAGACCATGGTGTCGGGCATGTAGGCGATTGCGGCAGGGTTCTGGTGGCCTTCGGGGTAGGCGAAGTTGGAGCTATCGGCGAAGCGGGGGTCGGCCCATTCCCTGGTGTAGGAATACTCGGTGGTGGTGGTCTCGGAGCCGCCAAGATTGACCTTCTTGCTGGTCTTCTGGGACTCGACCCACTGGTACATTTCGACTTCGCGGCGAAGCACGAGGGCGTCGACGGAAAGGCCGAAGTCGGAGTCGGCGACGGGGGCGAGGTTGGTGACGAGGCCGGAGACATGGACGAGCTGCCCTTCGAGGGCCGGATCGACGGCATCGAGGGAGGCCTCGACGACGGCCTCGGCGCCTTCGTTGAGGGCACGGGTCTGCTTGACGGTGCGGCCTTCGTTCCACCAGAGCAGCGGGAAGGCGACCAGGAAGAGCAGAAGGCCGAATAGCAGGCCCTTGAAGCTGCCGCCGAGGCGCGAGCCCCAGCCTTGGGTCGTGGTGGTCGTGAAGGTGTCGGGCATGGCAGGTTTCTCCGGTTGGTGGTGGTTTTTTGGGGGTAGGCGAAGGGGCTAGGGCGGGCGTCACCAGTTTTGCATGACCAGCCGGACGGGCTGGGTGCCGTCGGGGAGGGCGGCGAGGAGGGCGGAAACGCTGCGGTCGTGGCCGGGAAGGACGAGGCCGGGGCGGAGATCCGCGAGCGGCTGGAGGACGAAGCGGCGGAGGGACCAGCGGGGGTGGGGGACGACCAGGCCGCCAGAGCGGATGGACTGGCCATCGTAGAAGATGAGGTCGATGTCGATGGGGCGCGGCTCGTTGAGGTGGCCGGGGCGGCGGGAGCGGCCGAGGGCGGTCTCGACCTTCTGGAGTTCCGCGAAGAGGCGGTGGGCCTCCATGGAGGTCCCCAGCAGCAGCACGGTGTTGTAGTAGGCCAGTTTTTGAAATTCGGGTGGGCAGCCGACGGGTTCCGTCTCGTAGAGCGGGGCGGAGGCGGTGACGCGGACCTCGGGGATGCGGGCGATGGCGTCACGGGCCGCGCGGAGCTGGGCGAGACGGTCGCCGAGGTTCGAGCCGATGGAAAGTCCAGCTTCGATGGCGTACATGGGAGACCTGTGGGAGAGAGGCGGGGGCGGTTAGTGGGCGAGGCCAAGGACATCGGCCATGGTGTAGGTGCCGGGGAGGCGGCCGGGAACACCGAGCCAGGCGGCGGCGCGGAGGGCGCCGGCGGCCAGGGTGTCGCGGGAGGTCATGCGATGGCCCAGGGAAAGCATTTCGCCCTCGGCAATGAACAGGACGCTGTGGTCGCCGACGATGTCGCCGCCGCGGATGGCGTGGAAGGCGATTTCCTGCTCGGGACGAGGGCCGGGGACGCCGGTGCGGCCGTCGCGGGCGACCTCGTCGAGCTGCCAGCCGTAGGCGTTGGCGGCGGCGCGGCCGAGCATGAGGGCGGTACCCGAGGGGGCATCCGCCTTGCGGTGGTGGTGCGCCTCGACGATCTCCACGTCGTAGCCCTGCCCCTTGAGGGCGGTGGCGGCCTGGGCGACAAGTGCCGCCAGGACGTTGACGCCAAGCGACATGTTGGCGGCGTGGAGATAGGGGATGCAGAGGTGGGAGGCGTCGGCGGCGGCCGTCTCCTCCGGCGTGAGGCCAGTGGTGCCTAGCAGCCAGGCCACGTTGTGCGCGGCAAGAAGGGCGGCAGTGGCGGGAGCGGCCGCGTGGTGCGAGAAATCGATGGCGACGACGGGGGCTTCGGCGGCCGACGGGGACGGTTCGAGCGCGGCCAGCGCCGCCGCCAGATCGTCGGCAAGCGGGATGCCGCAGGGGGCGCCCGCCCCGGCGAGAAGGGCGATGTCGGTGCCGACGGCCGGATGGGCGGGGCGGTCGATGGCGGCGACGAGGCGCAGGGACGGGGCCGAACCCTTCAGGAGCAGGCGCGTGATGGCGAGCCCCATCCGGCCCGCCGCCCCCAGCAGGATGACTCGGGTCGGGGCGGCGCTCATGGCAGCAGCCCCAGCATGGCCAGGACGGCTCGCAGCTTCTCGGCGTTGGGGGCCGACATGGAACCGAGCGGGGAACGATAGAGCGCCTCGCCACGGCCCGTCATTTCCAGGGCGGCCTTCACCGGAACCGGATTCGTCTCCAGGAAGAGGGCCGTCATCAGCGGATACCAGCGACGGTGGAGGGCCAGGGCGTCCGCATAGCGGCCTTCGAGCGCGGCGCGAACCAGCTCCACGATGGGCTGGGGAGCGACGTTCGTGACCACCGAGACCACGCCCTTCGCGCCGACGGACATCATGGGCAGGGTCAGCGAGTCGTCGCCGGAAAGCACGGCAATGTCGCATGCCTGAAGCGTCTTGCTGACGCGGTCGACGCTGCCGCCGGCCTCCTTGACGCACTGGATCATGGGGTGCTTCGCGAGTTCGGCGACGGTGGGAATGGCAATCTCGACGCCGGTGCGGCCGGGGATGTTGTAGAGGACGACGGGCTTGCCGAGGTCGGCGATGGCCGTGAAATGGGAGACCAGCATCGACTGGGTCGGGCGGTTGTAGTAGGGGGCGACCTGGAGCGTGGCATCCGCGCCGGCCTCGATGGCGCCCTTCGTCAGGTGCAGAGCCTCGGCGGTGGAGTTGGAGCCGGCCCCGGCAATCACCTGCACGCGCCCGTGCACGGTCTCGACGACGGCCCGGATGACGTCGATGTGCTCTTCGTGCGAGAGGGTCGGGGACTCGCCGCTGGTGCCGACGGGCACGAGACCCGCGACGCCGCCGGCAATCTGCTCCTCCACCAGCGCCGCCAGCCGTCCATAGTCCACCTTCCCGTCCTTCGCGAACGGGGTCACCAAAGCCGTGTATGCACCTTCAAATATCATCGGTTGTGCTCCTTATAGGTTGCGTGCCCGCGTATTGTCCCCATTCTGCCCCAAAGGGGAAGCAAAAAATGCAAGGCAGGGGCAGCGAGTAAACTAAGGGACAGGCTATTTGAACCCCTTTTTCGCGGCGGGCTGGCAGGGCTAGTTTTTCTAGTGGGGCTAGAAATCTAGGAACCTAGGATTCTAGGGCGGGGCTGACGGAGAAAAATGCAAAAACTGGTGAGAAAACCGTAATGGGGCGGGGGAGAGGGGGGCTCAGGGGAGTTTGTCGAGGTCGATGTCGGCATCGGCGTGATAGGCGAGATAAGGGGCGAGGTGGGGGGGATGGGAGACAACGAGGGGGATGGCGCGGCGGTGGAGGAGGCAGGAGAGTGCGGCGGTGAATTCGGCGGCTGCATGGGAGAGGGAGACGCCAGGACGGGGGCCTCCGAAGCAGGTGTCGGAGGGGAACCAGGTGGCGGGGAAGTCGCAGTGTCGGAGAGCGTTGGTGGAGTAGTCCCGGACACTATCCGTGAGAGGTCCGAAGCGATTGACGAGGTAAGCATCGAAGCGGAGGATGACGGCGGGCGGGGGGGCGGGAAGGGCGTCGATGGCGTGGAGGATGGCGAGCGCCCGGTTGGGACCTCCTGAAGCGGTTTCGAGTTCGGGGTCCGGATTGACGTAGAGGAACGTCCTGGTGGGTTTCAATGTTTCGATGTCGGAGGAAATGAAGATGTCATAGCTTTTTGCGGCGAGAGGCGAGAAGGTGATGTTGAGGGCATGGCATTGGCTGGCGGAGGTGGCCCATTCGGAGTCGGGAAGGGAGCCGAGGTGTTCGAAGAGGTCGTCGGGCGGGACGGGCGCGTCGTATTTGCAGGGGGTGAAGACGGGGACGTCGTCGAGGTCGCCATCGAGGATGTGCTGGGGGACGGGGAGCATGTCGGGTGCGTGGGGAAGGTCGGGGGGGCAGAGAATGAATGGGTTTTCGTAGGTGCGGGGTTCGATGGGAAGGGCGGCGAAGGCGACGGTGGCGGAGCGGGGAAATATGCTGGTGGCGGAAGTTAGGGCGAGGCGGACGCGGAGGCCGACAGGATTGCCGTGAGAATACAGGGCGGCGACATCGCGGGGTTCGGCGGGGTCGAGGACGAGGGCGACGGGCGGGGAGTAGTCAGAGAGATAGGGAACGATCATGTCGGCATGGACGGGGCCGATGTAGCCGGCAGAGTGTCGGAGGGGGGGGAGCCGGGGTGGGTCGTCGGGGTCGAAGGGGCCCATGAGGAAGTCGATTTCGATGAAGCGGTCGGGGCCGTCGGGGGCCGCGATTTGGAAATGAAAGGTGCGGGTGGGCGTGCGGGAGTCGGTGAGAAGCTGCCACTCGAAGGGAGGGAGGACGGAGGGGGGACCAGGGCGAAGGATGCCACCGTAGAGGCTGAAGGCGTCGTCGGAGCAGGCCATGCGTTCGGGACGGCAGAGAAGGGGTTCGGGGTCTGGATTCAGGGTGGTGGGGAGGTGTTTTTCGGGGTCAGGTGGGGAGAAGTCTCGTACGATGATGGAGAAGGGAATGGGGTTGGAGGTGGAGGAAAGGAGGGGGTCAATGGCTGGCGGATCGGGTAGGTCGGTGGGCGTCCAGCGGTGAGCCCGAATTTCGGAGTCAAAACGGCAGGAAAGGGCGTGGAGGGGGCAGGACTCGAAGGCGGCATCGTCGGGAGGGGGCGTGGCGAGGCCGTCAGAGGCGATGAAGGCGAGTGCGAGGAGGGCGGTGAAGAGCAGGTGTCTCATGGGGTTTGCTTTTGTTTCAGGGCTTCGGCAGGTCGGGGGGATTCAGCTGTCGAAGGCTTGGAGGACGTCGGCGGCTGGAGAGAGAAGACGCCTAGGGGCGGACACAAGGCCCGCGCGAGACATTCCGCTGATTTTGTGCTTCTTTTGTTCTCTCTCATTTCCTTCATCCTATCCACCCACTCCCACCCGGTCAAGCCTTTGCAGGAGGCGGGGCGCGGGAGGAATGACGCAATTGCGATAGCACAAGGGCCAGGCAATTTGTTGTTGACAAATTTGCCGCCGACCGCCCCCCCTCTCACTCAAAACACGCTTCCATACAATGGAAAACGGTTTCGGGGGGCGCTTAAAACATGTTTCCATTGTATGGAAAGCGGTTTCCAGGCAAACCAGGTCTGTCCCTCTTTTGCCCGCGCGACAGCCCGCCCGATTGATGAGGAAGAAGCGGAAAAGGGGATCCCGAATCTCTCGGGTTTGGTTCCTGCCGGGTGGCGTTTTTTGGGTCTTGACGGCTTTGCCTGGCTTCCGCATAGTTGGGGCGAAGGCTGGGAAGTTCCGGGCCAGCGCGTGTACTTCCCCCTGTCGCCGATGGCGACATCCCCCCTCCCGGAGGGGGACAAAAACTTGAATGCTGACAAATGCGAAAAGATGAAAGTCCATCATTCTAGCGCCCCAAAAGTGAGACAGAACCTCTTGCTGCTTGCTATGCTATTCGTGATAGGTTCAATCTGTCTTGTTGCTTGTAAGAGCCCACCACTTGATTTGATCGAACGCGTAAAAGTTTCTCATCGGCAAGCGATTCCAACGATGGATGGCATTAGGGGAGAATGGGTCGGCATTGATTTGCGATTTGCCAATCAGGCATTTCTATTTTTTGACAATGACGGGCGTGGGTATTGGAAATATGATTGGTTTGAATCAACTCCAATCATGGAAAACTTTGAATGGAGCATTGACGGGAAAGAGATTCGCCTGACTCAAGATGGCGGTAGTGGCATGTTATGGAATTGTGCATGGCTGGAAATATGGCAAGCACTAGGACGAGAGAAAATCATAATGACGGGTTTTTACCCAGATGGTTCCCTAAAGTATGTTTTTAATCGAGTGAGAAATGACGTCCCCCTTCAGAAAGGAGCCGATAAAGAGAAACGCCAGGGGCGGGCAGGGGACAGTCCCGTAGATGGTGACAATGTTGGAACAAGATGAAAGGCCATCATCCTAGTGCCAAACCAGGTCTGTCCCTCTTTTGCCGCCCCTCTTTATCCGCTCGAAAATGGCAGAAGTTTTCTAGATGTCTAGATCTCTAGGAATCTAGAGCATTTTCAGAAAAAATGTAGCCTCAAGAATGGGGGGTGCGACATCCTGTCGCACCATTCAATCAAGTCCGAGAGCGCGGCTGGAAGCCGCACCTCCATAACGGGCCGTCCAGCGGTCGGCCCCGAAAACGGCTACAACATTCTTGAAAAAGCTCTAGGGGGGAGCTGTTGACCCTTTCAACTTTTCAACTTTTCAACCTTTCAACCGTTCAACGAGCCGAACCAGGTCTGTCCCTCTTTTACGGTTAGAACGAGGCGCGGAGGAGGGAGAGGCAGGGGAAGGAGGAGGTGGAGACGAAGTTGAGGAGTCCGATTTGGAGGCCGTGGAGGGAGTCGGCGCGGTTGGCAAGGCCGAGTTGGGCGCCGCAGATGGCAACAGCCACTGTGACAAATAGCCTGTCCCTCTGTTTCGGAAACCGCTGGAACTTGGGCTTTGCAGGGGAGGAGGGGATGGATGGCGTGCCGGGGGGCGCGAGGGGGCTATTCCTCGGAGGCAGGGTCGGGATGGCGGGCGATGTTGATGAGGATTCCGGCCATGAAAAGCAGGACGAGGAGACCGGAGCCGCCGTAGGAGATGTAGGGGAGCGAAAGGCCCTTGGTGGGGAGGCAGCCGGTGACGACGCCTATGTTGATGAGGGCCTGGAGGGAGATCAGGACGGTGATGCCGAAGGCGAGGAGCTGACCCCGGCGGTCGATGGTGCGGGAGGCAATGCGGAGTCCCGTCAGCAGGAAGAGAATGAAGAGCAGGATGATGGCCAGGGTGGCCAGCAGTCCCAACTCCTCGCCGATGCAGGCGAAGATGAAGTCGGTGTGGGCCTCGGGGAGGTAGCGCTGCTTCTGGAGACCGCGGCCGAGGCCGAGTCCCTTGAAGCCGCCGGCGACGAAGCCGTAGAGGGCGTTGATGAGCTGATAGGCCTCGCCGGAGGCATATTTTTCGGGGTCGAGGAAGGCGATGATGCGGCCCATGCGTTCGGGTTCGTGGGAGATGAGGAAGGCGATGCCGGCAATGCCGGCGATGGCAATGGGCACCAGCAGGAGGAGGGGGGCCCCCGCCGCCAGCAACATGGCGCCGGAGGTGGCCGAGATCAGGAGGGTGGCGCCGAAGTCCACTTCGCCCAAAATGAGTAGCAGCATGGGGCCGAGGCAGAGGCCGGGCAGTACGAGCCCCTTCAGGAAGCCGGGCCAGGCGGGATGGCGCTCGCCGAACCAGTGGGCCAGAAAGAGGATGGCGGCCACCTTGGCGAATTCGGATGGTTGGAAGGAAAAGGGGATGCCGGGGAAGCGAATCCAGCGGGAGGAGCCGTTGATGTTCTGGCCAATAGGCTTGACATAGACGAGGAGGAGAAGGACCAAGGTCACGCCAAAGACGGGCCAGACGAAGCGGAGCCAGCGGCGGAAGTCGGTGCGGGCGCCAACCCAGAGCAGAATGCCGCCCAGGACCAGGAAGAGGAATTGGCGGGTGACGAAGTAGAAGGCATTGCCGTACTGGACTTCGCCGCGCGGGCCAGAGATGGAGAGGAGCATGACCAGTCCGAAGAGGGACAGGACCATGACGATCAGGAGGATGCGGGCGGAGAGGTTGGGGGTGCGGCGAACCATGACGGGCGATGCGGGAGGCGGGAAGGCGAGACAGAGGGAGAGAGGGGGGCGAGACGTGCTGGAAAGCAGGGCAGCGGCTGGCGGGGATTGCAAAAAAGCCCGGGCAGGAGGCCCGGGCATGAATCGGCAGACGACGCTCTAGGGGGTGCCGGCCGGGGGAATGATGATGTGCTGCCCGGCGGTCACTTCGGCATCCGGGGCGAGGTGGTTCACGCGACGCAACTCGTCGGGAGAGACGCTGAACAGGGCGGCGAGGGTCTCGACGGAATCGCCGGCGTTGACCGTGAAGTCGAGGGCGGCTGCAGGGGCCTCGAAGCTTTCGGCGGCAAGGGCAGGGGCTTCGACAGGAGCGGCATCGGTGGCCTGGGCGGGCGGCTCGGCGGCGGGGACGCTGGCCGGAGTAGCCGGCTGGGTCTTCGGGGCATCGGCCTTGGGGGCATCGGCCTTGGGGGCGACACCCGGAATCTTGAGCTTCTGGCCGATGCGGATCTTGTTGGCGTCCGTGATGCCGTTGAGCGCCATGAGGTCGGCCTGCTTGACGCCGTGGGCCTTGGCAATCTTGGAGAGGGCATCGCCGGACTTGACGACATAGACGCCATCGGCGGCGACGGCAGCGGCTTCCGTCTTGGCCTTGGCCGGAGCAGGGGCGGAGGCGCCAGCGGTCGGCTTGGACTGCGAGGGCTTGGCGTGGGCGGGGAGGACGAGCTTCTGGCCGATGCGAATCTTGTTGGGGTCGGCGATGTTGTTCAGCTCCTGGAGTTCGGCGGTCTTGATGCCGTGGCGGGCGGCAATCTTGGAGAGGGAGTCGCCGTTCTGGATGACGTAAATGTTGTCAATGGCCGGGGCCTCGGGGATGTCGACGGGCTCGACGACGGGGGGCAGGGCGACAGGAATCGGATTCGCGACGACGGGCTCCGTCTCGACGGTCGGGGGCATGACGGGGATGTCCGGGGGCATTTCGACGGTGGTGGGCTGATTGCCACCCGGCTGCGGGTTGGCCGAGACGCAACCCGGGGTCATGACGACGACGAAGACCGCGACATGCACGGCGACGATGAGACCAAGGATGACGGAAAGCTTCATGTGGGGGACTCCTTCTGCGAAATGGCGTAGTGGTATTGCTGATGAACGCGGGAATTGTAGGGGAGGGGAGGGACAAGGTCAATCTCGAAAAGGGGAAAAAAAGGGGACGATGGGAATCGGGGGGGCGATGGGAATGAGACGGGGCGCGACGACTCCGCCCCGGAGAGAAGAAAATGGCAAAAAAGCCAATGTTTCACGTAAAATCACGCAGGTTTGGCACCGCAGGAGGCGGGGGCGGAGGGCGGGGGGGGAGGCGCGACTAATAGAAGAAGGCGTCGGCCCAGGTGCGGCCGGCAGGCGTGACCTTCCAGGACCCCGTGGCGCGGGAGACGTAGGCGCGGGCGTTGTTGCCTAGGACGGCGGGATTGGCCTTCCAGACGGCCTGGCGGGCGTTGCCCAAGGCTGAAATCTGTTCGGGCGTGGCATTCTGGCCGCGCATGGGCATGCCGGACTCGGTGATGGCCAGGAGGATGGGGGAGCCATCTGGGGGCGGGCCCTTCCAGAGGCCTGGATAGCGAGAGAAGAAGTCGGGGCGGCGGCCGCGGAGGATCAGCTCGGCGGCGGGAGGGAGGGCGTCGAGATAGCGGCCAAAGGTGAGCTCGGGGTCGCGGGCGTGGGCGGCGTAGAAGTCGAGGGCGTCGATGCCGAAGAGGTTCAGGCCGTTGTAGTTGCCGAAGGCGTTTCCGGTCTTGTTTTCGCGGGACATGCGGTCGTAGTGGCTGTTGAGCATGAGGCCGATTTCCCAGTGGAGATGGGCGCGGGCATCGGGAATCGGCGGGCGCGTGTTGGAGGTGTGGCCCATGGTGGCAATCTCCTGCCCGGCGGTCACGCGGACGTCCTGGCGGATGCCGAAGCGAATATCGGAGAGGTGGGCGTAGAGGGTGTAGACGACGGAGGTGGAAACGGTGCCGGAGGCGTTGGTCCAGACGCCCAGGGAAGGGTCGGGATGCTCGATGACGATGTATTTTCCGTAGCTGGAGTTGCCAGCGCCCTGGTTGACGAAGGCGACGCGGCCGTCGGCGACGGCAAAGATGGGGTCGGTGGCGTGGCCGCGGCGGTCGCGGAGGGTGGCGGCGATGTCCACCCCCTCGTGGAAGATGGCCACGAACTTGCCGCCGACCTGGCGGGTGCGGGTGGAACCGAACTTGGCGGAGACGAGGCGGCCCGAACCAGTGGGCTGAAGGACACCCGGGGCATCGGGATGGAGGAGATCCTGCTGGGGGGTGGGGGTGGCCATGGCCTGCCAGACGGGGGGCGGCGGCGGGGGAGGGAGGTCGGGCAGAGAGGCGGGCGTGACGATGCTGGTGGTGGCGGCAGGGATGCCAGCGACGGTAGCGGTGGCCACAGGTGCCGGACGTTGGCGTGAGGCGGCGAGCCAGCGGAAGAAGAAGAAATCGAAGAGGAGAAGCGGAACAAGCCAGCAGAGGTGGAGCCAGAGGTGGTGGCGCAGGGGACGGGACGGAGCGCGCGGCTTGCGGCGGGAATGGGCGGCGGCACGGCGGGAGGGCTGGAAGGACTGGGCGGCACGCGTGGAGGGGCGCCTCTTCCTGGCCCCGGGAGGGGTGAGCAAGGAGGAGGGCGGGGTGCGCGAGAATAGGGTGAGGGGCGTGGCCTCGCGAGGCAGCCGTGGGGGAAGGGTCGGAATCATGAGTCCGCCCTCTCTGGCGTGGGACGAGCGAGGACGAAGAAAAGAAGGGCAACCCCGGCCATGAAGAGACCGATGGAGACCGTCTGGGCGACGTTGAGGCCGCAGAGACCCGGCTGGCGGGTGTCGCCGCGCAGGAATTCCAAACCGAAGCGCAGGGGGGCGTAGCAGAGGAGGTAGAGGGCGGACGAAAGGCCAGGATGGCGAACAAGGCGGCGCCGGAACAACAGGAGACCCGCCCAGAGCAGCAGAAGGCCCGCCGTCTCATAGACTTGCACGGGGTGGAGAGGGATGTCAGGGAACTGGTGGCCCATGGGGGTCTCGAGGGGGTAGACGAGACCGAAAAGGCGGGCATAGAGGCCATCGGCACAGGTGATGGGGCTGCCGTGGCAACATCCAAACATGAGACAGCCGAGCCGGCCGAAGGCGTGGCCAATGGCGAGGGCGGGGACAGCGAAGTCGCAGAGCGCGAGGAGGGAGAACCGCCGTACTTTTGCACAAATGACGAGGGCGAGGAAGGCCGCGATGAAGCCACCATAGAAGATTAGGCCGCCGTGGTCGGTGCGGATGATTTCGGAGGCGTGCGTCGAGAAGTAGGACCAGTTGGCGATGACGTAGGCGGCGCGCGCCCCGACAATGCCGGGGAGCATGAGCCAGATGGCAAAGGTCGTCGGAAAATCGCCACCGTACTGCGTCTCACGGCGTGCCAGCCAGTACCAGGTGCCCACGGCGGCCAGCAATCCCAGCATGGCCATGAAGCCATAGGTGTAGATGGCCTTGCCAAAGATGGTGAACAGAATCGGGTGCATGCGCTGGTCTCTCTCGGGGAGCCCGAATCATAGCCTTTTTCAACGAGAAAGGAAGTCTGTTTTCAACCGGTTTGTTTTCAACCAACCATCATCAATCATCATCATCATCAATCAGGATAAATAGCCTGTCCCTTAGTATGTTTGCTTGGGGATTACATGTTTTGATTCCTATTTGGAAGGCCAGGTGATGGCGTTTTTGCGGAGGTGACGGACGGCGCAGAGCTGGATGCCGTCCCAATCGGGACAGAGGCTCTTGCCTTGGGCGGCATGCAGACGCCGTTCGCTGAAGGCATAGCGATGTTGTGGAAAAATGGCATCGGTGAATTGACGCGAACCGATGGCCAAGCCGCTCGACATTGCCCGAATACGGCACCGCAAGAGAGACGGAAGAGGCAGCTTCCCGCCTTTGGCCAGAACCTTCTGGACTTCAGCAGAATCCATGGAGCCTGCTCCCTTGGCATAGAGGAGGCTGCGGTAGGCCGCCAGGATCTTGGACTTGCCCTTGGTTACCTCGCCATACACTTTGACGAGGCCTTCCTGGGCATTCTTGTCGCCGGCCGTGGCGGCGCCGTAGCCGCTATAGAGGTAATCTTTCGGATCGCCAACAAGGCCAGCACGTACGGGATTGAGGTCAATGTAGGCCGCAACTGCGGTCAGTGAGCCGCCTCCCTCGACCAAGGTGCTCCCGAAACGGCCTTGCCAAAGCGTTCCTTCGTGCCCCTCGTGATGGGCGCGATACCAGACGCAGAAGCGCTGCTTCAGAATCTGCATGAACGGGGAAATGTCACCCATCCGTTTCTGCAACTGGGCTTTCTCTTGCTCCAAGACACTCTGCAGATTGGCTTTACGGTATTCATGCCACCGCACGCGCATGTCATTCGCCCGTTGCTTGCCGTACAAGATGGCCACGCGCGAAAGCAACGACTCCTCGTTGAGTTGCTCCTGGACGGGCACATGCACGAGAAGGTGGAAATGGTTGGACATGACACAGTACGTGAGCACATCGATGCCGGAAAAGGCGGCAATGCGGCGCAACATGCCGACAAACACCTGCTTATCCTGGTCTTCCAACAGAAACTGCTTCAGGGCACATCGGCTGACCAAATGGTAATAGCCGCCGCCATCTGCTTTTATGCGCTTTCTTCTCATTTTTTGCCGCTCCTTTCTGGCAACGCAACCGACTATCCGCCTTCCAGCGCCTCGTGTCAACAACAAATAGCCTGTCCCTTTGTTAGGCTGGCTGGGCTGGGCTGGGCTGGGAGGGACGTGCTACAGGGGAGAGAGGGTCCAGACGGCGTTGGCGTAGCGGGCGCGGCGGGCATTCAGGGTGCCTCCAAAGGGCTCGTACAGCAGGAAGGACTCGCAACCCTTTTTGGAGAGGGAGCCGGCACAGAGCACGGGAAGGTTCGTGCCCGGCAGGAAGCGCAGGTAGGGCAGGTGGTTGTGGCCGTTGAGCAAGAACAGGTTCTTGCGGCCGTGGAGGATTTGCGCCACTTCGTTCGCGTTGCGGAGGCCGTGGAAGAAGCCGGCTTCGTCCAGCGGGTAATGCGTGAGCAGCAGAACGTAGGGGCGATTGGCCACCTCGGGCATGTCCAGAATCCGTTGGAGGGCCTCCAGCTCCGGGGCCGGCACGTAGCCGGACGAGTCCCAGAAGGCCCAGTGGGGCAGGGCCGAGGCCATGGTCACGCAGACGACTTCCTCGCTCAGCAGCCGGACGCGCGGGAATCCCCCGGGGGTGACGGCGGCTTCCGGGCAGTCATTTTCGTTGCCGAAGGCAAACCAGCGGGCAAAATCCTGCACGGAAGGGCCGGTGTACAGGTCATGGTTGCCCGGCACGGCCACGGCTCCCCGGCGCGCCATGGCGAGGACGGCGGAAATCCTGGGGGCCGCCGCGAGCAGCTCTCCGTGCAGTCCGAAATTCACGGAATCGCCGCTGTACAGGATCCAATCCACGGGATGGGTGCGCAGGAAGCCGGCGAGGGCGTTGAGCTTCTCCACGCCGTCGCGGTAGTTGCCGCCGCGCCGGGCCGCAAAGTTCAGGAGGGCGGGCAGGCGCTTGGGGTGGATCATGGCGGGCGAAGCCATCGTTCCGGGGGGCGGGGGGAGATGGACGTCGCCGAAATGGAGGATTCGCAGGGGCGCACTCATGGCAGGGAGCTTTCTGGGGAGAACGGGGGATAGGGGGCGGGGAGGGTGGGAGGCGCCGTCAGGTCGCGGGCGGGCTCGGGCGGGGGTGGGCCGTCAAAGGCGGCAAAGCGCGCATAGGCCTCCAGGTCGGTGTCGGCGATGGACCATTCCAGGATGGCCCAGCAGAAGGGATGGCTGTAGGCCACGCGTCCGTCCGGCAGGCGCGGCAGCCTGGCGAACAGCGCGTGGAGCTTCGCGACCTCCTCGGGGGCGAGGTCGCCGATGCGCCAGTGGACAGACTCCACGAATTCTCCGACGTCGTCGTAGACCATGCCGCCCGTCGAGGCGAGGAACGAGACGCCGCACCGGATGCCCATCTGGTGGAGCATGGCGACGGCATAGATGTAGTCCGCGCGGGGATGCACCGTACGTCCGAGGAGGCGCAGGACGTCCGGTCCCAGATAGGAGCCCCCCGCATGGAGCACCAGGACGCAGCGTTGGCGGGCGAAGCGGTGCATTTTGCGCAGGCATCGTCGCAAGTCTCCAAAATCCATGGCGCGCGAGCAGAGGGCCAGGTCAGCGGGCTGAAGGTGAGCCTCCCAGTCGTCGGCCCAGGCCAGCTGATGAACGGCGAGATGTTCCGGGGACACGGCCGCAGCGGTCGCATTATTGCGCAAATGGCGCAACATCTCGGAGGAAAAGTCGAGGGCGACGACGTGCTGGAGCCGCAAGGCGAGGGGGATGGCCAGATTGCCGGTTCCGCATCCGATGTCCAGCGCCGTCGAAATGCCTTTCAGGTCGAGGCGTTCGAGGAGGGCGGCCGAGTAGGAGGAATCGCGTTCCCGGGGGTTGCGCCGAGCCGCGCGCCGGTCCCAGGCCGCCGCGCCGCGCGCCCCGAACGAGGAGGTTGCGCGTTCGCGGGCCAACAACCCATCGAGATCCAATTGCGAAAACAGCGATGGCTCCAGCATTCCTTGCGGCCTTTCCATGGTTGCGGGAAATGGGCGGATTCGACAGGTTCCGGGTTAGCGGGGGCGGTAGAAGGCGAGGGCGACGGCGCCGAGGAGGAGGAGGAAGGCGAGGAAGTGGTTCCAGCGGAGGCGTTCGCCGAGGAGGGCGCCGGCAAAGAGGCTGAAGACGACGAGGGAGATCACTTCCTGGATGATCTTGAGCTGGTAGGCGGTGAAGTGGCCGTAGCCGAGGCGGTTGGCGGGGACCTGGAAGCAGTATTCGAAGAGGGCGATGCCCCAGCTGGCCAGGATCACCAGGGGCAGGGCCCAGCCGCTGCCCTTCATGAAGCGGAGGTGGCCGTACCAGGCCAGCGTCATGAAGAGGTTGGAGATGATGAGGAGGAGAATCGGGAGGTAGGAGTGCATGAAGGGGGGGGAAGAGCTAGGATTCTAGGAGACTAGTGTCCTGAATTCAAAATTCCTTGTCCAAACTTGCCCTGATGTTCCCCCACGTCGTTGCCGGATTTCGACGCAGGAAACTGCGCCTTCAATCCGGCGCCTCGTCGGGAAACACCATGCCGTCGTTTGAACAAGT
>JAFTAH010000160.1 GCA_017458625.1 Kiritimatiellia bacterium | reverse complement strand
ACGCCCCCCCTCCCGCCGCCGCCTTCCAGCGCACCCTCCGCATCACCCTCGCCTCCGCCCCCGACGCCCCCGTCACCCTCCGCGTCGCGCCGCCCACCGCCAGCTCCGATGCCATCCCCGGCCTCGCCCCCGCCTCCTGCTGGCTCGCCGTCGCCGACGACTCCACCATCGCCCTCGCCACTCCCGACACCCTCCTCTCCGCCACCGTCTCCCCCGCCCCCTACCTCTCCCTCGACCTCCTCTCCATCCCCCCCTCCGACCTCGCCTCCATCACCGCCGCCACGGACGACAACCCCGACGCCCCCGGCAACGCCTCCCAGACCTACGTCCACCTCGCCGACGACACCTGGTCCCCCCCGCTCCCGGCCGACATCCTCCCTCTCCTCTCCCCTCTTCGCGCCGATTCCTTCCTCCCCGCCGCCACCTCCCCCGACGAAGCCGATTCCGTCGCCCGCCCCGACCTTGTCCTCACCTTCCGTCTCCGCGGGGCCACCGGCATCTCCCACACCCTGACCCTCCTCCCCGCCGCCGCCACCGACCCCACCCCCGCCCACCTCCGCGGACGCCCCTACGACGTCCTCCTCCCCCCCGCCGCCGCCGCCGCCTTCCGAGCCCTCCTCCCCGCCCCATGAAAAACCGCTTCCATACAATGGAACCCTGTTTCCGCCCCTCGTCCCCTCGTCGATTCGTCGTTTCGTCGATTCGTCCTCCCTGTCCTGCGCGTCCTTTCAACTTTTCAACTTTTCAACCTTTCCCCTAACTCCTAGCCCCACCATGCCCCACCTCCTCCACATCGACGCCCACGTCCACCACTACCCCTCCTATCCCCTCGACGTCTTCCTCCATGCCTGCTGCTGCCACCTCCCCCGCCCTGCCCCCACCGACACCCGCGTCCTCCTCTTCGCCGAACGCCCCGAATGCCACTTCCTCGCCGCCCTCCTCCAGGACGAGCTCCCTCTTCCCGCCGACTTCAAGATTGCCGCCTACGACCCCCTTGGCGCCGTCAAGCTCCGCCACCTCCCCACCCATGCCGACACCTGGCTCGTCCCCGGCCGCCAGCACGTCACCGCCGAGCGCCTCGAGCTCTGCTCCCTCCTCTCCGACGCCCAGGTTCCGCAAAACATGTCCCTCCAGGAAACCTACGACACCATCCTCGCCGCCAACGCCCTCCCCCTCCTCGACTTCGCCCCCGGCAAATGGCTCTGCGCCCGCGGCAAGCTCCTCCGCCGCTTCATCCTGTCCCTGCCCCCCGACAAGCCCCTCCTCTTCTGCGACACCTCCCTCCGCCCCTACGGCTGGCCCTTCCCCGCCATCCTCAAGCTCGCCCGCCGCCTCCGCCGCCCCATCCTCGCCGGCTCCGACCCCCTCCCCTTCGCCTCCGAGGCCTCCATGCCCGGCACCTACCGCGTCTCCCTCCCCTGCCCCCCGCCCCCAGATCCCTCCTCCATCCTCCCCTACCTCCGCGAACTCCTCCTCTCCCCCGCCTTCCCTGCCGCCACCTTCTCCGGCCGCCGCTCCTCCCCTCCCGCCCTCCTTTCCCGCCTCCGCCACAACGCCCGCGCCAAAAAGTCATAATCCTCTCGAACCGCGGGGGCGCTGCCCCTGCCATCCTCCCCCAAAAATCGCCCATGAACGCCCCCCTCACCCGCCTCGAACGCTGGGACCTCCGCCTCAAATCCCTCTTCGACCAGATCGACGCCGAGCTCGAGAACTACACCTCCCTCCACCTCTCGCCGGAGGCCCTTGCCTTCCTCAAGAACTTCCCCCTCCACCCCGCCCGTCCCCCCGCCAACTCCACTGCCAACCCCGAGGACGACGGCCACTTCGACCTCGGAGCCGCCTTCACCGCTGGCATCGGCTCCACCTACGGCCCCGGCTACGTCCTCACCTGCCGCATCGCCACCCTCTCCCCCGTCCCCGCCGACGTCCAGACCGCCCTCGAGGACGCCGTCGCCACCCGCCTCCGCCAGCTCCTCCCCTCCGCCTTCCCCCACACCGAACTCGCCCTCGACCGCGACCCCTCCCCCGCCGGCCCCTACAAGCTCCACGGCGACCTCTCCCTCGACTAGCGCGGTTCTCAAGAATTGTGTAGCCGTTTGTCGCCGACCGCCGGGCGGCCCGTTCTGGAGGTGCGGCTTCCAGCCGCGCTCTCGGACTTGATTGAATGGCGCGACAGGATGTCGCACCCCCCATTCTTGCGGCTTCATTTTTTCTGAAAAGGCTCTAGCCGTCCCCCCGCTCCTCCGCCCGCGCCCGGAACTGCGGACACGTGTCCGTCGCCTCCACCTCCCGCTGGTGCAGCATGCACCGCTGCAGGAACGGATTCACCACATACTCCGCGCAATGCCGGCACATCCGGTCCGTCTCCCCCGCCTCGAACAGCCGCACTGGCCCTGGACGGTCCGCCTCCGTGAACACCTGCGGCCGTCCGCCCCCCGCCCGGAGCTCCACTTCCGCCTCGCTTCCGAACTCCTGACCGCACATCGCGCAGCTCAGCGTCTCCCCCACCCGCCGGAACCCCTCGTACCGCGGCGTCCGCACCAGCCACGACTCCTGACCGCACGCCGGACACCTCATCTGCCGCTTCTCCGTTGCCATCTGCTCCATGCCTTTCTCCCCCCTGCGCCTCCCCGCCACGCCCCATCATCCGCCCCCGCCCCCCCGCCGGTCAAGCCGCCAATTTCCCCTCCCTCGTCCCCCACTTTCCGGCCCCAAGCCATTGTGAGTTTACGGAAAACATTGGCCTTTTTTCCATTTTTCCCGGTGCGCGGGGCCGTCGTGCCTCGCCGCCCCTCCCCCTCTCGTCCCCTTGGTCGCCCTTGTCCCCCCTCTCGTCTCCCTGTTTTTCCCCTGCCACGCATTTTTTCTTTCCCCCTGCCTCGCGCAGGGGTACGCTTCCGCCCGTCATTTCAGTTAGGAGACATTCCATGGAAAAACTCATCTCGAAGGCCAGACAGTTTGCCGGTTCTGTGGTCTTGCCCGAAGGCCAGGATCCCCGCGTCATGAAGGCCGCCTCCCTGATCGCCGCCCAGGGCATCGCCAGCGTCACCGTGCTCGCCTCTCCCGCCGAGGCCGAGGCCGCCCTTGCCAAGGCCGGCGTCCAGCCCAACGGCTTCCGCATCGTCGACCCCGCCGCCCTCCCCGAGCTCGAAACCCTCGTCGCCGCCTTCCACAAGCGCCGTGAAAAGAAGGGCGTCACCCTCGACCAGGCCCGCGAAACCCTCAAGAAGCGCCTCTACGTCGGGGCCATGATGGTCGAAACCGGCATGGTCGACGGCATGGTCGCCGGCTCCATCGCCTCCACCCCCGACATGCTCCGCGCCGCCTTCCAGTGCATCGGCACCGCCCCCGGCATCACCACCGCCAGCAGCGCCTTCTGGATGAAGCTCAAGACCCCCACCCCCTCCGGCGACGATGTTCTCATCTTCTCCGACTGCGGCGTCGTCCCCTGCCCCACCGCCGAGCAGCTCGCCGACATCGCCCTGGCCGCGGCCCGCACCCATGCGGCCCTCCAGGGCGGACAGGCCCGCGTCTCCCTCCTCTCCTTCGCCACGCGCGGCTCCGCCAAGCACGAGCTCGTGGACAAGGTCCACCAGGCCGCCGAGATGGCGAAGCAGAAGTTCGCCGCCGCCTCCGGCCTCGATGCCGTCGTCGATGGCGAGCTCCAGGCGGACGCCTCCATCGTGCCCGCCGTCGCGGCCTCGAAGGCCCCCGACTCCCCTCTCAAGGGTGCCGCCAACGTGCTCGTCTTCCCCGACCTCCAGGCCGGCAACATCGGCTACAAGCTGGTCGAGCGCCTCGCCGGCGCCACCGCCCTCGGCCCCATCCTCCAGGGTGTCGCCAAGCCCATGAACGACCTCTCCCGCGGCTGCAAGGCCGAGGACATCGTCGGCGTCGTCGCCGTCACCATGTGCCAGGCCGCCGCCCTCGGCGCCCCCAAGGCCACCTGGGGCAAGCTCGACTCCGCGCCCGCCGCCGCCGCCCCGGCCGCCGCCGGCGATTCCGGCGTCCTCCTCCCCGACGAGGTCGAGAACATCGCCCAGCGCATCGCCCGCCAGATCTAATCTGAACCCGAATCCAACCCAGAACCAACCACAGAGGTTTTTATGAGCGAAATCGACAAGACGCAGAAGAAGGACATCGACTGGGGCAGCCTGAGCTTCAGCTACCAGCACACCGACTACAGCTACGCCTGTGACTACAAGGACGGCGCCTGGGGCGTCGGCCGCCTCACCCCCGACCACAACATCGTCATGAGCGAATGCGCCGGCCTGCTGCACTACTGCCAGGAGGTCTTCGAGGGCCTCAAGGCCTACACGCAGAAGAACGGCGACATCGTCTGCTTCCGCCCCGACATGAACGCCAAGCGCATGTACGACTCCGCCGAGCGCCTTTGCATGCCGCCGTTCCCGCAGGATCGCTTTGTCGAGGCCGTCAAGGCCGTCGTCAAGGCGAACCTGGCGTGGGTGCCGCCCTACGGCTCGGGCGCGACGCTCTACATCCGCCCCTTCATGATCGCGACCGGCGACGTCATCGGCGTCAAGCCCGCGCTCGAATACCAGTTCCGCATCCTCGTGACGCCCGTCGGCCCCTACTACAAGGGCGGCGTCACGCCCGTCAAGCTGCAGGTCTCCAAGTTCGACCGCGCGGCCCCGCACGGCACGGGCAACATCAAGGCCGGCCTGAACTACGCGATGTCACTGTTCCCGAGCGTCGAGGCGCACGCCAAGGGCTACGCCGACAACATGTTCCTGGATCCGCAGACCCGCACCTACGTCGAGGAGGCCGGCGGCGCCAACATCCTGTTCGTGAAGGACGACGGGACGCTGGTGGTGCCGCAGTCGTTCACCGACTCGATCCTGCCGTCGATTACGCGGCGGTCGCTGGTGGACGTGGCGCAGAAGTACCTGGGCCTGAAGGTCGAGCAGCGGCCCGTGAAGTTCGCCGAAATCGACCAGTTCGTCGAGTGCGGCATGTGCGGCACGGCAGCAGTCATCTCGCCCGTGGGCGAGGTCGACAGCGATGACAAGAAGATCGTCTTCCGCGATGGCCACGTGACGGTCGGCCCCGTCATGGCGAAGCTCCGCCAGACGCTGGTCGACATCCAGCAGGGCGACCACGAGGCCCCCGAAGGCTGGATCTGCAAGATTGCCTAGAGCGGTTTTCAAATTACTGTAGCCATTTGGCGGGCGGCTTCCGGAGGTGCGGCTTCCAGCCGCGCAATTAATTTGGGCGCGACAGGATGTCGCACCCCCGGACCTTCCGGCCACACCTTTTCGCAAACTGCTCTAGCCCTCCCCCTCCCCCGGCTGTTCCAGCCCCCCCGCAGGCTGTCTTCAGCCCAACAGGCGCACCTCCCCCGGTGCGCCTCTTCTTTTTGCCCCTCTCCCCCGCCCGGAATCATGTGAGTTTACGGAAATCATTGGCCTTTTTCCTCCTTTTTCCCTCGGGGTGCGGGGCTGGCGCGCCCCGCTTTCCTTCCGCCCCCAGACCTCCCGGAATCCAGAAATCCCGCCCCCGTCCCACGAAAAAACCGCGCCCTCTCGGACGCGGCTTTGGGGGCCAGCCAACTGGCCAGCCCTCGTCTTGGGCTCTTCGCCTATTTCTTCTGGCTCTGGATATACGCCCGTGCGTCGTCCACCTGGTCGGCGCTACCCAGCAGGCAGTTCTTCTCGTAGATGAAGTCCGCGTATTCCTTCATGAAAATCTTGCCGGGCTTGCGGAAATCGAACTGGTCGGGCTTGTCGCGGAAGTATTCGCGGTGCACGCGAGTCCAGACAAGGCGCCCGTCGGTGTCGATGTTGATCTTCGTCACGCCGAGCTTCGCCGCCTGGCGGAACTGGGTGGCGTCGACGCCCTTGGCGCCCTTGATCGCCCCGCCCGCCGCGTTGATCCGCGCGACTTCGCCCGGCGGCACGCTGCTGGAGCCGTGCATCACCAGCGGGAACCCCGGCAGCTTCTTCTGGACTTCCTCCAGGATGTCGAACCGCAGCTTCTGGTCGCCGCTGAACTTGAACGCCCCGTGGCTCGTCCCAATCGCGCAAGCCAGCGAGTCGCAGCCCGTCCGCGCCTGGAAGTCGATGACCTCCTCCGGCCGCGTGTAGACATGCTCCGCCGCCGACACATCCTCCTCGATGCCCTTCAGCTGCCCCAGCTCGGCCTCGACGACCAGCCCCTTGGCATGGGCGGCGTCGACGACGCGCTTGGTGATCTCGATGTTCTTCTCATAGGGGAACATGGAGGCATCGATCATCACGGAGGAATAGACGCCGGACTTGATGCAGTCCATGCACGTCTCCTCGTCGCCGTGATCGAGATGAACGGCGAAGACCGCCTCGGGAAAGATCTTGTCGGCAGTCGTCATGAGCGTTTCGAGCATGAGCTTGTGGCTGTAGCTGCGGGCGCCCTTGGAGAGCTGGACGATAAAGGGCGCCTTGCTCCGGACGTTGCCTTCGAACAGGCCCATGGTCTGCTCCAGATTGTTGATGTTGTAAGCGCCGATGGCATACTTGCCATACGCATGCGCGAATAGTTCCTTGGTGGTGACGATCATGGCGGAATCTCCTGGTTGGTGCTGGCGCCCGCCCACGTTCCGGACGGACGCGACATCTTCTCTGCGGGCCTACTCGGCCTCCTCCTCGACCTCGGCCTCTTCGCCCTCGGCCTCCTCCGCCTCCTCGGCGGCGGCAGCGGCATCGATTTCCTCGTCTGTCAGCTCCTCCCCGGCGGTAGTCTCGACAGGATGCAGATCCTTGAAGCGCTCCTCCGACAGCAACCCCTCCAGGAAGGCGGAATAGCACTCCTGAGCCCGGCGTTGCCGGATCAGCGAAATGATCGACCCCTTCTGCGCCTCGAAGTCTGCCTCCGAGGCCGGCGTGCGGTCCGCCAGATACGCGATGGCCAGCCCGGCCGGCACCCGCACGGGCTCGGACAGCTCGCCCCCGTTGAGCGTCGAGAATGCCAGCGCCAGCGCCGGCAGTGCCGGATCGCGCGCCTCGCTCTCGCCGTTCTCGCCCATGGCCGGCGTATTCGCCTCCAGCCCGGTGAAGGGTGCCGGCGAAACCACCGTCAGCCCCTGCTCCGCCGCCGCGTCCGAGAACGACTTCCCGGCCGCCATCGCCTCGGCGATGGCCGCTCGCGCCGCGTCCGCCTGCTGCCGCAACGTCGTCGCAAGGGCCTCCTCGCGCGCCCGGGCCGCCGCTTCCGCCTGGACTTCCTCGAAGCTGGGCACGCGCGGCGCCTGGATCGCGTCCAGATGCAACACGTAGAACAGGCCATCCTCCCCCGCCACCGGGTCGCTGACCGCGTCAAAGGCCCCCAGGTCGCGCCCGAACGCCTCCGCGACGAACGCCCCGCCCGCCGCCGGCACCGGGGAATCCCCCAGCGCGAACGCCGGCGTCGTCTCGACCGTCAGCCCGGCCTCGGCCGCCACTTCCGCGAACTCCGGCACCGTCCCGTCGCGCCGGGGCATCGCCCGGGTCGCAAATTCGTTCGCCGCGTTTTCGGCGCGCTCCAGCATCGCCTCCTTCCGCATCGCCGCCAGCACGTCGTCCTTCGCCTCCTCATACTCGCGCGTGCTCTTCGATGTCGTCCCGTCCTCGTTCGTCACCGTCGTCACGAATTGCTCCAGGTTGTCGTTGTAGAACGCCTCCAGCTCCTCCTCCTCGAAGCTCGGCACCTCCTCCGCGAACGCCTCCGGCGCAAACGTCACATACCTCGCCACCCGCTTCTCCGGCAGCATGTACGACTCCGGATTCTCGTCGTACGCCGCCCGCACCGCCTCCTCCCCGACCTCCAGCGACGCCCCCACCTTCGCGCTCTCCACCGTCGCGTAGTCCGCGTCGAAGGTGTCCGCCAGCGTGTGGAACGCCTGCCGCACTTCCAGCGGCGTCACCACCGCCTGCTGCGACACCACCGCCCGCAACTTGTTCAACACGATCATCTCCCCGAAATACGCCTCGAACTGCCCCAGCGTGATACCATGCCCCATCAGCCGCTGCTGGTAGAAGCCCTGGTAGTAGTCCATCGAGAACTGCCCCTGCTGGTCCGCGAAGCTCGACGCGATCGCCTGCTGGACCTCCTCGCGGCTCGCCGTGAGCCCCCACTTCTCCGCCTGCCGCAGCTGCGCCAGACGCTCCCACGTCAGCTGCCGCAGCACGCCCTCGAACGCCGACTGCCCCGCCAGGCCAGGCTCCTGCACCAGAATCTCGATATACGCCCCCAGCCGCGCCCGCGTGAACTCCGCTGCCGACACCGCCTCGCCATCCAGCGTCCCCTGCGTCAGGTTGGCCGTCGATTCCCGCCCCATGTCGATGCAGCTCGGCATCCCCCAGACCACAAACGCCAGCACGATCACGACAAGGAAAATCCCCCACAGCAGGCGGGAACGAATGAGCTGGTTGAACTTGGATATCATCATGGTGGCCATGGAAAACCTCTTTTTCGCGTTACGATGGCGCCCACCGCACACTTCCTGCGGCAACGCGCGAGAAAAGATACGTTCCCCTCTCCCCGCGTTCAAGTCCAAAAGCAGAAAAATCATGCGATTGACGCTGGCGGAACCCGGCCCCGCAATGCTACGCTTCCGCCCGTATGAAATCCCTCTCCTGCCCCCAGTGCGGCCTGTCCATCCCCGCCAGCGACGTCGATCCCCGCCGCGACCGCCTGACCTGCCACCACTGCGGCACCACCTCGCTCTCCCGCACCCTTTCGATCGTCTCCCCGCGCACGCCTCTCCCCCCATCCCTCCCCCAGGGCCTCGTCGCCGAACCAGAAATGACCGACTCCGGCATGGCCATGGTCTTCCGCTGGCACCCCCCGAAGTCCGGCCTGGTCATCCTTCTCCTGTTCGCCCTGGTCTGGTTCTCCGCAGTCGGCTGGATGGCCTATTCCTGCTGGCCCTCGACGGCTGAACCCGCCGCCCCCGAGGCCCGAGCCGACTGGATTGCGCCCATCGCCTTCGGCCTCGTCGGTGCCCTGGTGCTCTGCCCCGCCCTCCTGGCCGCCGCCACGCCCTTCACCTTGTACATGGGCGCCGGCCAGGGACGCCTCCGCACCGGCCAGCTCTTCCGCCGCTGGCAAACCTTCGCCTACAATCGCCAGACCGTCGTCCGCTTCCTTGCCTCCCCCCCTTCCCGACAGCGCGGACGCAGCGCCCGCCGCCTCCCGTCCGCCCGCATCGTCCTCGAGACGCCCGGCGAAAAGCCCGTCCACTTCGGCAGCCGCATGCCCCGCGCCACCGCCCAGGCCCTCGCCATCCTCGTCGCCCACGAGATCCGATAGCCCCCCTCCCCCGCTCCGCCGCCGCCCCACGCCTGCATGAACACTCCCGCCCCTGACTCGCCCTCCCCCGTCTTCGGCCTCCTCCCCGACCTCTCCATGGTCGACTTCCCCGGCCGCATGGCCGCCGTCCTCTTCACCGCCGGCTGCAACTTCGCCTGCCCCTTCTGCCACAATGCCCTCGCCCTCGCCGGACCCGCTCGCCCCGGCATGGCCTGGAACGCCCTCGACGCCGCCCTCGCCCCCTTCCGCCAGAACTGGGTCTCCGCCGTCGTCATCACTGGCGGCGAACCCACCCTCCACCCCGGTCTCCCCGCCCTCGTCCGCTTCCTCCGCGACCGCGGCTTCGCCGTCAAGCTCGACACCAACGGCTCCCGCCCCGACATCCTCGAAGCTCTCCTCCCCGCTCTCGCCTACGTCGCCATGGACATCAAGTGCGCCCCCGACGAATACCCCCGCCGCGTCGCCTGTCCCCCCGACCTCCTCCCCGCCATCCGCCGCTCCGTCGACCTCCTCAAGACCTCCCCCGTCGACTACGAATTCCGCTCCACCGTCCTTCCCGGCTGGTTCCCCCCCGACGCCTGGCCCGCCATCGCCGACTGGCTTGCCGGCGCCCGCCGCTACATCCTCCAGCCCTTCATTCCCCGCCCCCAGGTCCTCTCCCCCGCCCTTCGCACCGCCCCCGAAACCCCGCTCCCCTTCCTCCAACGCATGCACGCCTTCTTCTCCCCCCGCCTCCCCACCTCCCTCCGCGGCACCTTCTAGAGCATTTTCAGAAAAAATGTAGCCGCAAGAATGGGGGGTGCGACATCCTGTCGCGCCATTCAATCAAGTCCGAGAGCGCGGCTGGAAGCCGCACCTCCAGAACGAGCCGCCCAGCGGTCGGCCCGAAAACTGCTACAACATTCTTGAAAATGCTCTAGCCCTCCTCCTCTCTCTGGGAGCGGCCCCATCGCCCCCGCCTCCCCACCTCCTTTTTTGCCCCCGGAATTGCTGTGAGTTTACGGAAAACATTGGCATTATTTGTTATTTCTCACCCGACGTGCCGCACCGCCCCCCCACCTCTCTCCCGGCGCCCCTGCCAACGACTGGGTGCTTTTGGCTTGTGCCCTGGCGCGTGGCGGGGCAGGATGAGGCCGCATGAGCTGGTCAGGACAAGAAAGACTTCCCATCGAGGAGGCGCGGGCGGAAATCGTCGCGGCGTGCCGCCGGGGCAACCGGCTGGCCATCTGTGCCCCCACGGGCTCCGGCAAGTCGACCCAGGTCCCGCAGATGCTACTGGACGCGGGACTGGCCGGCGACAGCGGCCAGATCATCATCCTCCAGCCCCGCCGGATCGCGGCGCGGATGCTGGCGGCTCGGGTGGCGTCCGAGCGCGGCGTCCCGCTCGGCACCGAGGTGGGCTACCGCATACGCATGGAGTCCCGCGCCAGCCGCGACACCCGCATCCTCTACGAAACGGAAGGCATCCTCCTGCGCCGCATGGTGGACAACCCGCGCCTCGACGGCATCGCAGCCATCGTCTTCGACGAATTCCATGAACGCCACGTCTACGGCGACGTCACCCTGGCCGAAGCCCGCCGCCTCCAGGAACGCGCGGACGGCCGTCCCGACCTCCGCCTCGTCGTCATGTCCGCCACGCTCGACACCACGCTCGTCCAGGACTTCCTCCCCGGCTGTGCGCTGGTCGAGGCCGCCGGCCGCACCTTCCCCGTCGACATCCGCTATCGCGGCGACCTCCAGCGCGAAAAGCCCTGGGATGCCGCCACCCTCGCCATCGCCCAGGCCCTCCGCGAAGGCATCGGAGCGGACGGCACCACCCTCGTCTTCATGCCGGGCGCCTACGAGATTGGCCGCACCATCGAGGCGTTGCGCCAATCCCCGGCCGGACGCGGCGCCGAAGTCCTCCCGCTCCACGGCGAGCTCCCCCCCGACGCCCAAGACCGCGCCGTCGGCCATTCCGGCAGCCACCGCCGCATCGTGGTCGCGACCAACGTGGCCGAAACCTCCCTCACCATCCCGGATGTCCGCCTGGTCGTCGACTCCGGACTCGCCCGCATCGCCCGTTTCGACCCCTATCGCGGCATCGACACCCTGCACATCGAGCCCATCGCCCAGGCCTCCGCCGACCAGCGCGCCGGCCGCGCCGGCCGTACCGCCCCAGGCACCTGCCTCCGCCTCTGGGCCCTCCCGGACCACCGCGCCCGCCCTCTCCACGAAACCCCGGAAATCCGCCGCGTCGACCCGGCCGAACTCCTGCTGTCCCTGGCCGCCCTCGGCGTCCGCGACTTCCGCGCCTATCCCTGGCTCGAGCCGCCGGCCGAAAAGGCGCTGGCCCGGGCCGAATCCCTCCTCCGCGACCTCGGCGCCCTCGACGCCGCCAATGCCGTCACCCCGCTCGGCCACCGCATGATGGCCTTCCCCGTCCATCCCCGCGACTCCCGGATGCTCCTGGCCGCCGCCGAGGAGGAACGCCGCTCTACACCCGGTTCGGCCGGGGCCGTCCGCGAGGTGGCCCTCCTGTGCGCGCTGGCCCAGGGCCGCCCCGTGCTCCTGCGCCGCGTCGACGATCGCACCACCCGCTACCGCGCCGATGTCCTCGGCCGCGCGGGAGGCTCCGACCTGCTCTACGCCCTCCGCGCCTGCCGCCGCGCGGCCGCCGCCCGCTTCGATCTCGACACCTGCCAGCGCCTCGGCATCCACGCCGCCGCCGCTCGCGCCGCCACCCTGCTGGCCCGCCGGTTCCATGCCATCGCGGCCGCCCAGGGCCTCCTGCCGCGCGTCGAGGCGCGGCCCGACGAGACCGTGCCCGCCGCCGATTTCCCGGATTCCCGCCCTGCCGCCGAGGTCTCCCCCGAGGTTCTCGCCCGCTGCCTCCTGGCCGCCTATTCCGACCAGCTCGCCCGCCGCATGGATCCCGCCTCCCGCCGCTGCGAGCTGACCGGCGGCCGCAAGGCCGAGCTCGACCGCGACTCCCTGGCCGGCAAGGCCCGCCTCCTCGTCGCCACCGAGATCGCCGAGATCTCCCCGGGCCTCGGCGACGCCGTCCCCCGCATCACCCAGGCCACCGAAGTCCAGGAGCAGTGGATTGCCGACCTCTTCCCCGGCGAGCTGTCCACCGCCATCTCCGCCCGCTGGGACGACACCGCCGGCCGGGCCGTCGGCGAACGCCGGACCCTTTTCCGCGGCCTCGCCCTTTCCGTCCGCCCCTGCGAGGTCCCGCGCGACGCCGGCGAAGCCCTGCTTGCCGATGCCGTCGCCCGTCTGGACGCCTTGCCCTTCAAGCACTGGAACCGCGCCGTCGACGCCTGGATGGCCCGTGCCAACCTGGTTGCCCGCGCCTGGCCCGAGGCGGCCATCCCCCCCTATGACGACGAGGCGCGCGAACTCCTTGTCGGCCAGCTCTGCGCCGGACACGTCGCCCTCCGCGAGCTCAAGGACGTGCCGGTCCTCCCCACCGTCCGCGACTACCTCTCCGCCGCCCAGCAGGCCCTCGTCGAAAAGGCCGCCCCCGAGCGCGTCACCCTCTCCAACGGCCGCAGCCTCAAGGTCAACTACGTCGACGCCCCCGAGCCCTTCGTCGCCGCGCGCATCCAGGAGCTCTACGACGTCCAGACGCTCCCCCGCCTCGTCGCCGGCCGCGTGCCGCTGGTCCTGCACGTCCTGGCCCCCTCCCAGCGCCCCGTCCAGATCACCGCGGACCTCCCCGCCTTCTGGCGCGACCACTACCCCCGCATCAAGTCCGAGCTCGCCCGCCGCTATCCCAAGCACGAATGGCGCTAGCTTGCCTCACTTTGCGGTTGCGCCGCGCCCCCCTTCCCCGTACACTTGCCCACGACCATGATCGATTCTCTGCCAGCCTTCGCCCCGCGCC
Organism: Kiritimatiellia bacterium; assembly: GCA_017458625.1. GTDB lineage: Bacteria > Verrucomicrobiota > Kiritimatiellia > CAIQIC01 > Lenti-01 > RGIG3636. Next base: position 3,033 of record JAFTAH010000160.1, on the reverse strand, counting down.
GCCCTTCGCGTGCCGCCGCCCGCGCCTTCTCATGTCTCCTTGGCGTCCTCGCCGGCCTCCTCCCCCTGGCCTTCCCCGCGTTGGCCCCCGCCGAGCCCGACACCCCCTACATCGAGTCCGCCCCTCCCACCGGATGGCACCTCTTCACCCGCCCCTCCCGCAAGAATCCCGCCGATCAATGGGCCTACGTCCAGGAGCTCGTCCAGTCAGATTCCCTCCGCAAGGCCACCCGCCAGGCCACCGCCCTCCGCCTCTTCTGGCCCGACTCCCCAGAAGCCCCCCAGGCCCAGCTCCTCGCCGCCCGCCTCCTCGACCGCCGCGGCTACCCCCGCGACGCCTTCGACGCCTACCAGCTCCTCCTCGAAAACTATCCCGAATCCTGCGACTACATGGCCATCTGCGGCGACCAGCTCCGCCTCGCCAACAACGTCTACACCTCCCGCCTCGCCACCTGCTGGGGCCTTTTCCCCGGCTTCAGCGCCCCCGAACGCTCCATCCCGCTCTACCAGAACCTCCTCACCAACGCCCCCGAAGGCCCCTCCGCCCCAGAGGCCGCCTTCCGCATCGGCCTCGCCCACCAGGCCAACTACCACTATCCCGAGGCCATCGACGCCTTCTTCCAGGTCATCAACCGCTTCCCCGAGTCCTCTTTCGCCGCCGACGCCGCCCTCGAACAGGCCCGCTGCCACATCGCCCTCGCCGACGACGCCCCCTTCGACGCCCGCGCCCGCGACGCCGCCATCGCCGCCTGCGACTTCGTCCTCTCCTCCCGCGCCGCCGAGATCCGTCGCGCCCCCGTCGAAACCGCCCGCCGTCGCCTCCTCGACCTCCGCGAGGCCGCCGCCTACGAACGATGCCTCTACTACGACAAGACCCTCAAGGATTCCGCCGCCGCCCTCCTCGAATACAAGATGTTCGCCGCCCTCTATCCCGCCTCCGACCACCTTCCCGCCGTTCAGGCGCGCATCGCCAGACTCCAGCCCCAGGCCGACGCCTCCGCCCCCACCCCCTAGCCCACCAAAGGACGCCCCATGAAAGCCACCTCCCACCGCCTCCGCCTCGCCGCCCGCCTCCTGCCCGCCCTCCTCGCCCTGCTCCTCCTGCCCGCCTGCGTCTCCTACCACTTCGGCTCCATGCTCCCCGCCGACATCAAGACCGTCTACGTCCCCACCTGCGTCAACCAGACCAACGAGCCTTTCATCGAGCAGGACGTCACCTCCTCCATCCTCGCCGCCATCCAGATGGACGGCTCCCTCCGCGTCGTCCCCCAGGAGGACGCCGATGCCATCCTCTTCATCACCCTCACCGAGTTCTGGCTCGACCCCGTCTCCTACGTCTCTGGCGACGCCTCCTCCGCCGACGAATACCGCCTCAACATCCGCGCCAACTTCGTCTTCAGCCGTACCAACCCCAGCGAGGTCCTCATCGACAAGTCCGACATCGTCGGCTACGAGGAGTTCGATTTCGTGGGCGACCTCACCAGCTCCAAGCTCATCGCCCTCCGCCCCGCCGCCGAAGACCTCGGCCGCCGCATCGTCGACCGCATCGTCCAGTACTGGCCATGACCCCCTCCCGAAAACATGTTTCCATTCCATGGAAAACGTGCCGAAACATGTTTCCATTCCATGGAAAAAGTGCCGAAACATGCTTCCATTCTCTGGAAACCTAGAATCCTGGAAATCTAGCAATCTAGCGATCTAGCCCCCCACCCCCTCCCCTCCAGCCCTCCCTCCCGTTCCCCCGTTCCACCTTCCCTCCCCATGCCCGCCCCACGCATCATCCCCTGCCTCGACATCGACCGCGGCCGCGTCGTCAAGGGCGTCAACTTCCTCAACCTCCGCGACGCCGGCGACCCCGCCACCGTCGCCGCCGAATACGAACGCCAGGGGGCCGACGAGCTCACCTTCCTCGACATCACCGCCACCAGCGACCATCGTGCCACCCTCGTCGACGTCGTGCGCGCCGTCGCCGCCCAGGTCTCCATGCCGCTGACCGTCGGCGGTGGCGTCCGCACCCTCGACGACATCCGGGAGCTCCTCCACGCCGGCGCCGACAAGGTGTCGCTCAACACGGCCGCCATCCAGCACCCCGACCTCATTGCCGAGGCCTCCCGCGCCTTCGGGGCCCAGTGCGTCGTCGTCGCCATCGACGCCCGCCGCGACCCCGCCTACCCCTCCGGCGCCACCGTCACCACCCACGGCGGCCGCCGCCCCGCCGACCTCGACGCCCTCGAATGGGCCCGGACCGCCACCCGCCTCGGCGCCGGCGAAGTCCTCCTCACCAGCATGGATCGCGACGGCACCAAGGACGGCTACGACCTCCCCCTCACCCGTCTCCTCGCCGACGCCCTGCCCATCCCCGTCATCGCCTCCGGCGGCGCCGGCTCCCTCCAGCACCTCGCCGACGCCATCCTCCTCGGCCACGCCGACGCCGTCCTGGCCGCCTCCATCTTCCACTTCCACCAGCATACCGTCGCCGACGCCAAGCGCTTCCTCGCCGCCGCCGGCATCCCCGTCCGTCCCCCCTTCCCCTGACGCCCCTCCCGCCCCTCATCGCCGCAACGGCGAGACGCCGTTGCCACATCCGCCTGCGGGCTTTCCTCCGCTCCAACCCCGCTTCCTTTCGCTCGGATGCGGACCGCGCGGAGCGCGGTCCACCGCTGTCCTCCCCCTGATCCGCGCTCCGCGCTGACCGCACCCTGCAAATGCTTTTTCTCGCGCCTCTGTGTCCATTTGTGTTTAGGATAGAGGGACAGGCGATTAGAGCGGTTCAATATTTTCTGTACCCGTTTCGGCACTGGCTGGCGGTCACAGTAAACTGCGCCCCTCCCGCTGTGCCCCGGCGCGGGAGCAATTCATTGCGTCCGCCGGACTATACTTTCTATGGAACCACTCTAGTGTCCTGGATGATAAAAACTTGTTCAAACGACGGCATGGTGTTTCCCGACGAGGCGCCGGATTGAAGGCGCAGTTTCCTGCGTCGAAATCCGGCAACGACGTGGGGGAACATCAGGGCAAGTTTGGACAAGGAATT
>JAFTAH010000159.1 GCA_017458625.1 Kiritimatiellia bacterium | reverse complement strand
CCGAACCCGCCCCCATCCCCGAGCCCGTTCCCGAACCCAAGCCCGAACCCAAGCCACCCGAGCCCCCCAAGGAAAAGCCCAAGAAGCACCAGGTCGTCCGCCAGACCAACCTCGTCACCCGCACCTTCAACGGCGCCCCGCCTCCCAAGGACAAGCCCATGTCCGCCGCCGAGATCGAAAAGGCCCTCAAGGCTGGCGCCCGCCTCTCCGACCGCACCTCCATCCCCACCGACTCTTCCCAGCTCCAGCTCGGCGCCTACTTCAACCACGTCCACGAACGCCTCTACGCCGCCTGGTCCCAGCCCCCCGGCCTCTCCGACTTCCCCGGCATGAGCTGCGAGGCCGAGATCGTGGTCCAGCCCGATGGCCGCATCTCCTCCCATTCTCTCGTCCGCCCCTCCGGCAACCCCCAGATGGACGAATCCGTCAAGAAGGCCCTCTCCTCCGTCCCCCGCCTCAAGCCCCTCCCCCCCGGCTTCAAGAACGCCACCCGCATCACCATCACCTTCAACCTCGACTAGCCTCCCCCCCCCTTTTGCCTTTCCATGAAGGCCCACCACTCCCGCATCGCCATCCACGACATCCGCTGGCCCTCCCCTCCCCTCCGCATCGTCCTCGTCGCCCCCGAGATCCCCCCCAACACCGGCAACATCGCCCGCCTCTGCGCCGCCACCGGCACCGAGCTCCACCTCGTCCGCCCCCTCGCCTTCTCCCTCGACGACAAGCACCTCCGCCGTGCCGGCCTCGACTACTGGGACTCCATCGCCCCCCGCGTCCACGACTCCTGGGACGCCTTCCTTGCCACCCTCCCTCCCCGCACGCCCCTCCACCTCTTCACCACCGCCTCCAACCGCCGCCACGACCGCGTCGACTACCATCCTGGCGATGCCCTCGTCTTCGGCTCCGAGTCCCACGGCCTCCCCGACGCCCTTCTCGCCGCCCACCCCGACGCCTGGGTCGGCATCCCCATCCGCACCGACCACGTCCGGTCCCTCAACCTCTCCTCCGCCGCCGCCATCGCCCTCTACGCCGCCCTCTCCCACCTCTCCCCCTAGCCTCCTCCCTCGTCCCAGTGGCCTCAACCGTCCCAGTGATCCCAGCCTCCTTCTCTTCCCGCCCATGCCACTTGCTCATCGCCCTCCAATGCGCTACAATTCCGCCGTCCTGAAATCCGCCACCAAACCGCCAGAAAACCCGCCATGAAACTTGCCGCCCGCCCCACTTCCGCCACTGTCACCGCTTCTGCCGCCGCCCCCTGTCCCGCCGTCTACGCAGGCACCTTCGACCCCATGACCTACGGCCATCTCGACGTCGCCATCCGCGCCGCCCGCGTCTTCTCCCCCCTCATCTTGGCCGTCGCCGCCCACCCCCACAAGCACCTCCTCTTCGACATCCACGAACGCGTCGCCCTCGCCCAGACCTGCCTCAAGAACGTCCCCGGCGTCCAGGTCATGCCCTTCGACGGCCTTCTCGTCGACTGGACCCGCGCCCAGGGCATCCACGTCATCATCCGCGGCCTCCGCGCCTTTTCCGACTTCGAATACGAATTCCAGATGGCCCTCACCAACCGCAAGCTCGCCCCCGACCTCGAAACCTACTTCCTCATGCCCGCCGCCGACTACTCCTACGTCTCCTCCTCCATGGTCCGCGAAATCGCCGAACTCCACGGCGACGTCCGCAAGTTCGTCCCCCCCCCCGTCGCCCGCGCCCTCCGCAAACGCTACCCCGCCCCCTAGCCCGCCGAAAGTCGACTGTCGACCGTCGCCCCCCCGCAAGTCGCAAGTCGCTAGTCGCAAGTCGTCATCCTCCCTTCCCCTCCCCAACCTCTTGCCTCCCGCCTACCCCCTCCTCCAATTGCCGTGATTTCACGGCAATCATTGCCCTTTTTGCACATACCCCCTCTGCCCTCGCCTCCCGGGGGGTGCGAGGGGGCCGCCCCCCCGTCCTTTGCCTTCCGCACACCTCCTCACGCCTCGTGCTTGCTTCTTCCCCCCCTGCCCGCTACACTTCCCTCCGCCATGCCCCTCATCCTCACCGATGCCTTCCGCCCCGCCCTGAGCTTCTTCGTCTTCCTCGCCTCCGCCTGCATCGGTAGCTTCCTGAACGTCTGCATCTGGCGCATCCCCCGCGACGAATCCATCGCCTGGCCGGGCTCCCACTGTCCCGACTGCAACCATCCCCTGAACGTCCTCGACAACATCCCCCTGCTCTCCTGGCTTTTCCTCCGTGGCCGCTGCCGCTACTGCCACCGCCCCATCACGCCCCGCTACTTCATCGTGGAGCTTCTGACAGCCCTGCTCTTCACCGGCCTCTTCCTGCTGCACGGCCCCACCCCCCTCTTCCTCGTCTATGTCACGTTCACGGGCATCCTCGTCGCCTGCACCTTCATCGACCTTGAACACTACATCCTTCCCGACCGCTTCACCTTGGGTTCTCTGGCGGCTGGCCTGCTCCTTTCCGCCCTTTGGCCTCCCCTCCATCACGCTGCCACCTGGCGCACCAGCCTGCTGGCCGCAGGGCTGGGCGCGGTGCTGGGCGGGGGCATCCTCTACCTCGTCGGCCTCTTCGGAAAACTGATCTTCCACAAGGACGCCATGGGCCTCGGCGACGTCAAGCTCCTCGCTGCCATCGGTGCCATCCTCGGCTGGCACTCGGTTCTTTTCGTCATCCTGGTCTCCTCCCTGACCGGCACTTCGACCGGCCTCGTCCTCATGCTGCTGGGCCGCCGCACCCTCGCCGACCGCATCCCCTACGGCCCCCACCTGGCCCTGGCCGCTATTCTCTGGATGTTCATCGGCCCGGCCGTCGTCGCCGCCTACTGGACCTGGGTCGCTGGCCCCGCTCTCTGACCCTTCGCATGTCCCTCCCCCGCCCCATCCCCCCCACTCCCCGATTGCCGTGAAACTCCTCTGGCAGCTCGCCATCCTCCTCGCCTGCCTTGCCGGCGCCGCCTTCGCCGCCGGCATCGAGACCGGCCTCATGGCGCTGAACCGCCTGCGCCTCCAGCACCAGCTCCGCCGCAACGTCCGCGGCGCCCAGACCATCCGCTACTTCCTCACCCACACCGACATCCTCCTCTCCACCACGCTCATCGCCACCAACCTCTTCCACGTCGCCGCCGCCGTCACCGCCGCGGCCATCGGCTACGACCTGGGCGGCCCCATCGGGGCCACCGTGGCCGGTGCCGCGCTGACCCTCGGCATCCTGGTCGCCTGCGAGTACATTCCCAAGGCCTGGTTCCAGGCCTCCCCCTCCACCCGAGTCCTGCGCTTCGCCCCTGTCCTCAAGGGCTTGGCGCTCGTCCTGGCGCCCCTCGTCTGGGCCGTCAACGCCATCCTCCGCCTCGTCTCCCGCCAGCCCGCCTCGCCGTCGGCCACCTCCAAGCTCCTCGTCTCCCGCGAGGAACTCCTCTACCTCGCCAAGGAGGGCGTCCAGTCCGGCGTCCTCACCCCCCAGGAAACCGAAATGATCCATGGCGTCTTCGCCCTCCCCCACAAGACCTGCGGCAGTCTCATGGTTCCCCGCGAAAAAATGGTCGTCGTCGACCGCTCCATGACCATCCCCGACTTCCTCGCCTTCGCCCGCACCCACGACATCTCGCGCTATCCCGTCCTCGACCCCGTCCGGAAAAGCTATGTCGGCGTCGTCCACGTCCTCGACGTCCTCGCCGACGACGACTCCGCCGGCAAGACCGTCGCCGACTACCTACGCCCCCCCCAGCTCGTCGCCAACCACATCCCCGTCGACCACCTTCTCCCCCGCATGCGCGTCACCCGCCTCCCCCTCTTCCTTGTCACCAACGACCGCTTCGAAGTCGTCGGCCTCATCACCCTTGAGGACGTCCTTCAGGAAATCACCGGCGAAAGCTAGTGTCCTGGATGATAAAAACTTGTTCAAACGACGGCATGGTGTTTCCCGACGAGGCGCCGGATTGAAGGCGCAGTTTCCTGCGTCGAAATCCGGCAACGACGTGGGGGAACATCAGGGCAAGTTTGGACAAGGAATT
>JAFTAH010000158.1 GCA_017458625.1 Kiritimatiellia bacterium | reverse complement strand
TATATGAAACGATAATCATGTCAACAAAGAAATTTCAATTTACATGCCCACAAAATGAAAAATGCAAAAATATCATTTCGTCCAGTCCTGGCGCATCTTTCCCCCCCATTTTACTCCCGGAAACCGCTGGAACTTGGGATTATAGGGCGGCTGGCCATTGGCGGACACGCGCGGCATCTTCTTCCGCTCCGCATTGCCGCTTCCCCTCCCTGCGAACTGCCCCCTCCTGGGTCGAGAAGCTCGAGCTTATCGAAAACTTGGAAATCTCGACTCCCCTCCCCCACCCCGTGTGTAATTTCGGAAACCCCATGCTCTTTTGCCATTTTCCGCGCCGCTGGCCGCGTCGGCCCAGGGCGGTGGGCGGGCATCAAAAAAGGGCGCCCCGCCAAGCGGAACGCCCTCGTCGAAACACCCTGCCGAGGAGCTACTGGGTAATGATGAACTCCGCGCGGCGATTGATTCTCCAGGAATCCTCGTCATGGCCCATGGAGACCGGGCTTTCCTCGCCGAACGAGCGGGTCGTGATGCGAGCAGCATCAATGCCGGCACCGATGATGGCCGCGCGGACGGCCAGCGCCCGGCGTTCGCCCAGCGCCAGATTGTACTCGTTGCTGCCGCGCTCGTCGCAGTGGCCTTCCACCACCAGACCGGCAGCCGCGTTCTGGTTCAGGTAGTCGACGACCACCTGGACCTTGCCCATCTCGCTGGGATCAATCTGCGAGTTGTCATAGGCGAAGTTCACGGCCTCGAAGTTGCCGCCGATTTCCTCGCCACCGCGCAGCCCCATGGCATCGTCGATGTTGTCCAGGTAGACGATGTTCCCGTTCTCGTCGAGGTAGTACTGCCGACCATTCTCGTCGATCATGATCTCGCCCTGCCCCAGGTTGTCCGACGGCAGCGTCGCGCTCTTCTTCTTGGAAACACATCCCGTCGAGGCCAGCAGGGCAAGCGCGACCAGGACGATGGAAAACACGGACCAGTTGATCTTTTTCATCTTTTCTTCGACTCTCTTTTCAGGGATTGGGCAGGGGTGATTTCAAAGGTTTCGGGACAGGGGCGGGGGGCTAGTGCGACCACGCAGGCGCACGCCAGTCCCCTGCGGTCGTCAAAGCTACGGGTTTATCCCCCTCCGTGTCAAGCAGGTAAATCGCCGACTGGTAGCGAATTGAGCGAGCGGCGGCGATATGGCGGCCATCGGGAGCCCAGGACGGATCCTCGTAGGTGGCATCGTAGGGGGTGATGACACGCTCGACCTTGGTGGCGGGGTTGATGATGGCAATCTGGAACTGGCTCCCCTGAAGGCTCTGATAGGCAATCAGGCCGTTCTTCCCCCAGTCGGGCGAGACGTTCTGCGTGCCGCGGAAGGTCAGCCGGGTCGGCTGTCCGCCCGCCTTGCCGATGAGGTAGAGCTGGGGCATGCCGGAAGAGTTCGAGACGTAGACGATGCGCGCCCCGTCCGGCGACCAGCTCGGCGACCCCTCCACCGCGCGTGGCGTGTTCGTCAGGCGCGTCAGCTTCCGCGTCGTCATGTCGAGCACGTACAGGTCCGGATTGCCATCTTTGGAGAGGATGAGGGCCATCGAGCGCCCGTCCGGCGAAATGGCCCCGCCGGAGTTGACGCCGGGATAGCTGGCCACGCAGGCGATCTTGCCGCTGGCGGGCTCGTAAGTGTAGACGTCGGGGAAGCGCCGCGCGTAGGAGGTGAACGAAATCAGGCGGTTGTCCGGGGACCAGCGCGGCTTGAGGCAGATCGTGGCCGCCGGATTGTTCCAGACCGGGGTCGGTTCCAGCATGGCGGAATCCGCCATGTACACCCGTTTCGCGTTTCCGGCCACCCCGATGGCCACGAGCCGCGCCGTCAGGAAGGAATCCTTGCCGGTCGCCTTCTTCACAATGGCCTGGGCCGCCTGGTGAGCCGCCTCGTGGCCGCGCGCATGGCCGAACATCTGGTTCATGACCACCTGGCCGCCCGCCGTGCGCATCGTGCAACGGATGGCGACCCCGCTGGCGTTGTCCGTCACCGCCCCTTCCACGGAAAAAGCGCCGAGATTCGCGCCTTCCAGCCGCACCAGCCCCGACCGTTCCAGGTCGTTCTTCAGCACGCGCAACGCCTGCGCCGAGGTCGCCGAGCCGGCCGCCTGGAGCCGCGTCACGTCCACGCCGACCTTGCCCCCCGCATTCTTCGTCACCACCACCTGGGCCTGCGCCGCCGTTCCCCAGATCATCGCCACGGCCACCTCCACCACCAGGACAGCACTCCACACTCGCAAACTTCTGTACATCGAAAATACCCTTTTTCATCTCCGGCCCACCCGGAGTTGCCGCAATCTACTCCCCTCCCCCCGCCCATTGCAATCCTTTTCCATCTCGACTTTGACTTGGGGGTGTGAGCAAAAAGTGTAAGGGTTTCAATGGAGGACGGGCAGAAAATGGCCTTGTTTGTTGAAAAACAGTCGAAAATCGCATGTCTATGAAAATATAGACATATCATTTGGCCTTTCGCGGTCGAGGTAGACGCCTGGGGGCGCGGGGGTCCCGCCCGCGAAAATCCAAAGGATGGCGGGAGAACGGTTTACCAAGGGGGCTTCCCAGGGAACATCGCGGGCGGGCCGCCCGCGCCCCCAGGGCAATCGCCCGTACCTCACACTTTTTGCTCACACCCTCCACTGTGCATTTCCCGCTTCCCCGACGGAGGGCGCCATGCTAATATCGGGTCGTTGGCGACGGCGGTATCGGCGCCAGGCGGCTGGTTGAGCCCGGAAAGGATGTGCATCATGAGTAAGTTCGACGACTTGAACGCAAAACGCGTGGCCCGGCAGGCGGAAGCGGGCTTCACCCTCATCGAGATCCTGTTGGTGGTGGTCATCATCGGCATCCTCGCGGCGGTCGCCGTCCCCAAGCTCTCCGGCCGCGTGAGACAGGCCAAGCAGAACGCCGCCGCCTCCAGCATCGGCAGCATCGGCCTCGCCATCAACATGTACGAGGTCGACAACGGCAAGTATCCCGACAGCCTCCAGAACCTCGTCACCAAGGGGAGCGAGGACAACTGGAACGGCCCCTACCTCGAGAAGGGCGTCCCCAAGGATCCCTGGGGCCACGACTTCCAGTACTCCAAGAACGGCAATCAGTACACCCTCTCCTCCGCCGGTCCCGACGGCTCCTTCGGCACCGAGGACGACGTCAAGTAGCCCTGCCCACCCGGTTCCACTGTCGGGGAAAAGCAACGAAACATGTTTCCATTGTCTGCTCAAATGAGCGGAAGCCCAAGCCGTACGGATGCTGGGTGCTCGCGAATTTGGAGCTTGTCCTCAGGACAAGAATCGAGCGGAGGCAAGCCGACGCGAAGGGGTCCACAAGTCTTGGAAACACGTTTCCATTGTCTGGAAAAACTCCAGAAACATAGTTCCATTGTCTGGAAAACTTTCCCGCCGGCCCCTGACGGCTTCACGCTGGTGGAGATTCTGCTGGTGGTGGTGCTGATCGGCATCTCGATGGGGGTGGCCGTGCCCATCTTCGCGCGCTCAATCCGGGGCGCGCGCCTCCGGGACAGCGGCCGCGGCATCCTCGCCATGCACCAGCAGGCCCACGCCAAGGCCGTCCTGGGCCAGTGCTACGCCGCCCTCTTCTTCGACGACCGGCTCGGCACCGTCGAGCTCTTCACCCAGGCCGACACGGACCGCTCGGATGTCTTCTTCGACGACCTGGGCGCCCCCGTCGCCTCGGCGGGCGGCGTTTCCGCCCCCGGCGCCCCGGCGGCAGGCGGCAGCTCCGCCCAGCCCGTCTCCGAAACCGTCCGGAAGCTCGGCGACGGCGTCCGGATCGACCGCTTCGAGGGCGGTGCCGAGGTGGACGGCATCCACTATGTCCAGTACTATCCCAACGGCATGTGCGAAAAGTGGCAGCTCCTCCTGCGCGACAACGAGGGCCGCGAGATGTCCATCGCCGCCGACCCCGTCACCGGAAAGGCGGCCGTCGTTGACTAGGTGTCCCCAGAGCTCCCGCCGCCCCCGCCCCAACGCGGGCCTGACCCTCCTCGAGGTGATGGTCGCCGTCGTCATTCTCGGCACCTCCATGGGGGGCCTCGTCGCCATGGCCAGCCGTTCCCTCGGCATCGTCCGCCAGGCCGCCAACTACGAGATGGCCCGCCGCATGCTCGGCCGCGTCGACGCCGAAAAGCCCCTCTGGCTCGAGGACGAGATCCAGCCCGGCACCACCTCCGGCAAGTTCGACGGCAAGGAGGCGCGCGAGAACAACTGGCGCTGGGAACGCGTCATCGAGGAGGTCGAGACCACCGCCGAGTCGAGCGCCGAGGAAAACGCCGCGGGCGGCCTCTTCCTCCTCACCACGCGCGTCTACTGGGGCGAAACGGGGGGCCGCGGCGGCCACGAGGAGACCGTCCAGTACCTGTTTGTCCCCTACGAGGACGGCAAGCGCACCCTCAAGCCGCAGGGGCTCTAGCGGAGAACGCCCGTGCCCATGCCCCGCTCCCAGCTCCTGCGTTCTTCCCGCCCGCCAGCGGGCCAGCCGGGCTTCACGCTCATCGAGCTGCTGGTGGCCCTCGCCATCTTCGCCATGGTCATGGCCATGGCGGGCGGCGCCTTCTGGAGCGTCACCAAGGCCTGGAACCGCGGCGAATCCCTCCTCGGCCAGCTCCACCGCGGCGAATTCGCCATGGACCAGCTCGTCGCCGCCCTGCGCGGCGCCGCCTGGTTCCCCTCCCGCCCCGAAGCCTACGGCTTCTGGCTCGACGACGCCGGCGGCACCGACGACTCCGCCGGCAACACCATCAGCTTCGTCACCGCCGGCAGCGCCTTCCTCCCCCCTGACTCCCTCCTCCGCGACGGCCTCCACCGCCTCGAGGTCACCGCCGACGGCAGCGGCAAGTCCCGCGGCCTCGTGGTCCGCGCCTGGGCCCACGTCAACGAGGAGATCGAGGAGGCAGACAAGCAGGAATGGAAGATTCTCGAACATGTCAAGGGCTTCTCCTGCGAGTGGTACGACTTCAAGGAGGAGGACTGGAGCCAGGACTGGGAGGAGACCAATTCCCTGCCCAAGCTCGTCCGTGTCTCCCTCACCATGCAGCCCGAGGGCGAACTTCGCGAAAGCATCCAGCTACAGCGCCTTGTCGTCCTCGAAGTCGCCCCCGTCGTGCCCGGCCGCGAACACCACGCCTCCTCCCACGGCGGACGGCACGACCGCGAGGACAGCGACGACAACGCCCCCCCCGCCGGCCGGAAACCGGAAAACGACGAACGCGAACGCCACGAGGCCATCCGCGAACGGCACCAGCCCCCGGAGAAGATCTGACAAGCCATGCGCGTCCTGCTTCCAGCTTCCCCCTCGCCCTCCCGGCGCCGCCGCGGCTCCGCCCTCATCGTGGTGCTGTGGCTCGTGCTCGCCATGAGCCTCCTCGTCGGCGGGCTCGCCTACGAAATGCGCATCGAGGCCGGCATCACCTCCTACTCCCGGAAACGCCTCAAGGCCCAGGCCGCCGCGCGTGGCGGCGTCGAATATGCCAAGTTCATGCTCGCCAAAAGCAACGAAGGCAACTCCTTCGAGGAGTCCGACGACTCCTACGAGGCCCTCCGCATCATGGCCCTCAACCTCGAACGCGGCATCGGCGTCAACGGCCTTGTCGTCCAGATGGGCGAGGCCTCCGCACGCATCGACATCCTCCCCGAGGCCGGCCGCCGCAACGTCAACAAGCTCGCCGACGAGGACTGGGAGGAGCTCCTCGACTACGCCGGCGTCCCCGAGGACGAATGGCCTGACCTCATCGACGCCTTCATGGACTTCACCGATGCCGACGATAACCACCGCCTCAACGGGGCCGAAAAGGACGACGCCTTCTACAAGGAACGCGGCTACGAGCCCAAGAACGCCGAGCTCGACACCGTCGACGAACTCCTGCTCATCAAGGGCTTCACCCCCTCCCTCGTCTACGGCGGCCCTGCCAAGAACCCCAAGGATCCGCCCCTCCAGGGCATCGCCCGCCTCCTCACCACCTTCGGCGACGGCAAGGTCAACATCAATACCGCCTCCCGCGAAGTCCTCATGACCCTCACCGGCGACGATGGCGAACTCCTCGACGAATGGATCGTCGACGACATCCTCAAGTACCGCCTCGGCGAGGACGAGCTGCCCAACACCGAGGACGACGGCTTCGAGTCCGTGGCCGACGCCCTGGCCAAGACCGGCCTCCCCGCCTCACTGGCCGGCAGCCTCTCCGTCTCCGACCGCATCTACGTCCGCGTCACCTCCGTCGGCGAGGACAATGGCGTACGCGCCGGCGTCTGGGCCATCTTCGAAGTCGACAAGAATAACGTCACCCCCCTCTACTGGCGCGAGGAAATGGGCAACTAGCCCCTCTCTTTTCCTGCAAACCATGCCAAGGGACGATTCGTCCGCCACACAACTAGACATCTAGAAATCTAGTATCCTAGAATCCCATGCAAGACGGATCGACGTCACGGCTTGCGGGCGGTGCGGAAGACCTCGGCGTAGGCCTGCCAGACGGATTCCGGACCGGGAGCCTCAAGGAGGTGGCGGCGGGCCGTCTCGCCTTGCTGGCGGGCGGATTCCGGATTGACCCAATAGGAACGCATGGCCTCGGCCAGTTCCCGGGGACCGCGCCAGCGGTGTGCCGTCACCAGCCGCCCGGTCACCCCGTCCTCCACCATCTCGGGCATGCCGCCGACCGCCGTCGCAATCACGGGTCTTCCCCAGGCCCCGGCCTCCAGCAGGGCCATGGGCCGATTCTCGATGGTCGATGGTTGCAACAGCACGTGCACTCGCCGGAAGAAGGCGTCCGCCTCCATCCGCCCGGCAAACTCCACGCGATCCGCCACGCCCAGCCGCTTCGCCAGTGCGCCGAGCCGGTCTCGCAGCGGCCCCGTCCCGGCCACCAGCAGTCGCCACGGGCGCGGACAGCTGGCCGTCAGGCGGTCCAAGTGCCGGGCGGCGCGTAACGCCATCGCGTGATTCTTCTCTTCGGAGAGTCGTCCCAGCATGCCGAACGTGAACGGCACGTCGTCCGCGTAGAGTTCCCTCCGTGCGTCCCCCGGCGACACCTCCTCCACCGCCACCGTGCTTGGAATGCGGGCAAGCTGCGTGGGCAAGAGGCCCCGCCGCCGCAACAGCCGCTCATAGAAGTCCGACAGCAGCACGACCCGGTCGAACCGCCGCAGCGCCACCAGATCCGCGTGATAGAACAGCTGCTCCTTCCACGCCCAGCGTCGAAAGAGCCAGCCATGAACTGTCGAGACGATGGCGAACCGGGCCTCCTCCCCCGCCGCCATGGCCACATGCACGTCCGCCTTGTAGCCCGTCGAGTGCAGCACCTCGATTCCGTCCGTCTCTGCGGTTGTCCGCAGTTTACGCGCCAGCTCGCGCGAAATCCGTCCCTTCACGCCAAATCGCCGCACGGGCCCGACAGCCGCGAATGCCTTGGCCAGCACCGACTCCCCTCCTCCCGTCAGTCGCTCCTCCTCCAACAGCCACGTTTCCATGTCGATGCCCAGATGGCGCAAGCCCCGCACCAACTCCACCGTGGCCTTCTCGGCCCCGTACAACCCCCGCGTATCCTGCATGACCACTGCCACTTTCATCGTGTTGCCGCCATCCTAGCATCCCCGCCCCCCGCCGTCACCAACTTTCCACCCCTGGCCGCCCCACGATCCGGCCCATCCGCCGCCGCATGCTCAGGCGTGCAGGGACAGCTTGGTGCCGGCGGCGGAGACGCGGACAAACGTGATTTCCGTCTCGAAAAGCGGGGCGGGGTCGGCCGGATCCGAGGCATTGGTGACCATCACGTCGTAGGCGACGGAGGTATGCCCCTCGTGACGGCGCGTCACGTCGAACCGCAGGATGATGCCGCACGGGACCTGCCGCTTGAAGGCCACGCGGTCCATGCCGATGGTGACGAACCGGGCACCCGGGTAGTCCTGGCTGGCGGCCATCCAGGCGGTCTCGTCCACCCACTTGAGCATGTTGCCGCCGAACAGCGCGCCGTCCGGATTCATGTCGGCGGGCATGACGAGATGGAAGGTGGTCATGGTGCTCATGGGAAAAGGCGTCCTGTCATCGTCCGGCCAACACGTCTTCGTCGGGCGTCAGCTCGCGCTGTTCGGGTGTCAGCGCCCGCATGAGGCCTTGCGCGGACGGCGAATCCGGATAGAGCCGCAGGGCGAGCTGGGCATGGGCGAGAGCGGCGGCGGGGGCGCCCTCGGCGAGAGCCTGGAAGCCGGCCGAGGCGTGCCGATCCGCCAGCGCCACCGCCGGCGACGCCGGATCATCCGGGTCGGGCCGCAGCCGGAAGATGCGGTACTTGCGGTTGGCATAGACAGGAACGAACCGCTTGAGCTGCCGCTCCGGATTATTGGCCTCGAAGAGCCGGACGACCGCATTGGTCGCGGGCTCGAGGGCGTCAACCATGTAGCGCGGGCTCAGCTCCCACCCCAGCGTCGAAAGCTGGCCCATCGAATGCACGTAGACCGGGATGCCGTTGGACGTCATGAAGGCCGCGAACGCATCCTCGTCGCCCTTGAACAACGCCGTCCAGAAGGCTTCGGTGTTGCGCCGCACCGCCGGCGACTCGAACTTGGGCTGGAGGAGAATCGGACAGTCGGCATACGTCGCAATGGACGCCGACACGCCGAAGGTGGCCAGCACGGGGTCAGGGGTCACATCGCGCCGCAGGGCGTCGACAAGCAGGTCGGTCTCCTTGAGATAGGGATTCTGGTGGCCCCACCGCCGGGAATCCGTCAGCGTCTGCGAGGCCTCGGCCAGGAACACCAGGGCGAACAGCAGCACGGCGACCAGCGTGCGCACGCCCCGCCACGGGCCCGGAGCCGCAATCCGGCGCAGCAACAGCGCCGTCAGGATGCAGGCCGTCAGCGCCAGGAAGATGTGGAAGCGGAAGAAGAGGAGCGTCGCGAGGAGGTTCAGGAGATGGAAAGAGGCCAGGAAGGTCGGGGTGAGCGGTCCCAGGAACACGAACAGCGGAGCGGCCGTCTTCAGCGTGTCGGCGAGGTCGCGCGGGGGAGGCGGCGGAACGTCGAAGAGGAAGCGCGCGGCACGCGGCCAGAAGGCCAGCACCGCCGCCAGCGTGGAGGGCACCAGGAGCGCCGGGAACCACGTGAACAGCAGCAGGGAATCGGTGGAGTTGAGCGCCGGCGTCCAGAGGATGCGCTGGTTGAACGTCAGGCGGGCGGGATCGAGCGGGCGGACATTCAGGAACCGCAGCTTGGCCACGAACAAGGAGAAGAAGTGCCCGTACGCCTCGGCGCGGAAGAAGAGCAGGCTAATCAGGGCCGCCAACGCCGGGAGCAGCGCCAGAATGCCCAGCCGGAACAGGAAGGTGCGATGGCGCGGCGCGGCGTCCGGCGCGGCCGCGTGCAGCGGCGGCGCAGGCCGCGAATGGACAAACGTGGAGAGCGGCGTGGCCAGCATCAGCGCCACGAGCGGCGAGAAGAGCAGATGGTGGGCGCGGTGATAGGGGTCCAGCACGGAAACCAGCAGCACCGCCGCCAGCAACGGCAGATGGAACGCCCACGCCTCGCGCTTCGGCAGCCGCCCGACCAGCGCCCGTAGCGCCGCAAACAACGCCACCGCCCCCAGGTAGTACTGGACGAGATCCCAGAGGCACAGCGCCGCCGCCAGCGCCACAGCCCCCAGACTCCCCCAGATGGCCCGCCAGCGCAGCGGCCGATGCGGCATCGAGGCTGTCAGCCAGCAGGCCACGTGGGACAGGAGCAGGGGCCAAGCGTCATTCTCGTGGGAGAGCTCCTGCCCGGTCGTCCGGGCGACGGCCGCCAGCGCCACCGCATAGAGCGCGGTCGCCATCGCGGCGGCAGCATCGGAGCCACGCGTGGCGATGCGGACGGCGAGATAGAGCGCCGGAAACGACAACGCCCACCAGAGCAGCGACAGCCAGCGGAGTCGTTCCTCCAGCGGAATGCGCGCACCGGGCCAATGCCGCGCGAAAAAGGCATAGACCGGTGCCGCCCCCGCCGTGTCGTTGGCCACCGGATCAATCCCGACCGGGTATTCGATGGTGGCATCGTGCGCGGGCAACGCCCCGTCGCGATAGCACTGAACCACGCGCCGGAAGGCCAGCGCCGACTCCAGCGTGAAAGGCAACGCCGGCGCGGCAACCTCGGCGGTGGCGGACGGCCGCTGCGCATTCAGGACGGCCCGGCGGACGCCAATCCCCATGCCCGTCGCCAGCAGGCACAGAACCACGGCCAGGGCAAACCGGAACGAGCGCGTCGCCGCCAACGTCTTCGCCGCCGTCCAGAAGGAGGAGAGAGTATCGGAAAAGTGGAGCTTTTTCATTGCTCACATCGTTTCAGCGGCGGGCCGGACGGCCGGCAACCCATTCGCGGAGCTTCTTCACCTCTTTGCGCCAGGCGGCGGCATTCGTCCGCCGGTCGAGGAACTGCCCATAGAGGTCGAGCCAGATCGCGCGCCAGTCGGCAAAGGCGGCCATGCGATCCTGGAAGCGGCCGATGGGGTCGGCCCCTTCCCCCTTGGGCAACTTCATGCCCCGGAACGAGAACAAGTCGCCATCGGCCTGGAACGACCAGATATGCTCGTCGTCCAGAGCAAACGTCAGCTTGGCCGACGACAGCTTCTTGCCCGCCAGCAGGCAGGACTTGGCCTCCAGCGAGGTCTCGGGCATCCCCTTGCGCAGACTCGTCACGTAGGCCCCCTCGCCCTCGTTGATGAACGTGAGCGGCCCCTCCAGCAGCACGCCCAGCTCGCGCCCGTCGGCGAGTGTCAGCGAGCCGTTGTGCGTGTCGGCGACAAACCACAGCCAGGTCAGGAATTCGCGCCCCGGCGCCGGCTCCATCTCGGCCTCGGGCATCTCGGGGGAAAACGAGAGGCCGACGAGATCCTCGACCTCGGTGCCCGGACGCACCAGCGCCGCCAGCACCCCAGGATCCGACGGCTCGGGCGCCATGCCCAGCGTGGACGCCAGCAGCGCGACTACCTGGTCGGTCTGCTTCTCCGATGTCGCCCCCGCGAACAGATACGTCTCGTCCGGTGCCATCACGATTGGAATCGCCTTCAGCTGCGGCGGCATGTTCGGCAGCAGCCGTTCGACGACCGACTGGCGTATCTCCGCGCGATCCTTTGCCTTGAGAAAATGCTTGCCATCGGCCGCCATGACCGCCAGCTCCTCCAGCTTGCACTCCGCCCGCAGCAGCGTCGCCGGCACCTTGCGTTGCGCAATGCGCAGCACCAGATGAATGTAGCCGCCTACCATCGCGCTCTCCTCGCTGATGGCCACATCCAGCAGGTGGCGCGAGGTGACCCACCCGACCGATTCCTCGTCGGTCACCCCTTCCAGCGCCCCGGCCGCACGCGCGGCAAAGCGATGTCCCCAGTCGACGGGCAGCTTGCGGGGCAGCTCGATCATGCGAAAGCTGGCGGAACCGGTGTCAAGGGCCATGGCGAAGGTCTCCTGAAAAGATAACTAGGATGATAAGTCAGCAAACGCGCACAAGGGAGTCCCGTCCAAGCGCCGCCCCAAAAAAGCCCGCCCTAGTTCCGCTCGCGGAAGGTGATGCGGCCCTTCGTGAGGTCGGTGGGCGAAATCTCGAGCGTCACCTTGTCGCCCGTGGTGATCTTGATGAAATGGCGGCGCATCTTCCCTGAGATGTGGCCCAGAATCTCGTGGCCGTTTTCCAGCCGCACGCGGTACATCGTCGCCGGCAGGACCTTCGTCACGACCCCGGAAACGGTTAGAAGATTGGAATTGCTGTCATTCGCCATACGAAACGCCATCCTTTGTCCATGTTGATTTGCAAAACGTGCAAAGCATACGCTTCGCCCTCTTGCCTGACAACATCAAAAATCGCTTGCACCACCGGCCCTTTCGTGTAGGATGGAACCGCATGTGGGCCCGTCTTGCGCGGCGTCCCTCCCACACCTCATCCCAGGAGTAGAAAATGGCTTGTTTCCTCGTCCCCGTCACAGAAGCGGTGGTGACTACCGCCGTCCAGTACCTCGTCCACAAGCGCGAGCTGTCCCGCGCCAGCGGAGCCACCGCCGCGGACACCGCATCCTCCCCCATCCCCTTCTCGCAGAAGCTGGGCTGGCTCAACAAGCTGCTCTGGGGCGGCAGCGCCCTGCTCGCCTTCGAACACGTCTGGCATGGCGAAGTCGTGCCCTGGTTCCCCTTCCTGACCGCCGCCGCCAACCCCGAGGACGCCCAGGAAATGCTCCACGAAATGGCCACCAACGGCGTCGCCATGGCCCTGCTCGTCACCGCCGTCTGGGCCGCCATGCTCGTCGTCTCCGCGGTGCTCTCCCGCCGCGAGGCCGTCCCCGCCCCTGCCAAGTAGCGCGTCCCCTCCCCCACACCCCGCAAGGTTTTCCCATGACCCTCCTCATCTGCACCTTCGCCGCCATCGTCGCCTCCGTCGTCTGGTACCTCACCCCTGCCCGCGGCGAACTCCGCCTCGGCTTCCTCTCCCTCATGTTCTGGGGTGCCTCCCTCATGTGGCTCGTCGATGCCATCATGGAATACCGCGAAATCGGCGCCGAATACTTCACCCCCGCCGGCACCGACATGCTCAACGATGCCTTCCTGGGCGTCTCCGTCGTCGCCTTCGGCCTCGTGATCTGGCTGGTCGCGGTGCTCCTCGCCGATCCCCGCCATGTCTTCGCCCGGCACGCCCACACGCAAGGCTAGCCCCCCCCTCCCCACCCCCACCCCCCGTCCGGGTTCGGGTCGCTTGCGGCCCGGCCTCTTCCCCCCTCAAGCCCCTTCCCGGAGCGCAGAGGTGCCCCTCCTGCACCCCCTCCTTCCGCCCCAAATCTTCTGTGATTTTACGTCAAACATTGGCCTTGCTGCCCTTCTCCTCGCTTCCCGGGGGGGGGCGGGGCCCTTCCCCGTCCTTTGCCCCCCTCGCCCCCCCGCCTCCGCCTTCGCCATCCTCCTCCCGGTCTTGCCCTAGCCCTCTGGGCATACTATAGTCCGCCCTCGCGATGAACGCGTCCCCAGCCCCGCTCCCAGTCACGCCCCCGGCCTCCCGCCCCCCGCCTTCTTCCGCTCCTATCCCGGAAGCCACCAGTCGCGCGGAACTATTGCTCGGTGCTGACGCCATGCAGCGGCTCGCCACCGCCCGCATCCTCGTCGCAGGCGTCGGCGGCGTCGGCGCGGCCGTAGCCGAAACGCTCGTCCGCAGCGGCTGCCGGAACCTGCACCTCGCCGACTTCGACCTCCTCCGCGCCAGCAATCTCAACCGACATCCCTTCGCCACCGCCTCCACCCTCGACCGGCCCAAGCTCGAGGCGGCCCGCGACCGCCTGCTGGACATCGCGCCCGACCTCAACCTCGTCCTCCATCCCGTCTTCATCAACGCCGAAACCGCCGCCCCCCTCCTCGCCCAGGCCGCCCCGGAGCTGCTGGTGGACGCCATCGACTCCCTGAACCCCAAGACCGAGCTCCTGCTGGCCGCCGAAACCGCCGGCATCCCCCACATCCTCTCCTGCCTTGGCGCCGCCCGCAAGCTCGACCCGATGGCCTTCCGCATCGCCCTGCTTGACCACACCCACACCTGCCCTCTGGCCCGGCTCCTCCGCAAACGCCTCCGCCACCGCATCGCCCATAACCACGTCCTCGCGGTCTTCTCCGTCGAGCTGCCCCAGCCACTGTCCCCCGGTGCCCCGCCTCCCTCCGACGACGACTTCCTGGCCGGTCGCGGTCGCCTCCGCTCCCCCATGGGCTCCTACGCCCCCTGCACCCTCGCCGAAGCCACCCTCGCCGCCGCCACTGCCATTCGCCTGCTGTCGTCCACCCCTCCCGCGCCAACCTCGGAGCCAACCGCCTAACCCCATCCACCCCACCCACGAGGTCTACCATGGAAACAGCCGCCACCAGCCAACCCGCCCCTGCCTCTCGCCCTCTCCCGCCCGACCTCTCGCGTATCCTCCTCGACGAACCCACCCTCCACGCCCGCGTCCTCGAGCTGGGCCACCAGATCGACCTGGACTTCGCCGACAAGGGCCCTCTCCTCGTCGTCGGCGTCCTCAAGGGGGCCTTCATCTTCATGTCCGACCTCACGCGCGCCCTGACGATTCCCCATGTCACCGACTTCATCGCCCTGTCCTCCTACCAGGGGGACCAGACCAGCGGCAACGTGCGCCTCCTGATGGACACCCGCCAGAACATGGAAGGCAAGCATGTCCTCATCGTCGAGGACATCCTCGACTCCGGCTACACCCTCGACTTCCTCGTCCGGACCTTCGCCCAGCGCCATCCCCTGTCGGTACGCACGGCTGTTCTCCTCGACAAGCCCGCGCGTCACGTTGTGCCCGTCAAAATCGACTATCTGGGCTTCACCATCCCCGACGTCTGGGTGGTCGGCTACGGCCTCGACTACAACGAACACTACCGCACCCTCCCCTTCCTCGCCGAAATGCCTCCTCCCTAGAGCTGTTTTCGAAATACTGTAGCCATTTGGCGAGAGACTTCCGGAGGTGCGGCTTCCAGCCGCGCAAGCAATTGGGGCGCGACAGGATGTCGCACCCCCGGACCTTCCGGCCACACCTTTTCGCAAACTGCTCTAGCCCCCTACCCCATCTCCCCCCCTCCCGTTTCCAAACTCCAAACTAAGGGACAGGCTATTTGTTTGGCCGGCCCTGCTACCTCCCGCCCAGCTTCCCTGCGTTTCCCCGCGCCCAGGACACTCGGTTGCGCTTGGAAGGCCCGTCTCTCGCATTTTTGAGCCGCGTTTTGGCTTGCGGATTGGCGGGGTTCCTGTACGCTTCCTATGCTTCCCGCGCACCTTCCCCGCGCCCCAAGCCCCCCTAGGAGCCCAGCCTCATGAATTTTCCCGAACTTGGCGTCCGCAAGCCTGTCACCACCCTCATGTTCTTCCTTGCCGTCCTCATCATTGGCGGCGTCATGTTCTCGCGGCTCTCCGTCGACTTCCTGCCGGAGATCGACAATCCGATGGTCACGGTTGTCACCACCTGGTCCGGCTCCTCCACCGAGGACGTCGAGACCAAAGTCACGAAGGTCATCGAGCGCGCCCTCGGCTCGGTCAACAACCTCAAGGAGATGACCTCCACCACCAAGGAGGGCGTCTCGACCGTGACCTGCGAGTTCATCTGGGGCACCAACCTCGACGAGGCCTCCAACGACATGCGGTCCAACCTCGACCGCATCAAGGACGACCTCCCCGACGACGCGGACGAGCCCCGCCTGATGAAGTTCAACACCTCGCAGATCCCCATCCAGTTCTACGGCATCACCGCCACCGAGTCCATCGAGGACCTCTACGACATCGTCGACCGCGAGCTCTGCGACCCGATCAAGCGCCTGCCCGGCGTCGGCACCGTCACCGTCTTCGGCGGCTTCCAGCGCGAAATCCACGTCTTCCTCGACCCCGCCCGCCTCACCGCCTACGGCCTCTCCCTGTCCGACGTCGCCGCCACCCTCGCTTCCGAAAACGTCACCCTCCCCGCCGGCAACCTCAAGGTCGGAACCCTCGACTACACCATCCGCGTCCCCGGCGAGTTCACCGACCCGGCCGAGCTCGAGTCCGTCGTGCTCCGCGCCGCCGACGGCCGCTACCTCTATCTCCGCGACGTCGCCCGCGTCGAGGACGGCTTCGAGGAGAAGACCGCCCTCTCCGAGACCAACTTCCGCGACGGCATGCGCATGATGGTCCAGAAGCGCTCCGGCGCCAACACCGTATCCGTCGCCACCGCCGTCACCGCCGAGCTCGAGCGCATCCGCCCCACGCTCCCCCGCGACATCGAAGTCATCCTGCTCGCCGACACCTCCACCGACATCGTCCGCTCCATCTCCAACGTCACCTCCACCGTCTACTGGGGCCTGCTCTTCGTCGTCCTCGTCACCTGGGTCTTCCTCCGCTCCTTCCGCTCCGCGCTCATCATCGCGCTCACCATCCCCTTCTCCCTCATCGCTGCCATCATCTTCCTCTACGTCATGGGCTGGACCATCAACATCATCTCCATGTCCTCCCTCGCCGTCGCCATCGGCATGGTCGTCGACAACGCCGTCGTAGTCCTCGAGAACATCTCCAAGAAGGTCGACCGCGGCGTCGCCCCCCGCGAGGCCGCCATGTTCGGCGCCCAGGAGGTCATGACCGCCATCATGGCGTCCACCCTCACCACCATCGTCGTCTTCCTGCCCCTCGTCTTCATGACTGGCGAGGCCGGCATCATGTTCAAGCAGCTCGGCGGGCTCATCACGGCCACCCTCGTCGCCTCCATGGTCTGCGCGCTCTGGCTGACCCCCATGCTCGCTTCCAAGCTCCTCCTCTCCCGCGAGACCCGCACCGCCCGCAGCTCCTCCTGGGCCCTGCGCCTCAAGGACGCCGGCGAACGCCTCTTCTCCCGCGCCGACGACGCCTACGCCCGCCTCCTCCACGCCGCCCTCCGCATCCGCTGGCTGGTCATTCTCCTCGCCCTCCTCCTCCTCGGCGGCGGCGTCGCCCTCTTCGCCACCATCGGCTCCGAATACGCCCCCGAGGACGACTCCGACCGCCTCCAGATCCCCATCGAACTCGCCGTCGGCACCCGCGTCGAGGAAACCCTCGACACCTGCCGCCGGGCCCTCGACGTCGCCCTCGAGGAGGCCGCCAAGGACGGCGACATCGTCCTCTCCCACGGCCTCCGCGCCGGCTCTTCCGGCGGCTTCGGCTCTTCCGAAGGCTCCCACATGGGCCAGATCCAGCTCCGCCTCGTCTCCCAGAAAAAGCGCCACCTCACCGCCAAGGCGATCGGACGCGCCACCGTCGACCGCATCACCCAATGGCCCGAGGTCGTCAAGGCCTCCGTCTCCGCCTCCGGCCGCGGTCCCGGCGGCAGCGCAAAGCCCATCTCCATCGAAGTCACCGGCTTCGACCTCGAAATCCTCCAGACCGTCGCCGACCAGATCGCCGACATCGTCCGCGTCACTCCCGGAGCCGTCGACGTCAACGTCTCCCGCGAAAAGGCCCGTCCCGAGATCCACGTCGCCATTGACCGCGTCAAGGCCGCCGCCCACGGTCTTAACGTCTCCCAGGTCGCCTCCTCCCTCCGCACCCTTTTCTACGGCACCACGGCCACCAAGTTCCGTGAGGACGACGACGAATACGACATCCTCCTCCGCCTCGACGAACCCCACCGCCGCACCTTCGCCGACCTCGCCCGCTCCGAGATCACGGCCACCGACGGCCACCGCGTCCGCCTCGACTCCGTCGCCGACGTCATCGACTCCCTCGGCCCCCTTTCCATCGATCGCAAGAACCAGGAACGCATGATCAAGGTCGAGGCCGACGTCTTCGGACGCTCCTCCGGCGAAGTCGTCTCCGACCTCCGCCGTGCCATCTCCGAGCATGTCGCCCTCCCTTCCGGCGTCGGCGTCCACTTCGGCG
The DNA here is from genome assembly GCA_017458625.1 of Kiritimatiellia bacterium. Lineage (GTDB taxonomy): Bacteria > Verrucomicrobiota > Kiritimatiellia > CAIQIC01 > Lenti-01 > RGIG3636. The sequence goes on along the minus strand of JAFTAH010000158.1, from coordinate 1,076 downwards.
GCACTGCCGAGGACCAGGCCGACACCTTCTCCGAGATGCTCCTCATGCTCGTCCTCGGCATCATTCTCGTCTACATGGTCATGGCCTCCCAGTTCGAATCCCTCCTCGACCCCTTCCTCATCATGCTGGCCATCCCCTTCGCCATCACCGGCGTCGCCCTGGCGCTCCTCCTCCTCCGGCTCACCATCTCCATCATGTCCCTCATCGGCATGATCATGCTCGTCGGCATCGTCGTCAACAACGCCATCGTGCTGGTCGACTACACCAACCTCCTCCGCGCCCGCGGACTCCCCCTCCGCCGCGCCATCGAAGACGCCGGACGCTCCCGCCTCCGCCCCGTCCTCATCACCACCCTCTCCACCGTCGCGGGCATGTCCCCGATGGTCTTCTCCACCGGCGAAGGCGCGGCCATGTGGAAGCCCATGGGGGCCACCATCGCCGGCGGACTCCTCTTCGCCATGCTCGTCACCCTCGTCCTCGTCCCCGTCCTCTACTCCCTCTTCCACCACCGCGACGACCACCCTTGAACCCCCACTTCCATATAATGGAAACACGTTTTCTCTCCCCTGCAAGTCGCCCCTCTCCAACCTTTCAACTCTTCAACCCTTCAACCCGCCTGTAGATCCGTGAACTGCAAGTCCCCATGAAAGCCCTCTGCATCCAATACGACATCGTCCTCGACGCCGAACTCGTCGCCCTCCTCGCCCGCCACGGCCTCACCGCCTACACCCGCTGGCCCCGGCTGACGGGGGTCGGCCCCAACTCCGGCCCCCGCCTCGACAACTCCGTCTGGCCCGGCGCCAACGCCTCCCTCCTCGTCGTCGCCGATGACGCCTCCATCGCCGCCGCCTTCGCCGACCTCCAGGCCCTCCGCGATCGCGTCGGCAAGCTCACTGGCCTCTGGGCCTTCACCCTCCCCGTCCTCGACACCCTCACCTAGTGTCCTGGATGATAAAAACTTGTTCAAACGACGGCATGGTGTTTCCCGACGAGGCGCCGGATTGAAGGCGCAGTTTCCTGCGTCGAAATCCGGCAACGACGTGGGGGAACATCAGGGCAAGTTTGGACAAGGAATT
>JAFTAH010000157.1 GCA_017458625.1 Kiritimatiellia bacterium | reverse complement strand
GCGCGGGCGTCCCGCCCGCGAAAAGCCAAAGGAAGGCGGGAGAACGGTTTACCAAGGGGGCTTCCCAGGGAACATCGCGGGCGGGCCGCCCGCGCCCCCAGGGCAATCGCCCGCACCTCACACTTTTTGCTCACACCCCTAGGGGACGCCGGGGAAGGAGTCGACGAACTGCACCGTGAAGTCGGGGAAGGAGTCGACGAATTGGATGGTATAGTCGGGGAAGCTGTTGACGAACTGCCAGCGGCCCGGCTTGTCGGGGAAGGAGTCGACGACCTGGACGCGGAGGTCGGGGAAGCTCCTCACGACCTGGACTCTGTAGTCGGGGAAGGAGTTGACGACCTGGATCTTGCCGTAGATGCGGCCGACCGGGGCACGAGTGGCGGCAGGGGCAGGGACATGGACGGAGAGGAGGGCGAGCAGGAAACAGGCGAAAAGAGGCAGGAGGCGTGTTTTCATGGCGTACCGGGGTTGGAGGCGGCGGCGGGGATGGGGATGGGGCGGACCGGGACCTGGAGCAAGTCGGCGGCGTGGTAGGAGGAACGGACAAAGGGCCCGGCGGCGACAGAGGCGAAGCCGAGGGCGAGGGCCTCGTCGCGCCAGGCATCGAACTCCTCGGGAGGAACGTAGCAGGCCAGGGGATAATGGCGCGAAGAGGGGGGGAGGTACTGGCCGAGGGTGAGCAGGGTGACGCCGGCGGCGCGGAGGTCGCGGAGGGTCTGGCGGAGGTCGGCGGGAGATTCGCCGAGGCCCAGCATGAGGCCCGACTTGGCCGGGAAGCCGGCGGCGGCGGCCCGGGCGAGGAGCTCCAGGGAGCGGTCGTAGCGAGCCTGGGGACGGACGGCAGGATGCAGGGCGCGGGTGGTTTCGAGATTATGGTTAAGAATGGTGGGGGCGGCATCCAGAACGGCCTGGAGGGCGGCGGCGGAACCTTGGAAGTCGGGAACAAGCACCTCGGTGGTGGCGGTGGGGAGGGCTTGATGCAGGGCACGGAGAATAGCGGCAAAGTGGGCGGCGCCACCATCAGGGAGGTCGTCGCGCGTGACGGAGGTGATGACGACATGGCGCAGGCCGAGGCGGGCGGCGGCGGTAGCCAGGCGGACGGGCTCGGACGGGTCGGGGGGAAGCGGATGCTGGGCAGACGTGGCGTGGTCGATGGCGCAAAAGCGGCAGGCACGGGTGCAAAGGGTGCCCAGCACGAGAAAGGCCGCAGCCCCCTCCGAAAAGCATTTGCCACGATTGGGACAGCGGGCCTCGCGGCAGACGGTCTCGACCGAGCAGGCCTTCAGCGCATGGTCGGTGGCGATGTCACGGCCCCCGGCGGGCAGGGGCCGACGAAACCAGGGCGGCAGGCGACCTGGGCGGAAAAGATGGGGAGAGGTCTGAGACAGGACAGCGGACATACGTGGCGAGTCTAGCAGACCGCAGGAGGGAGGTCTCAAGGAGAAAATGCGGGGGGCAGCACCGTCAAGCCGAAAACCTGACTCCCTCCTCCCCTGCCCCTCTCAGATCAACCGGGCGAATTCCGCAGATGCGCCCGAGTTGCGTGGAGTTGCGCGAGCGTTGCGCGCCGTGGAATGCGAAGCAGCGAAGACTGGCTACGCGGGGGAAGGAGAAGGAGCGAGGGCAGCGGGGGGTTGGCGGCGGAAGATGAGGAGACGGGTGGTGCCGTAGGTGCGATGGAAGATGAGCTGGAAAGAGGGAAGCGGGGGCGGAGGCGTCGGGTCGTCGGTCTCGAAGACGAAGAAGGAAGGCGTCGGGAGGGCGGGAAGCCAGTTGTTTTGGAGCAGGAGTTCGGCGAGACGGGGAAGGTAGGCGTGGCGGCGGGCGAGTTCGTAGGGGGGGTCGGCCAGGACGATGTCGTAGGGGGCGGCAGGCAGTCGGGGCGGGGCGGCCAGCACGCGGAAGACGTCGGCGCCCAGAATCCGGGAGGTGCCCGAACGTAGCCGGAGCGCGGCACAGTTGGCGTGGAGGACACGAAGAGTGGCCGGGGCGGACTCGACGAAGTCGACGGCGGCGGCACCCCGGGACCAGGCCTCGAGGCCCAGGGCGCCGGTGCCAGCGAAGAGGTCGAGGACGTGGGCTCCGGGCACGACGGGCGCCAGGGCGGAGTAGAGGGCGGCGCGGACGCGGTCCTGGGTCGGGCGAAGTCCCGTGGCAGGCGCGTGGAGGAGGCGTCCGCCGTGTTGGCCGCCGGTGATTCTCATGGGGCGGAGGCGAGGACGGCGCGGAGCCAGTCGCAGACTTGGGTGGCAACAGCGGCTTCGGCTTCGCGGAAGGAATGGCCGGTGTCGGGGATGAGCAGGCTGGTGAAATGGCGGGACCGGGTGGCGCGGCCGAGCTGATGGAGCATCGCCTCGGGGGCGAGGGCGGCAAATTCCTCGTTGGCGCCAAAGGCGGCCAGGACGGGACAGCGGAGGCGGCGGAAGGCGGTCAGGCGTCCGGCGTAGCGGAAGGCGGCGGCCTCGGGGCGGACGGGGTCGGCGACGGATAGGAAACGGCGGGCGGAAAAACGTTCGTAGCCGTGCTCGAACGGGGCCGTGGGGTTGCCGAGGGCGATCTGGCGGCGGGCCCAGGCGATTTTTTTCGCCATGCGGGCGGGCCCGAGATCGCGGAGGAGGATGGCGTTGTCGTCGGCGGGGGCCAGTAGCACCACGGCGGTCGTGGCGGGGGAGTGGCGGCGGGCCTCCCAGACGGTCGCCTTCTGGCAACCGGTGGAGTGTCCGATCCAGACGATGCGGTCATGGCCGCGGCGGTGAGCCCAGTCGCGGATGGCATCGAGGTCGTGGAGGCAGTCGAGGAAATGCTCGTCGAAGGTGTCGGCGTCGGCTCCGGAGTTGTTCACGGAAAGGATGGGGAAGCCGGCGCGGGGAGCGATTTGGAGAAAGGCCTTCTTGAGGCGGGAGCGATAGAAGTTGCTGCCCATGCCGTGGATGAAGACGAGGAGCGGGGGGGAGGAGAGGGCGGGTGTCCGGGACCGGAACCGGGCGCGGGGGGCGGGGCGGTAGAAGCCGTCCAAGTGCCAGTGGCGGGTGGCCGTGGCAGGGACGGGAATGGAGACGAGGGTGCCGGACAGGGACCAATCCTCTGGGGGGAGCGGCGGCGGGGCCAGCGGGGTAGAGAGGCGCGTCGGCATGGCGGTTTACGGGGTGGGGTCGGCCGCAGGGGTGGCAGTCGAGGGAGCGGGGGAAACCGGGGTGGCGGCAGCTTGCGGGGCTTCCTCCGGTGCTGGATTCTCCTGCGTTTCCTGCGGGATGGGAGCGTATTCGTGCGGATCGTAGAGGAGGAGACGGCAGTCGATGGGGCCGTTGGCGAGGGGGAGCTGGCGGGAAGGCGGGCGGAGGGTGAGGGCGTCGGCGAGGGCGGGGTCGGCAAGGAGGAGGGCGGTGCGGAAATTGGCGCAACTGAACTGGAGCCAGTCGCCGAGGGCGCGATAGAGGCGCGGGAGGGCGCGGCGGGAGCCGACGCGCTGGCCGTAGGGAGGATTGAGGACGACAAGGGCAGGCGGGGTGGGCAGGGCGGAGAGGCGGAAGTCGCAGGGACGGGCGTAGATGAGGCGGTCGACACCGGCGCGGCGGGCGTTGGCGAGGGTGCAGGTGATGGCATCGGGTTCGATGTCGGTGGCCCGAATCCAGGCGGAAGGGGCGAAGCGGACGGCGGCCGTTGCCTCGTTGCGGAGGTCGTTCCAGACATCGAGAGGGGCGTCGGCGAGGTGGACGAAGGCGAAGGAGTCGGGTTCGCGAAGGAGCCCGGACGCGCGATTCTGGGCCATGAGGGCGGCCTCGATGGCGAAGGTGCCGGAGCCGCACATGGGGGCGAGGAGGGCGTCGCGGCGGCGGAGCGGGTCGAAGCCGGCCTCGACGAGGATGGCGGCGGCGAGGGTTTCGCGGACGGGGGCAAGCCAGGAATTGAGGCGGTAGCCGCGCATGGAGAGCGGGCGGCCGGTGGTGTCGAGGTAGAGGTGGACCTCGGTGCGACGCCAGTGGACGTGGAGGCAGGCGGCCCCATCGGCCTGGCGCTGGGAGTCGGGGCGGCGGCCCAGGCGGTCGACAAAGCGGTCGGCAACGGCGTCCTTGCAACGGAGGGCGGCGAAGCGGGGATCGCGCATACCGGGGACGTCGGCCACGGAGGAGGTCCAGCGGAAGGGGCGGTCGTGGCGGAGATAGAGCTCCCAGGGCAGGTCGAAGGTCTGGGCGTAGAGCTCGTCGGCGGAGCGGGCCTCGAAGGCGGCTAGCTCGAAGAAGACGCGATGGCCGATGCGCGAGTAGAGATTGATGCGCATGGCGTCCCGGAGGTTGCCGTCGAGGGCGACGGCGTCGAAGCGGGGCGCCTCGGGGTGGTCGGGGGGGAGCGGCGCGAAGCCGAGGGCGGCCAGTTCGATGGCCAGGGCGTGTTCGCAGCCGCGGGAAGTGGTGACGACGATGCGGGTTTGCTCGGACCAATCCATCATAACAAGGACTCCGGGGTAGTTTTCTGCAGGCCATTGCGGCAGTAGGCGGGAACGAACCAGCGGCGGAAGTAGGCGCGGTTGGCCCGGTCGCGGTGGCGTCCGCCATCGACCGGGGCGAGGGATGGATGCCAGAGATGAAGGGCGTGGGCGGACTCGATGACGCTGACAGGACGGATGCCGACCTTGTAGAGACGGCGGGCGAAGTCGTCATCCTCGTAGCCCCAGCCGACAAAGTTTTCGTCGAAGCCGTTGACGCGACGGATGTCGGCCATGGTCAACGAGAAATGGCACCCGAGCAGCTTGGGCTTGTGGGGGCGGGCGAGATGCCAGCGGCGGCGGCGGACGTGCTGGGCGAAAAGGCGGGCGGCCTCTTGGAGTTCGGTCTGGTCGGCTTCTCCGTAGGCGCGAACCAAGGCATCGGGGCCGGGGCCCGGGGCCGGGGCGGCGAACAAGGCGTCGGTCTGCGTTTTCGAAAGCAGGGCGCGATTGCCCGCGAGGAGGTGGCCCGGACCACCGATGCTCTCGTGAAGCGCCAGCGCGTCCGGAAGGAGGGCGATGTCGCAGTCCGCAAACACCACATAGTCGCCGGTGACCTCCCGCAGGGCCAAGTTGCGGGCGGCGGCAGCGCGGAAACCATTCTTGGGCTGGTGCACGACCTTGCCCGCAAAGCCCGAGGTGGCGAGAAGCGTTTCGAGGCGGGCGGCGACGGGGGCGTCCGAGCCATCGTCGCCCACGACCACTTCGTCGGGGCGACGCGACTGCAGGGCCAGGGCGTGCAGGAACAGCCGGAAATGCTCGGGCCGATTGTAGACGGTGGTGACGACGCTAAGCTTCATCCGGACCTCCAGAGGCAGAACCAGGCGACGCGGACAGCGTTTTTTCGTCCAGAGGGCGGTCCGCCGCGTCCGCAATGCAGGCCAGGGCCGCCGCCATCATCAGGAACTGGGCGAAGCGGAGGGTCGAGTCCGGGTAGTCCGCAACCCCGTATATGCCGATCATGGCCAGCAGCGTCAACAGGAGGGCCGGGGTGGCGCGGGCGGCCAGGGAAACAGGCGGGAGGCGGCGGAGCACCAGCAGCAAGCCCAGGGCGAGGCCTCCCCAGGCCAGCAGGCCGAGCGCCAGGGCCACGTAGCCGCCCTGGGCCGCGAGCATCAGCCAGTAGGAATGTGCATGAGGAAACTCGATGGGAATGCGTTGGGCCGTCTTCAGAATCGGAAGGGCGGGGAGGTCCGGGTGTTCGTAGACCATGCGGTGGAAGGCCTTCTTGCCAAAGCCGTAGCCGGTCCAGGGCCGCAGGATGCAGCGGTCGCCTGCGAAACGCCAGATGGCGAGCCGGTAGTTCGCATTCCGCATGGTGGAGGTGTCCGCGAAACGCGGATTGATCTTGGCCGCGCCTGTCACCAGGATTGTTCCCGCCACCAGCGCCAACCCGACCGCCGCCACCCGTAGTTTCCAGCCCGGGAGCCAGAAAACCGGCAGCAACAGCACCGCCGCCGCAAACGCCACCTGCGGGCCGCGAGAGCACATCATCACGATGAAGCCGAGGTTCACCAGTATCGCCAGTCCCGAGAGCACGATTGCCGTCCGACCACGAGCCGTCGCACGCGCCCGCCAAAAAGATGGCAGATAGGCACAGAAAGCCAGCATCGCAATGCCGGCCAGCATGCTGGAGACGTTCGGGTGCGTATATAGGTAGGTATGGCCGCAATCGGGAAAAATCGACGTGTCGATATAGCGGGCCAGCTCCAGCAGGTGCCGCCAGCCGCAGATGCCGACCAGCTGCATGGCCTCCACGCCCAGGCGGACGGTGATGACCGCCGCAGAGGCGAGGATGGCGCGCCGGACCACCAGCCCGCCATGGCCGCACAGCCAGGCCCCCAGCCCCAGCACGCCCAGCATCAGGGGGAGTTGCTTGAGACTGTCCCGTACCACATCGGAGGCATCGAGCGACCATGTCGTGCTTCCCACGGCCCATGCCGCGAGCAGCAGGAATGCCACGCCTGCCGGATTCCCCCAGGCCCGCCAGAGCCGCCCCGGCCGGACCAGCGCGGTCAGCCCTAGCGCCACCAGCAGACCATCCGTCAGGCCGCTTGACGGTTTCCACCACAAGCCTATCGTTACCAGCAGGAACAACGCCCAGCGTCCCCAGCCCCAGGCACCATGCGCCCCCCCCCAGGCCTGCCGCCAGAAGCCCTGGCCGGCCACATCTGTCCTTGTCTCATCTGTGGTCATTCCGTTTCGTCCTGTGCCGTTCATTTTACGCCGCCAGCCACCTTCCCGCAATAAAACATTGCGGCCTTTTGCGGGTACGGAAGCCGGTCGTCAGGACGGAGGACAAAGAAAAACGCGGGAACAACGCGAAAAAGGTTGCGTGGGGCGGGGGGAATGGAGTATAAGGGCGCGCGTTTCAAACAGCCCGGGCCATTCGCATTGGCATGGCCGCGCCCGGGGCGGCACCTCCAGAACACGTCAAGATAAGGAACAAAAAATCATGGCAGTCAAACTTCGTCTTCGCAAGATCGGCTCGAACAAGGACCCGTTCTATCGCATCATCGCCGCGGACGTCCGCTCCGCCAACGGCGGCTCCTTCCTCGAGGAACTCGGCTGGTACGACCCCGTCCGCTCCAAGAAGGGCGAGGTGTGCTTCAAGTTGGATCTGGCGAAGGCCGACGAGTGGATCAAGAAGGGTGCCCAGCCCAGCGAGACCGTCGTCTCCCTCATGCGGCGCGCCCGCAAGGCATAGTCCCGCCGCTTCTTTCCTCTCCCCCTCCTTCTTCCAGACCTCCCCGAACGCGAGTTCTCCCGGAGTCGGGCGCGAATATCCATTCGCCTCCGTTCCGGCCCCTTTCCCCATCCCGTTCCCCAACCCCATCCCGACCCAACCTGAAAGGCCATGATGAAAGAGTTCATCGAATACATCTCGAAGTCCCTCGTCGACCATCCCGAAGAGCTGCAAGTGACCGAAGTGGAAGGCGAGCGCACCGTCGTGTACGAGCTGCGCTGCAATCCTGAAGACGTGGGCAAAGTGATTGGCAAGTCCGGCAAGACCGTCGGCGCCATCCGGACCCTGCTGAGCACCGTCGCCGCCCGCCAGGGCCGCCGCGCCGTGCTCGAAGTCGTCGAATAGGCCCGCGCCCGCGACGACAGGCGGCGGACATGCCGCTGGAAATCGATATTCTCACCATCTTTCCCCGGATGCTCGATGGCGTCCTGGGCGAGAGCATTCTCGGGCGCGCCCAGGCGGCCGGGCTTGCAAAGATTCGGTGTGTGGATCTGCGCGACTACGCGGAAGGGGTTCACCGCACGACGGACGACCGGCCCTACGGCGGCGGCCCCGGCATGGTGATGAAGCCGGAACCCGTCTTCAAGGCCGTCGAGGCGCTCAGACGGCCGGACTCGACCTTGATCCTGATGACGCCGCAGGGGAAGCCTTTCTGCCAGCCCATCGCGCGGCAACTGGCCCAGCTGAGCCACCTGATTTTCATCTGCGGCCACTACGAGGGGTTCGACGAGCGCATCCGGGTGGGGCTGGAACCGCTGGAACTCTCCATCGGCGACTATGTCCTGACGAATGGCGTCATCTCGGCCGCCATCGTCACCGATGCCGTGGTCCGGCTACTACCCGGCGCGCTGGGCGGGGGGCCGGATGCGGCCGAAAGCGAGTCCTTCTCGGGGCCTGCGCTCGAGTTCCCGCAATACACCCGGCCGGTCTCCTTCCGGGGCATGGACGTCCCGGAGATTCTGCTCAGCGGCGACCATGTGAAGATTGCCGAGTGGCGTGCCCGCCAGTCCCGGCTGCGCACGGCCGCCCGCCGTCCCGACCTGCTGGGGAGCGATGGCCATGCCGCCAACGTTCCCTCCCCCGACCACGGCTAGCACGGCTCAAAATGATCTGTTGCCATTTCGGGTGCGCGGCGGAACTGGTTAGAAGGCCCTCCTATGGTAGCGCATGGCAGCCGTCCAGGGGCATGAGGAGGCCCGGGAGGCACTGGCGGCAAAGGACGGAGGAGAGACGGGGCTGCAGCCAAAGATGACCCCATGGACACGGCGCGGACGAAGGGGGCCGACGAGTGGCAAGGAAGTGCAAGGGTGTCAAGGGAAAGGGAAGGAAGGGGGGGCGAATGTCTGGATTTTATGGCAACAGACATGGCTTTTTGTGTTTTCGGGCTTGCGGCGGGGGGATGGGTGGGGTATAGGGGGACAAAGGTCATGGCAGAGCGGAAGCGGTGGTTTGAGGACTGAGCGCAGTTAGTGTAGATAGGCGTCAGGACAAAGGTGAAAAGATGAGAAAGATGGTTTGGCTGGGATTGGCGGGGCTGGTGGCGGCAGGGGTGGCGTGGGCCGCGACGGGGGAAAAGGCGGTGTGCAAGTATTGCGGGGCGGAGCGGGACAGCGTGCAGGCGCTGGTGCGGGATGTGTGTCCGAAGCATCCGGCCGGATTCGCCAAGGGACGTCATGCGGCGTTCGAGGGGGAGCTGGAGCGGCTGGAGTTCTATTGCGTGCATTGCGGGATGGGGGCGAAGCATATCAAGACGCTGGTGCTGGGGACGTGCCCGAAGCATCCGGACGGGTTTGGCAAGGGGGCGCATGTCCCCTACGAGGGACGGACGGCGGGACCGTACACGTGCCGGTTCTGCGGGCAGGAGTTCGGGAGCATCCGGGCAATGACTTCCGCGGTCTGTGCGCGGCATCCGGACGGGTTCGGGAAGGGGAGACACAGTCCGGCGAGGTAGGGTGGGGCAAAAAAAGGCGGCGGCCGGGGAGGGCCGTCGCCGTTGTTTCGGCTTGGGAGTGCGGTTAGCCGAGGATTTCGCCGTAGAGCTTGGCCAGGCGGATGTACTGGCAGGTGAAGCTCATTTCGTTGTCGTACCAGGCGACGACCTTGACGTGCTGCTTGCCTTCGGCGTCGACGACGATCATCGTCTGCGTGGCGTCGAAGATGGAGCCGTAGGTGCTGCCCAGGATGTCGCTGGAGACGATCTCGTCCTCGGTGTAGTCCAGGATGCCCTTGAGTTCGCCGGCGGCGGCTTCCTTCATGGCGGCGTTGACTTCCTCGGCGGTCACGGTCGTCTTGAGGGAGACGGTGATGTCGCAGAGCGAGCCGTCCGTGACGGGCACGCGGATGGCGCAGCCGTTCATGACGCCGTTGAGCTCGGGGATGACCTTGCCGATGGCCTTGGCGGCACCGGTGGTGGTCGGGACGATGTTGGCGGCGGCGGCACGGCCGCGGCGGAGGTTCTTGCCAGCGAGGTCGAGGATCTTCTGGTCATTCGTGTAGGCGTGGATGGTGGTCATCATGCCGCCGACGACGCCGAACTTGTCCTGGAGGACCTTCATGACGGGGGCGAGGCAGTTGGTGGTGCAGCTGGCGCCGGAGATGATGGTCTGGTCCTTGGTCAGCTTGTCGCTGTTGACGCCGAAGACGTAGGTCGGGATGTCCTTGGAGGAGGAGGGGGCGGAGATGATGACGCCCTTGGCACCGTTTTCCAGATGGACGTCGCCATCCTCGTGGCTCTTCAGGCGGCCCGTGCACTCGAGGACGATGTCCACGCCGTATTCGCCCCACTTGAGCTCGTGCGGATCGGCCTTGCCAAGGACGGGAATCTTCTTGCCCTGGAAGATGATGTTGCTGTCGTCGGCGCTGATCTCGTCGGCGTGCCAGGTACGATGGGTGGTGTCATACTTCAGAAGATAGGCGAGGGTCTTGGCATCGACCAGGTCGTTAATGGCGACGACTTCGACGCCCTCTTCGTAGGCACGGCGGAAGGCAAGACGACCGATGCGGCCGAATCCGTTGATGGCGACTTTGATTGACATTGTGATGTACTCCAGTTCTGTGGCTCTTGAACGCCGGGGAGGCACGCGCCTGGCACCGGCAACGCGCGAAAACCTATCCGCCGCCCCGCCATTCGTCAAGCAAAAAACGTTTTACTCCGCGACTTTGGCCGCTTTGACGGGGCGGGAGGGAATCAGCGCAGGGGAAACCAGCAGCGGAGATTCTGGATGGCACGGAAATGGGCGTCGCGGGTGACAAGTAGCGCTCCGTTCTCCATCGCGGACGCGGCAATCCAGAGGTCGTTGGCCGGGATGGGCAAGCCGGCGGCCTTCAGCGAGCGGAAGACAAGGGCGTAGTAGTCTGCCGTTGTCTGGCCGATGGACGGCACGTGGACCATCGGCAGGGACAGGAAATCTTCGAATCTGCGGCGGCGGGCCTGGTCGCGAGTGTGCGACGAAAAACCGGATAGAATTACGCCCACGACATTGAAAAAATGGTTCATGTCAAGAGACTGGAAAAGGTGCAGGGAATGGCTGGCCCTTTGCATGGTAAGTCGGGCAGGGAAGGGAGGGGGGGGCGGAGGGAACAAGGGGACGGGAGGGAGGGGCGCGACGGCCCCGCACCCCGAGCAAGAAAAGGCGCAAAAAGGCCAATGTTTTACGAAAAATCACCGGAGACATCTTCCAGACAATGGAACTCTGTTTCGGCATTTTTCCAGACCATGGAAGCATGTTTGGGAAGACAGCCGAGGAGGCAAAAAGGACAAAACGCCCCGGCAGGGGGAACTGCCGGGGCGATTGCCTTGCTTGGCGGAGAGGTGGCCTACTTGACCAGGTGGAGCCACTGCTGGATGACGGGGGAGAACTTCAGGACGACCGGCGCGAAGACGATCGAGACCATGCTCATGAGCTTGATCAGGATGTTCAGGGACGGACCGGAGGTGTCCTTGCAGGGGTCGCCGACGGTGTCGCCGATGACGGCCGCGCCGTGGACGGGGTTCTTGGAGCCGTCGGGGAGCTTCTTGCCGCCGTGGGCGCCCTTTTCGATGTACTTCTTGGCGTTGTCCCAGGCGCCGCCGGCGTTGTTGAGCATGGTGGCGAGGACGAAGCCGCAGACGAGCCCGCCGGCGAGCACGCCGAGGATGCCTTCGACGCCGAGGATCAGTCCGGCAATGACGGGGACGACGACCGCCAGCAGGCTGGGGACGATCATCTCGTGCTGGGCGCCGGCGGTGGAGATGGCGACGCAGCGGGCGTAGTCGGGGGTGGCCTTGCCGTCCATGATGCCCGGGATTTCCTTGAACTGGCGGCGGACTTCCTCGACCATGTGGCCGGCGGCACGTCCGACGGCCTTCATGGTCATGGCGCAGAAGACGAACGCCATCATGCCGCCGATGAAGAGCCCGCAGAGGAGGAGCGGGTTCATGACGGAGAGGTCGAAGTGCTTCACGAAGACGCTCAGCTCTTCCTTGGCAACGCTGGCGTCCAAGCCCATGTGGGTGCCGCCGGCTTCGCCCGCGAAGCGGCCGATCCAGAGCTTGGCCTCTTCCATGTAGCTGGCGAGGAGCGCGAGGGCGGTGAGGGCCGCAGAGCCGATGGCGAAACCCTTGCCAGTGGCGGCGGTGGTGTTGCCGAGGCTGTCGAGGGCATCCGTGCGGGTGCGGACGGTTTCGGGCAGGCCGGACATTTCGGCGTTGCCGCCGGCGTTGTCGGCGATGGGACCGTAGGCGTCGGTGGCCAGCGTGATGCCGAGGGTGGAGAGCATGCCGACGGCGGCGAAGCCGATGCCGTAGAGGCCCTGCGAAGCGTTGGAGAAGCCGCCGGCGAAGCCGAAGGCGGCGAGAATGCCGACGCAGATGGTGATGACGGGGATGCCGGCGGAATACATGCCGGTGGCGAGTCCGTCGATGATGGTGGTGGCCGGGCCCATGACGGCCTGGTCGGCGATGCCCCGGGTGGGGGCGTATTCGTCGCTGGTGTAGTATTCGGTGGCCTGCCCGATGATGACGCCGGCGGCAAGGCCCGCGATGACGCTGCCGAAGATGCCCCAGCTGATGTAGCCGACCTTGGCGAGGACCGCCAGCGCGGCGAGGACGAGGACGGAGGAGCCGAGGGTGCCGGTCAGGAGGGAGCGGAGGAGGGACTTCTGGGAAGCGTTGTCGTCCTTGCAGCGGACGAAGAGCATGCCGATGATGGAGCAGAGGGTGCCGATGCCGGCGACGACCATCGGGGCGGTCACGTAGTTGATGGCTTGCTGGCCGTCGATGCCGGTGCTGGCCGCGACGGCCGCGCCGAGGGCGGCGGTGGAAAGGACGGAGCCGCAGTAGGACTCGTAGAGGTCGGCGCCCATGCCGGCGACGTCGCCGACGTTGTCGCGCACGTTGTCAGCGATGGTGGCGGGGTTGCGGGGGTTGGTGCCGATTCGGAGTTCGTAGTCATCCGAGAGCCCATCGCCGTCGGAGTCAATCGGGCCTTCCATCGCGATGAGGTCCGGGTCCTCGCCGGCACCCCAGTGCCACACGATGCCGACGTC
>JAFTAH010000156.1 GCA_017458625.1 Kiritimatiellia bacterium | reverse complement strand
GGGGGAGGCGGCGCAGAGCGCCGCAGTGAAAAGTGAAAAGAGAAAAGTGAAAAGATGGCGGGGGAAAAAGACGCACAGGACGGGCAGGACGGGAGGGTTCATGGGAGGGGGGCTTTCGGGGTGGGACGGGTGGGACGGATGGGACAACCGGGACGGGGGGAGGGCGGCACGGAGACCGCCCTGCCAAACGGGGACGGGGCGGGGAGGGGCGGGGGGAGAAGACGGGACGGGGAAGGGGGGAGTGTCATGGGGAGGTTTCGAATTTGGGTTTGAAGCGGAGGTAGAGGGAGGCGCCGAGGAGGGAGAGGAGGCCGAGGGCGGCGAAGGTGGCGGCACGGGCGGGGGTGGAGAGGTGGGCGGTGTCGAGGAGGAGGAGTTTCAGGGCGGAGAGGGCGAGGAGGAGGAGGGCGGCGAGGCGGGTTTTGCGGGCGCCGGCGAGGAGTCCGAGGGTGACGGCGGCGAAGGCGGCGAGGGTCCAGGCGAGGGTGAGGGCGCCGTGGCGGTAGGCGGGGAAGAAGGCGGTGGCGAGGCGCCAGGTTTCGCAGGAGTAGAAGAGGAAGGCGACGGCGGCGGCGGCGGGGAGGAGCCATCCGCTTTTGCGGACGCGCCGGGAGATCCAGGCGCCGGCGAGGGGGAGGGTCCAGAGGCGCAGGGCGCGGAGGGCGAGGAGGCGGGCGTAGGCGAGGGGGGTGGCGGCGGAGGGGGCGGAGTAGGCGTCGGGGGCGACGACGGCCAGGCCGTCGATGGCGGCGGCGGCGAGGGTCAGGAGGGCCACGAGGCCGAACACGCGGCGGCCGGTGCGGCGTCCGGCGGAGGCCATGGCGGCGGCGAGGAGGCTCCAGGTGACGCAGCACCATGCCGCGCCGAGGAACATGGGAGGCGTGACGGCCAGGTAGGCGAGGGCGAAGAAGAGGAGGAGGTCCGTGGCCGGGTCGCCGGAGCGGCGGCGGCGCGCGGCGGAGAGGAGGGTGGCGGCGAAGTAGACGGCGGAGAGGGAAAGGGAGACGGTTCCGGAGGCTTCGGAGGCGAAGGAGACGCGGAGGCAGGAGGCTTCCCAGGCGAAGAGGAGGCAGGCGCCGGCGAGGAGTCCGGCCCAGGCGGCGGCGGTGTCCGCCTTGCGGCGGGGTTGGGAGGGCGCCGGGAAGGCGGTGCCGGCCATGCAGAGGACGTGGGCGGCGGCGAGGAAGGCGAGCATGACGAGTTGCGAGGAGGCGGGGGCGGAGGGGTTGTGGAAGGACCAGTGGAAGGCCGCCAGGGCCGCGAGGAGGGCGGAGAGGGCGTCGAGGGCGGGCCAGCGGCGGGCGCGGGCGGCGGCGAAGGCGCCGGCGTTGAGGAGGAGCATGTAGAGGCAGAGGGGGAGGGGCGAGCCGATGTCGCAGGGGGCGACGAAGGGGACCAGGTAGCCGCCGGCAAGGGCCATGACCGCGATGGGCGGCGAGGAGAGGCCGACGGACATCGCGCCGGAGAGGAATGTCACGAGGGCGAGGGCCGCGAAGGCGAGGGCGGGGGAGGGGATCACGGGCGGGTCGAAGAAACGGTGGCCAAGGCCGAAGCCGAGGTAGAGCGAGACGGAGCCGAGGGCCGCCAGGGCGTGACCGACGAGGGCGTAGCGGGTGCGCTTCGCCAGCCGGACGCCCGCAATGCAGGCGGCGGCGCCGAGGGCGACCATCGACGCGACGCGGCCCGCGGGGCCCATCCAGCCGCGGTCGATGGAGAGTTTCGCGAAGTAGACCGCGGCGCCCGTCACGAGGACGACGCCCAGGCGGACGAGCCAGCGGGTGGCGACGGCGAATTCGCGGGTGGTGCCGCGGGGGGCGAAGGGACCGCGGACGCAGAGCCAGTCGGCGAGGTGAGAGAAGAAGAGGGAGAGGGGGGAGGGGGCGGCGGGCGGGGAGGGGAGAAGGGGGGCGGGAGGGGCGGCACGGAGGCCGCCCTGCAAAACGGGGACGGGGCGGGGAGGGGCGGCGGGAGGAGGGGCGGCGGTCGCGCGGGCGCGCGGCCCTCCCAGCGAGGGCGACGGGGCGGGGGAGAGCAACTCGAGGCGGGCGTGGAGGGAGCGGAGGGAGGCGGAGAGGTCGGAGACCTTCACGAGGAGGGCGACGAGGAGGAGAAGGGGGAGGAGCAGGAGGGAGAGGGCGACGAGGATGGCGATTTGTGCTTCCATGGGCGGGCTCATTTCTTTTGGGGGGCGGATTCCTTGTATTCGAGGGCGCGGAAAAGCTGGGCGCAGATGTGGTCGCGGACTTTGTCCGCCCATTCGCGGTTGCCGGCGCCGGCGGGGCGGAAGACGTCGAGCCATTTGGCGTCGGCCAGCGCGTAGACGGCGACCTGCGACCAGACGGACGTGGTCCAGAGGTCGAGTTCGGCCGGGCCGGGGAGGGCCATGGCGAGGAGGTCGCGGAGGGCGAGGTAGACGGGCTTGCCGAACGCCTCCTTGAACTCGGCGTGGAATCGCGTGGGGGAGGAGACCTCGTGGCGGAAGAGGGCGGCGCAGCGGCGTTGCGGGGTTTCGGTGGGGAGCGCCATGAAGAGGAAGTCGTCGATCCAGTGCGCGACGGCGGCGCGCCAGGAGGCGGCGTCGGTGACGGTCCGCGCGAGGGCGGACATCGGGGCGCCGAGGTCGCCGAAGAGGCGCCGGGCGACGAGGCGGTAGAGGTTTTCCTTGGTGCCGAAGTAGCGGTTGGCGAGGGCGGCGTTGGCGCGGGCGCGGCGGCAGATGGCGCGGATCGAGGCGGCGGCGTAGCCGCGGGCCGCGAATTCGGCTTCGGCGGCGGCGAGGATGGCTTCGCGGGTGGCGAGGCCGTCGGCGCGGGGGGCGCGTTTTTTCGGGGGGGGTGTTTTCGTAATCATGCGTTTACTTTAGCAGGGAGAGGCGGGGGTGTCAAGCGATCATTTTTTTGGGGAATCGAAGGAAAAAAGGGCTGGACGGGAGCGGGGGGGACGGGGCAGAATGGGATGCGAAAGGACGGGAGAGACAAGCATGCAGACAAGATGGTCGAAAATCGTGGCGGCGGTGTTGGCAGTCGTGGCGGCGGCGGGGTGCACGACGGCGCAGAGGAAGACGACGCCGTTTTACAAGACGACGGCGCCGTCGTCGGCGATGGCCGCCAAGGCGGCGGAGGGCAAGAGCGAGGGCGAACGGGCGACGGACCGGGTGAACGTCTGGCCGCTGGCGTATTGGAACAGGCCGGTGGGGAGCGTGCTGTGGCCAATCCTGACGTTCTCGGAGGATCATTTCGCGCTGTTCCCGCTGTATTCGCAGTTCCGGCAGGACGGGGAGGGCGGGAAGTGGGACGAGTTCAACGTGCTGTGGCCGCTGGCGCAGTTCGACACGAAGGGGAAGGATTACCGCGTGTTCCCGGTGTATTGGGGGATGGACCGGAAGGGGAAGGGGTACCAGGCGGTGTTTCCGCTGTATTGGAACGGGGACGGGTACAACGCGCTGCTGCCGCTGTGGCTGAAGACGCGCCACACGTTCACGACGCCGCTGTTCGGGTGGGGGACAAACGGGTATTGGTCGGTTCCGGTGTTGCTTTCGGGGGGGTCCCATCCGAAGGAAGGGACGTACAGCCTGGGCGTCGGGCTGGGGCTGCTGGGGTGGCTGGAACATTCGGAACCCGGGTTTTACGAGTGGGGTGTCTTGCTGAGCATGGTGGGCGGCGGGGTAACAAAGGATTGGGCAACAAAGGATTCGGGGGAAGGCGTCCGGCGGACGGCGTCGTGGGTGTTTCCCGTGTATGACCTCAAAAGGGCCCATGCCGTCCGGGAAGACGGCACAAAGGAGTTGACGCAGTCCCATTTTTCATCGTTGCTGGGGGTACTGGCGGCGTACGACTGGCACGCGGCGGCCGGGGCGCCGAACCCCGAGGAGGGCGAGTTTTCGACGCTGGTCTGGCTCTGGAATTGGAAGTGGAGGGGCGGGACGAACGTGTATTGGCGGGTGTTCCCGCTGGCGGGGCGGGAGCGGGACGCGGACTTCGCGGAGCGGTGGGGGTGGCTGGACGGGGAGCGGTTGCCGGAGGGGCTGCGGCCCATCGAGCCGGGGCGCCGGGCGGAGCTGGCGGCGCAGGCGGAGGCGCTGCGGGCGGAGAAGAAAGCCGCGTGGGCGGCGGAGGAGCGGTCGCGGTTGCGGCTGGGAACGAACTGGGTGGAGGTGGCGGAGTTGCCGGGCTACGGATGGTCGCGGAAGGACGAGCGGTGGTGGCTGTTGGCGCTGGCGGGCCGCGAGGCGTATGTGAACGGGCATTGGGTGGACGGGGAGGGGACGCGGGCGCGCTGGGACGGGAAGAGAGAGGCGGAACGGTATGTGATGGAGGGGAGGCGGGAATGGGGGAATCTGCTGGTTGCGAAAGGCAGGGAGGAACGGAAGGCGACGTTCGACGCGGCGAGCGGGGCGAAGACGGGGGACGAGCGGCGGTCGAGCGGCCACGTGCTGGGGTTGCTGTACCGGTGGAGCGGGCAAAAAGGGGTGGCGGGGGAGGAGGATTGGGCGCGGCGGCGGGTGCTGTGGAAGCTGTGGGATTGGGAGCGGCGGGGGAAGAACGTGTCGCTGGACGTGTTTCCCGGCGTGACGTGGGATTCGCGGGAGGACGGCTACCGGAAGGCGTCGTGGCTGTGGCGGCTGTTCCGCTGGGAGAAGGACGCGGAGGGGAAGACGAGCGTGGATGTATTGTTCATTCCGGTGTGGAGGGGAAGTGCGTCGAAGGCCGATGGTCACGGGGCGGAGGTGACGGAATGAGCCGGGAGCGGTCGTTTTTCCCGCTGTACCTGACGAACCTGTTCGGGACGGTCAACGACAACTTTCTGAAGACGCTGGCGAGTTTCACGGTCATCGGGTGGATCGAGGACGACCGGCTGAAGCCGCTGTTTATGGGGGCGACGGCGGGGGCGCTGGTGTTGCCGTACATTCTTTGCTCGCCGCTGGCGGACCGGCTGGCGATGGTGTGCGCGAAGGTCCGGATCGTGCGGCTGGCGAAGTGGGCGGAGCTGCCCATCATGGCGGTCGCGGTGGCGGGGTTCCTGCTCCATTCGGCGTGGACGGTGGTTGCGGCCGTGCTGCTGATGGGGCTCCAGAGCGCAATGTATTCGCCGGCGAAGTACGCGCTGGTCCGCGACATCGGCGGCGAGGAGCGGATTTCGACGGGAATGGGCGGGATGGAGGGAATATCGTTCTTCGGGGTGCTGGCTGGGACCATCGCGGCATCGGTGGCGATGGACTGCCTCGGGGAAGGGGCGCGACTGGCGTGTCTGGCGGCGTTCGCGCTGGCGGGGCTCGCGGCAAGCTATGGGGTGCGGGCGCAGGAGACGCGCGGGACGGAGCGGCGGGCGGTGGACCCGGTGCGGTTTTTCGCGGAATCGGCGCGGCTGGTGGGGGAGTATCCGGGCTTGCAGGCGGCGGTGCTGACGCTCGGGGTATTCTGGTGGGGCGCGGCGATGCTCCAGATGGGGCTGCTGGTGTTCGGCGGCGAGGTCCTGGGGCTCGATGCCACGCGGACGGGCCTGATGCTGTGCGGAGCAGCGGGCGGCATCGTGGCGGGGCAGGTCCTGGCGGGGTGGGCGGACAAGCGCTGGGGACTGCTGTGGATGGTTCCGCTGACGGGGTGGCTGGCGGCGGTTCTGCTGTTCGTGCTGTGCTGCGTGCCGATGGGCCCGAAGGCGTTCGCGGTTCTCTTGGGGGTCTTGGCGTTCGACCTGGGCTTCTTCAAGCTGCCGCTGGATGCCGAAATCCAGAAGGTGGTGAAGGGGCCGCGCCTGAACACGGTGCTGGCGTACTTCAACCAGGTGTCGTTCCTGTTCATGTTCGCGGCGAGCCTCTGCTACGCGGCGCTGAGCTGGGCGTTCGGACTCGGGGCCTTCCTCGGCGCGATGGGGGCGACGTTCCTCGTGACGCCGGGACTGTTTGCGCTGTGCTACCGTCCGGCGCTGCTCCGCGCGGGGAAATGGCTGCTGGGCCGCCGCTACGCAGTGACCGTGGAAGGCCGCGAGCTCGTCGAGGAGGCCCCGGGGCCGGTGCTGGTGCTGCCGAACCACCCGGCGATGGTCGATCCGATGCTCGTCACGTGCGAGTTCTGGCGCGTTCCGCTGAAGCCACTCGTGGACGAGCAGTTCTGGCGGGCGGGACCGCTCACGCGTCGGACGCTGACGACGCTCGGCGCGGTGGCGGTTCCCGATCTGCGCGCCCATCTCACCCGCGAAGGCGTCGCCGCCGCAAAAGGGATGGGCGGTGGCGTGCGCGACACTCTTGCGGCCGGCGGAAACGTCATCTTCTACCCTGCGGGCCACATCCAGCGGGACGAGGGTGCCGACGACATCGGCGGCCGCCGCCTCGCCTACGAGGCAGTCCGCGACCTCCCAGCCGGCGTTCGCGTGGTCGGCATCCGCACCACCGGCCTCTGGGGTAGCATCTGGAGCCGCGCCGGGCGCAAAAACTCCCCGCCGTTCGTCCCGACCTTGCTGAAAAGCTGCTTGCTTTGGATGGTTGCGGGCCTGCGTCGAAAGCGCCGCGTGTTGATGCATGCCGAAGACCTCACCGCCCGCGCCCGCGACTGGTCGAAAGGCTCCCGGCAGGAATTCAACCGCGCGCTGGAGGCGTGGTACAGCGGAACAGAATCGTAAGCGTGCAACAAGTGCCTTCAAGGCGGCGAGAATGAATGGCTAGAGCATTTTGCGAAAATGTGTGGCCGCAAGGTTCGGAGGTGCGACATCCTGTCGCGCCCAAATTCATTGCGCGGCTGGAAGCCGCACCTCCGGAAGCCGCCCGCCAAATGGCTACAGAAATTTGAAAACCGCTCTATCAGGCGGCACCGGGGCAGGGGACTACGCCCCTGCGCCCCGAGAGGGGGGACGAGGGGGGGGGCGGACCGAGAAGGGGGCGGACGGGGAGGGCACGCTACGACAGCAAATGCAGGCGTGACGCCTGCGCCCAGAGGGGGGGGGCGACGCTCCTGCGGCACCCCGGGGGAAAAAGTCGCGTCGAGGCGGGATTTCCTGTTGACAACCCGGTGGGGGCGGGGCACAATTCGGCTCGTACCTTTGGAGGAAACTATGGCAAAACTACTGAAGCCCCTCGTTATCTTGGTTTTGTTGGTCGCAATCGCCGCCGCCTGCATCCAATTCTTCGTCCTCTTCCCTCAGCGCCAGCTGATCAAGGAACGGACACTCCGTCTCGAAACTGGCATCGCCAAGGTTTCGGATACCCTCAAGGGGGCCCCCCTGCTGTCGGATGAAGACCGCAACGGCATGAATTTCTCCAAGAGCGCCCTGGCCGTCGACAACATCGAGGGCATTAGCGCCGTGGACAACCAGTGCAAGCGCGTCGACGCCGCCGCCAACCGCGTGCTCGAATGCTGGCAGGCCACCCAGGACGAGTTGGAGCAGACCCAGCAGGATCTCGCCAACACGCGGGCCGAACTTGATGTTACCAAGCAGAACCTCGCGGACGCCCGCGCCGAAATCGAGAGCCTCAACCAGACCATTGCCGAGAAGCAGCGCGAGATTGTCGAACTCAACGGCCAGATCGACATGCTGAACGAAGAGAAGGCCGGTCTGGAGCAGCAGCTCGCCGACAAGGACGACGAGATTAGCAAGCTCGAAGGCGAGAAGGCCTCCCTCGAAGACGACAAGGCCATGCTGGAAGCCCAGCTGGAGAAGTGCTCGGTGACGCTCGACGCCTCGAGGGCCCTGCCTCCTGGCACGCGCGGCACCTTGATCAGCCTCAACGACGAATGGCAGTTCGGCATCATCGACCTGGGGTCCAACCAGGCGGCCGTGCTGGGCGCCGAGCTGATGGTGCACCGCGGCGACAACTTCCTGGGCAAGGTTCGCATCGTGGCCGTCCGCGACGACGTCTCGGTCGTCGAGTTCCTGCCCGGCACGGATATCAGCGCCATCAAGGAGGGTGACGATGTTCTCTTCTAAGGTTGCATCGATCCTGTCCATTCTTGCCCTGCTGCTCTTCGCGGCGGTGGTGGTGGCCCAGTTCCTCGAAAAGAACTTCTACGCGGCCGCACCTTCCCTCTGGCCCTAGGAACGGACGAGACATGGCTCGGAATCACGAGAACTGGCGGCCTGCAGGCCGCCAGATTTTTGCCGGAACGGCCCTCCTGCTGGCCTTGCTCCTCCTGGTTCTCTCGCTGGCGACGGGCTGCGTCGACACCAGCCAGGACTCCGACCTCCCCTGGAACGGCGCCCAGCCCTGGGAAACGGCCCCCGCCGGCTTCTCCAACATCGGCAGCCGCTTCTAGTGTCCTGAATTCAAAATTCCTTGTCCAAACTTGCCCTGATGTTCCCCCACGGCATTGCCGGATTTCGACGCAGGAAACTGCGCCTTCAATCCGGTGCCTCGTCGGGAAACACCATGCCGTCGTTTGAACAAGTTTTTCATCCAGGACACTAGAGCATTTTGCGAAAATGTGTGGCCGCAAGGTTCGGAGGTGCGACATCTTGTCGCGCCCAAATTCATTGCGCGGCTGGAAGCCGCACCTCCGGAAGCCGCCCGCCAAATGGCTACAGTAATTTGAAAACCGCTCTAGATTTCTAGACATCTAGACATCTAGAGCAAATTCAGGAATTGTGTGGCCGCAAGAATGGGGGGTGCGACATCCTGTCGCGCGACAAAACAAGTCTGATAGAGCGGCTGACAGCCGAACCTCACAGAACGGCCCGCCCGGCGGTCGGGCCCTTCCGAAATCGGCTACAAAGTCCTTGAAATTGCTCTAGCGGTCGTAGAGGGCGCGCCGAGAGGCGGCGCGGCGGGCGTTTTCGGCGGCCTGACGGTCGCGGGCGGCTTGTTCGCGGTCGCGGCGGGCTTGTTCTTCGCCGCGTTGCTGGTCGCGGCGGGCCTTGGTCTCTCGTTCGGCGCGGAGGCGTTCGCCGCGCAGCTGGTCTTCGCGGGCTCGGCGGCGGTCGGCCTGGCGGGCGCGTTCGCCGCGTTCCTGGTCGCGGCGGGCCCTTTCCTGGGCCTTGCGGCGCATTTCCGCATTCTTCCGGGCTTTTTCCTGCTCGCGACGACGGATGGCGTCAGGGGACAGGCGTTCATCGCGGGAGAGGGTGGTTCTGGGAGGCATTCCGCCGCGGGGGGGCGGCGGGTCGTAGGTACGGCAGCCAACGGCAAGGAGGAGGGAGGCGGCGAGTCCGAACAGGAGGCAGGGGTGTGGCGTCATGGGGTGCGCAGGGGGGGCTACTTGGCGCGACGCGGGGCACGCGGGGACGGCAGGTTGAGTTCGGCGGTGCGAGCGGCGTAGGACGGAATCTGGTCAGCGTAGGTGGAGACAAGTCGGAGGAGGGCGTTGACCTGCTTGTAGGAGAGGGTGTGGCTCTCGCTGAACTGCTTCTGGAGGGAGAGGAAAAAGGCGTGGTCGTCCCAGGTGCGGCCACGGGCCTTGACGGGGGAACGCCAGTCGGTGACCTCAGCCAGAAGTTCGAGGATGGCGGCGTTGCGCTCGGTAGCCGCAGCGGCCGCGGCGGGGTCTGACGGAGAGGTGGAGGGGGCGGTGTCGGAGGAGACCCCGGCGTCGACGAGGCCGAGCTCGCGAAGCTTGGCATCGGCATCGGGAATCTGGTCGGCATAGCGGAGCAGAATCTTGCCCAGGGCATCGAACTGGCGCTGGCTGAGCGGGCGTCCGGCCGTAGCCTGTTCGTGGAGCGAGGCGACGAACTTGGCATCGTCATAGGTGCGGTTGCGAACCTTGCGGGCTGGGGTGAACTTGACGCCCTGGAGCAGTTCGAGGGCGGTCTGGACGTGGGCGGCATCGGCGGGTGGGGTGGCTGCGGCGCGGCTGGCAGGGCGGGCAGCCGGTTCCTCGGCGGAGAGGTCGATGCCGGCGAGCGCGGCGGATGGAATCTGGCTGGCGTAGGTACGGAGAAGATTGAGGATGGCCGTCTTCTGGCGGGCAGTGAAGGTCTTGCCGGAGGCGAGTTGCCGGGTCACGGAGGCGACAAACTTCTCATCGCTGTAGGTGCGGCGGCCAGAAGGCGTAGGCGGCCGCCACTGCTTGACGTAGGAAAAGGCCTGGATGAGGGGAGCGATCTGGTCGTTCGGGACCTCGGGACCGCGCAGGGCGCCGAGCCACGTCTCGAAGGCGGCATAAAAATCCTTGAGCATGCCGCGCCATTCGACGTCGCCGTCCTCGATCTTGTCGAGGCGGGCCTCCATGTCGGCGGTGAAGGCGACATCGAAGAGCTGGCCGAGGTTCTGGACGAGGAAGTCGCAGACCTGGGTGCCGAGGGGGGTGGGGAGGAGGGTGCGTTTTTCGCGTTCGACATAGTGGCGGTCGAGCAGCGTGGAGATGATCTGGGCATAGGTGGAGGGACGGCCAACGCCGTTATCCTCGAGGGCCTTGACGAGACTGGCCTCGGAGAAGCGGGGCGGGGGCTGGGTCTCCTTGCGGTCGTGAAGCCATTCGAGGACGTCGAGGGGTTCGCCGGGTTCGAGGTCGGGGAGCGACTCGACCTCTTCGGCATCGTTGTCCTCGTTGGTGGAGCCGATGGCGTGTTTCTTTTCGAGGCCGCTGGCACGCATGAAGCCGGGGAAGAGGAGTTCGCTGGCCGTGGCGCGGAAGAGGACTTCGGGAGCGGCGGCGGGGGTATCGGGGCCGGGGACAGCCTCGAGTTCGGCGGTGCGAAGGCCGATGCGGGCGGGGGCCATCTGGGAGGCCATGAAGCGGCGCCAGATGAGGTCGTAGAGGCGCCATTCGTCCGGGGCGAGGGTGGTCTTGAGGGCATCGGGGTCGCGGGCGGGGTCGGTGGGGCGGATGGCCTCGTGGGCGGCCTGGGCGGAGGAGCGGTTGCGGTAGACGTTGGGGCGCTCGGGGACAAACTGCGGGCCGTACTTGGACTCGATGACGGCGCGAGCGGCATCCTGGGCGGTGCGGGCGATGGTGACGGAATCGGTACGCATGTAGGTGATGAGACCGACAGTGGTGCCGCCGTCGAGGGCGACGCCCTCGTAGAGCTTCTGGGCGATCTTCATGGTGCGGGAGGGGGAGTAGCCGAGGGCGCCGCTGGCGGCCTGCTGGAGGCTGGAGGTGATGAAGGGGGGCGGGGCGTGGCGCTGAATCTCGCGGCGGAGGATGTCGTGAACGCGCAGGGAACGGGTGGCAAGGTCGTCGGCGAGGGCGCGGGCGGCGGCTTCGTCGTGGATGTCGGGCTTCTTGCCGTCGAGGCGGGCGAGGCGGGCGGAGAAGGGGGTGCAGGGAGCGGTGTGCTTGGCGGTCTTGACGCCAAACACCCAGTAGGGCTCGGGCACGAAGTCGCGGATGGCCTTTTCGCGCTCGCAGACGAGGCGCAGGGCGACCGACTGGACGCGGCCGGCGCTGTTGGCGCCGTGGATTCGCCGCCAGAGGATGGGGCTGACCTTGTAGCCGACGACGCGGTCGAGGATGCGGCGGGCCTGCTGGCTGTCGACGCGGCGGAGGTTGATTTCGCCGGGGTTGGCGAAGGCGGCGCGGATGGCGGGGGGCGTGATCTCGTTGTAGGTGACGCGGTAGAAGTGGTCGGCAGGCACCTTGTCCTTGAGGGCCTCGCGGAGATGCCAGGCGATGGCCTCGCCCTCGCGGTCGGGATCGGGGGCGAGATAGACGCGGTCGGCACCGGCGGCCAGGCGGCGGAGCTCGGCGAGGACCTTGACGCGGCCGGGGATGTTCACGTACTGGGGATTGAAGTCGGGGATGGTGACGCCGATGTTCTTTTCCGGGAGGTCGCGGACGTGGCCCATGGAGGCCTTGACGACGTATTTGGGGCCAAGCAGCTTGTTGATGGTCTTGGCCTTGGCGGGAGATTCGACGATGACGAGGCTTTTGCCCATGATGCTAGATCCTTTCATGCGGGGGTGGAGTGGGGCGGTTGGGGGTTGGCGAGGAAGAGGGGGCGGGACGGCGGTCGGAGGCGTCCGCGATGCCGGGAATCTGCCAGTGGCGGATTTCGTCGACCAGGGCGAGCTTGCGGCCCGGGAGGCGGCGGATGATGCGCTTGAGCTCGAGCTGCATGGCCACGACCATGAGCTGGCCGACGGAGAGGCCGGTACGGCGGACGATGAGGTCCTGGTCGACCTCGGGGTCGGTCCAGAGGACGCGGACGACGGCGGTCTCGGCCGGGGAAAGGCGTACCTGCTGGCGGGCATCGACGGCCTGGAGGGCGGCGTCGCGCACCGACTTGGGAAAGAGGAACTCGAACTCCTTGAGAATGTCGTCCACGCCTTCGACCAGGCGGGCGCCGTCCTTGATGAGGCGGTGGGGCCCGCGGGCGGCATCGAGGTCGACGCGTCCCGGGACCGCGAACACGCTACGGCCTTGCTCGAGGGCATGGTCCGCCGTCTGCATGGCTCCGCTGGACAGGCCAGCCTCGACGACGAGAACGCCCTTGGAGAGGCCGCTGATGATGCGGTTGCGATAGGGGAAGGTGGTGCGGTCGGGCTCGCGGCCCATGCTGAATTCGCTGATGAGGGCGCCATGGCCGTTGGCGATGGCATCGGCGAGCTCGCGGTTTTCGGGGGGGTAGAGGCGATCGAGGGCGCCACCCAGGACGGCGAGGGTGCGGCCGCCGGCCTTGAGGGCCCCCTGATGGGCGGCGGTGTCGATGCCGCGCGCGAGGCCGCTGACGATGGTGAAGCCGGCCTTGGCCGCGCCATAGGCGAGGCGTTCGGCCTGGGCGAGGCCGTACTGAGAAGCGCGGCGGGTGCCGACAATCCCCAGCGCCAGGGTGTCCGATGATTGAAGCACGCCGCGAACATAGAGGCACATGGGGGCATCGTAAAGCTCCCGGAGCGGGGCGGGATAGTCGTCATCCGCCTGGGTGATGATGCGGGCATCGGCCGCCTTGGCGCGTGCCAATTCCCGGTCAACATCGAACGAGTCGGCCGTGGTGCGGATGGCCTCCGCGACCTTCTCCCCGCAGCCACGCACCCGTGCAAGGGCGTCTGCCGGCGCCGCCAACACCGCCGCCGCGCCGCCGAAGGCTTGGCAGAGTGCCCGCATCCGGGTCGGACCGATGCCCGGCGTCCGGTTGAGCATGATGAGGGCATCCCGTTCGCTATGCATGGTCGTCAAATAATCTAATGTCGCCTGGGTTCATGGGCGGGACGAGTAAATAGCCCCGGATTGGGCCTCTGTCAAGTCCAAAAGAAGGAACAAGCGTACAATTTGTGCCTCTGGAGTGTTTGCGACAGAGAAAACCCCGGGCATGTGCGTCTATCCGGGAAAGAAATGGGAGAGGCTGACGGCTTGACTTGCCTGGGGAGGGGGAGGGAGCTAGACTTTGGGAAGTCATGCGTGTAGAGCACTTACCATCAGCATCCAATCCGTCAGCGCCGTCGATGGCGCTGTCGCGAGGGGTGCATGTCGAACGGATGCGGCGGGCGTTGCGGCAGGCGGCGCTGGCGGCGGAGGCGGGGGAAGTGCCGGTCGGGGCCGTGATCTACCATGGGGAGCGGCTGGTCGCCCAGGCGTTCAACCAGACCCGCACGCTTCGCGACCCGACGGCCCACGCCGAGATGCTGGCCATCACCCAGGCGGCTGCCGCGGTGGGCGACTGGCGGTTGCTGGACTGCACGCTCTATGTCACGATGGAGCCCTGTCCGATGTGTGCGGGGGCGATTGTGCTGGCCCGTATTCCGCAGGTTGTGTGGGGGGCGCCGGATCCGCAGCGCGGCGGCGCGGTGTCCTGCTTCAACATCCTCGACTCGCCGCGCCTCAACCATCGTCCGGCGCTGCTATCCGGCATCTTGCAGGAGGAATGTGCCGCCCTGCTGCTGGACTTCTTCCAGGCCTGTCGCGCCGCCCACAAGGGCGGACATGGCGAAAGGGAGGGGGGAATGACCGAAGGTGCTGACGATTGCTGAGGGGAGAGCAGGTGAGGACAGGGACAGGGGAGACGTTCCTGCGGTTCGAGAAGGGGGCAGGAGGAGTTCAGACTGGAATTGCCGAGGGGGGAAGCATAGAATGAGGGGACAGAGGTTGTGGATGAAAGCGAGAGCGAAGCGGACAGAGCAGGTGGCGGGGAAGGGGGCTAGCAGCCCGGTGGAGGCGAAGGCAGGACGAGTCCGGGGCGGTCGGGGCCGAGGGCTGGCGGTGGCGACGGCCTGTCTGGCGGGCGTGGCAGCGGTGTTGCTCTTCGCGTGCCAGGGGGGCGGGCGCGGCGAGCCGGTGACGGTGGCGAGTCTGCTGGAGCATGTGGCGGATCCGATGTGGCTGCCGCGGCTGGACCAGCCCGACACGCGGCTCTACACCTCGTACGACCCGGCCGGCGGCGATGACGACTACAATCATTTCCTGCGGCCTTCCCAGGAGCCGGGCTGGCAGGTGATGGTCGATCTGAAGGGGCCGGGCTACGTTTCGCGCATCTTCACGACGGGGGCGATGCCGGGGGATCCGTTTTTGTGGAGGTTCTACTTCGACGGGGAGAAGACGCCGCGGCTGGAAGGCGACATCCAGGAGCTGTTCGGGGGGGGCGTCGCACCCTTCTTGAGGCCGTTGACGGAATACAAGAACAACTGCTGGTATTCGTTCCTGCCGCTGCCGTTTGCGAAGAGTCTGCGCATCGAGTGCAAGCCGGACTGGCGCGATGCCAAGGCGTTCTTCCAGGTGAGTGTTTCCACGTTGCCGCGCGGGACGAAGGTGGAGACGTTCACACCGGAGCTGGGGGCGGAGGGACGTGCCGCCCTGGATCGCGCGCTGGCCTGCTGGGAGGCCCGCGACCTGCCGGAGCCGGACGAGGCGCGGGCCGTCGAGACCGTGCTTGACCGGGACCATGCGAACTGGAAGCTGGACGTGCCAGCCGAGGCCGCGTACGCCGGGGGCGCGGTGTTGCGACGGCTGGAGGTGCGTCCGGACTGGGACGCCCTTTCCGCCGCCCAGCGCGATGCCATCTTACGCGACTGGATGCTGGAAATCCGCTGGGACGGGGCGGACGAGGCGTCCGTGCGGGTGCCGCTGGGGGACTTTTTCGGAATGCCGTGGCGCCGAGAAGCGGCGCAGGGGCATTTCTTTGGCATGACGCCGGAGGGGGCGCTCTTCAACGCGCTGCCCGGGCCATTCCGCCGGGAGATGGCGCTGCGGCTGGTGCCCGGGGAGATTCCGCTGGTGCCAACGCAGGTGCGGGCCATGGTGGCGCCACTGGCCGATGGCGGGGCGGGCGGGACGGACGTGGCGACACCGCCGATGGGCTATTTGCACGCGGGCTTCCGCAAGACGACGACGGCAGCGGGAGGCAGTCCGCATGTCGTCGCGAACTACGCGGGGCGGCGGGGCAAATACGTTGGCTGTCTGCTGGCGGTGGCTACGCTGGACGGAAGCTACTGGGTGCTGGAAGGCGACGAGAGCATCCGCAAGGATGACGAGAAGATTGCGGCCTGGCACGGAACCGGGCTCGAAGACTATTTCAATGCCGGCTGGTACTACCGCAACGTGATGACGAGCCCTCAGCACGGGCTGTTCCTCAAGGAGGCGCACCGGACGGTGCAGTACCGGTTGCACGGGGCGGACCCGAGCCTGTTCGCCGACCGCTTCCAGATGTCCTTCGAACGGCTGCCGCGGCAGGGGAACCGCAACACCTTCGAGTCCACGGCGTTCGCGTACTTTGCCGAACCCGGCGCGGCAGATACCCAGTCCATGCCGCCACGGGCCCGCGCACGGCCCATCGATCCGCAGTTCGATGTCGCCACGGTCATGTTCGCGCTCTGGAACTATGAGCGGTTCAACGACTTGCGCGGCGAATATGAGCATCTGGCGGCGCGGTTGGCCTCGGACCTCCCGAAAGCCTACGATGCCGCGTCCCTCCGCATGTTCCAGCTACGGCTTGCGATGCTGGGCGAACGGCTACGAGCGGAAGGCCAGACCGGGGCAGGGGAAGGGGCCGAAGACGTGCTGGCACCGTTTCTGGCAGAGGGACAGCCGGAGGGCGTGCGCCAGGCGGCCGAGGTGTTCCGCCGCGAGCGCGACGAGGCTGGTGCGTATACGGCGTATCTGTACGCCAATCTGCCCGTCCAGATCTTTCTCGACGGGAAGCCCCTCCACCGGGGAACGGGACACCCGGCGGCGGGCGAACTCTTCACGGTCCAGCTGACGCCCGGCGAGCACGAGGTGCAGTTGCTGACCCCCGACCAGCCCTATCCGGACTGGGTGTTTCTCGCCTTCCGCAAGGGGAACTGGCTGTGGGGGACGGACGAGGACTGGCTGTTCACCCTGAATGCCCCTCAAGGATTCCCCACCGATGGCGGGCCCCGCACCGAGGCCGCCGGATGGTACCGCGTAGCCAAGGGCGTGCACGGACCACCGACCGAACCCTACTACTTCGTGGCTCCCGATGCGGCTGTCGGACTCTTCCTGGGTGGCGAGGGGTGCGGCGGCCCGCATGGTCTGCGCGGCATCCGGGCCCAGCGCGACTATCCCGGCGGGCACGCCCCGACCGGCGTCAGGAAGGGGTTTGTCAGGCGGTTCAGCGTGGCTGAATAGGCGAGGGCTTGGGCAGATAGGGACAAAGATGAAGAGGCGTTGGCGGTTCCTGGGGGGGATGGCGGTGGCGGTGCTACTGGCGGCGGGGATGGCGTGGGGCGAGGGGACGACGGAGCAGACGGAGCCTGAGGCGGCCGGGCTGATTCCGGACACGGAGGCGGCCGGGCCGAGGCACGCGCCGTGGGTGTGGTTCGGGAATCTTCAGCTCGGAGGAAACGAATACGACGTCCAAGACGGGCTCGGCCTCGGACTCATGGCCGAAGCCAGGAAGGTTCGCGGCATTCATGTGTTCCTGTTCGTACTCCAAAGCGAAGAGATGGACGGTCTCCAAATCGCCGGTTTCGGGAATCTGGCGGCACATGCGAACGGCGTCCAGCTGGCTGGGTTCTTCAACTTCGCGCACCTGGGCGGGAACGGGCTCCAAATCGCCCTTTTTGGGAACGAATTTACGCTCATGTCCCCTCCTCATTCGCAAGGCTTCCGGGAGTGGTGGGCCAAACATGACGCGGCGCGCTACCGGGGCATCCAAATCGCGGGTTTTGGAAACGGCGCATACTGCCTGTCGGGCATTCAGCTGGCGGGGTACCTCAATAGCATTGGCGGGAATGACGGCGCGGGTGCCCAGATCGCGCTCGGCTTCAACGGGGCGACGGATTTCACCGGCGTGCAGGCGTCGCTACTGGGCAATTTTGCCGACGAACTCCACGGGCTGCAGCTTGGGCTGTTCAACCGCGCCCGCGGCGGCGCGGGGGTCCAGATCGGGCTCGTCAACGGTTTTGGTCCGTCGGATGACGCCCTCTGGCTCCCGCTCGTCAACGCGCACTTTTGAGGCGAGGCGGCCCAAAATCGTTGGGAGTTCGGAAGATGAAGAGGGTGGGGCGGTTTCTGGGGGGGGAGGGAATGGCGTGAGATTACGGGGAAGCAAAGGGGAAGGTGCGTTTTGCGCGCTGATGAAACGGCGGCGGGGTGGCAAAGGGGGGCGTTAGAAGATGGAGATGGGGCGGGCGGTGGCGGTAGGGAGGAGGATGGCGGCGATGTGGTCGAGAGGAAGGCCGGTCAGGGCGGCGAGGGCGGAGCGGTAGGCCGTCATCTGGGGAGTGTAGGCATGGCGGAGCTTGTCCTCGAAGGTGGCAAGTCCCTTGGGGCCCAGGGTGTTGGTCTTGAAGTCGTAGATGGTGGCGCGTCGGTCGGGGCCCGTGCCGCAGAAGACGACGCGGTCAAAGGTGCCACTGACCCAGTGGTTGTCGGCGTCAAGGAGTTCGAAGGAGCGCTCGCGCCAGAGGCCGGTGGCATCAGCAGGACGGGCCAGGGCCTGACGGAAGGCGGAGCCGGGCGCGAGGAGGTTCGGGGGCAGGGCGGCCTGGAGTTCGGCTGGCGGCGGGTCATCGGGATCAAGCCAAGCGACCTTGGCCAGGGCTGCGTGGACGTTGGCGCCGCGTTCGGTGGCGGCGGGTTGGAGGCTGAAGAGGTGGTCGGCGGTCTGCTGGAAGGGCTCGTCGCCGGAAGGATTGCTCCGCATGGCCTGCGGGGGCGGGAGGCCGAAGTTGGCGGCGGGGACCGTGTCGGGGGAGCGCACTGCGTGGGCGGCCTTGGAGACCGCAGGCGGGCGGTCGGGCAGGGACAGCCAGAGGGCGGGGTCGGGGTTGCCGAAGGCGAGAGTGCCGTCGGGGCGGGTGCCGGCGGCCTCGAAGACGCGAGCAATGTGGTCGTGGAAGTAAAGGGAGTGCGTGGGTCTGGGGGTTCCGGCATGCTCGGGAACGAGCAGGACGAGGGAACGGGTGGCGCGGGTCATGGCGACATAGGTGTTGCAGAGTTCCTCGAGCGTGCGGCGGACGGAGCGGTTCCTGTAGGCTTCGCCGAGGGGTGGCAGGGCAATCAGGGAGGTGGGGCAGTCGAGGAACCAGCGCGGCGGGGTGACGGCATTTTCGCGGGGGGCGGCGACGAGGGTGTCGTAGCTGAGGCCGCTGGCACCGTACGCGTCGTTGGAGGAGAAGAAGGGAACGAACACCTGGTCGAAGGTGAGGCCCTTGCTGCGATGGATGGTGATGAGCTTGACGGAACGGGCATCGGCGATGATCCGGGAGGTGCGAGAACGGACGAAGTCGATGAAGGCGAGGAGGGATTTGTCGCGGGAGGCGTCCTGCGTCCAGACGATGGCGGACTGGAGGAGGGCTTCGAGGCGTTCGGCGGTGAAGGGGTCGTTGCCGTCGGGCAGAGCCTGTAGCTCCTGGCGGAGGGCTCCGAGAAAGCCGGGGAGGCCGAGATCGGCCAGGCGGGAGGCGACGATGGCGGAGAGCTGGGCGAGGCCAGGGGCAGAGGCGCTCGCGGAGGTGTCGGGGCGGGCATCGGGCTGGAGCAGGGCGAGGCGGGGGAGGGGAGTGGCGGCGACGCGGCCCCAGGCGAAGGCGCGGGCGTCGGGATGTTCGGCAAGGCGCAGAAGCTCGAGAATGGCGTCGACGACCGGCGAGTCAGCGATGGAGGCCACCCCTTCGAACAGCAATTGCGGGAAGTCGTCGGGATGGAGGATGATGCCAGCCTGCTTGCGAGCGTTGATGGCATTTCGAAGGGCCCAGGCGAGGTTTTGTCCGGCGTCGTTTTTACGGACGAGGATGGCAAAGCGAGGGCGGGCGGGGGAAGGGGTGCGAGCGATGGCGGATTGGTCGCACAGCTTGCAGTAGGTATTCCAGGAGCTGGCGAGTTCGTTGGCGATGGCATCGGCATAGGCGACGTACTCGTCGAAATCGGCGTTTGGGTCCACGGGCTTGGCAATCCTGAGGAGCTGGACGGAACCCGGCGCGGGGGCGTCGGGGCCGAGGTCGCCAACCGACTTATGCTCGTCGTGGGGCTCCCAGATCTTCTCCCAGAAGTCGGTGCGGGTAGCTTTGGCGACATCGGCTTTGCCTCCGGGGACGTCGGGTTGCTCGAAGGTGGCCTGCAGGGCGTCTGGATCGAAGAGGGCGTTGACGAAACGCGCAATCTCGGGACCGAAGCGCCGGGAATAGCGCCGGGACTGGCGCACGCCGTAGGCGGACGACTCGCTTTCCTCGCGCAGGAGGTCCGATTCGCCACCGCGCCAGCCGTAGATGGCCTGCTTCATGTCGCCGACGACGAAGAGGCTGCGGTCGGCGTCGGGACCGGACTGCTTGATCTCGTCGACCAGCTCGCGGATGGCGGCCCACTGTTCGGGGGAGGTGTCCTGGAATTCGTCGAGAGCGAGATGGCGGAAGGAGGAGTCGAGGCTGAACTCCAGATTGCGGATGACATCGGGCGCGACGGTACGCAAAACCTTGATGAGCCGGGGAATGTCGTTGAAGGTCAGACGCCCTTCGGCGAGGGTTTCGGCAACGTAGCGTTCCAGAAACTGCCGCATGAGGTCATACTGGCCCTGCATCTTGCGAAGATTGCGGCGGACGATGGGGAGGAGGCGGAGGCGGCCGAGTTCGCGCAAGGCAGCCAGGGCGGGCCCTTCGAGGGTGAGCTGGTTGGCTTTGCCGTTGCCACAGGTAACGGTGACGGGCGTGTCGTCATGGATGGACTGGAAGGCCTTGATGAAGTTCCTGCTGCCAGCATTCTTGGCAAGCTCAGTGGTGGGCTGGGAGGAGAAAAGGTCGTTCGACGGCACTGCATCCAGGGCCTGGACGGCGACGAGAAAGTTGTCCAGATAGGTGGCCTGTTTTTCCGTCAGCCCGTGGAAACAGGAGGAGAACTGATTGGCTGCGGCAGAGACCTTGGCCTTGAGCTGTTTGAGGAAGTCGTCGTCATCGGGGATTGCCAGGAGGGACAGGATGTCGGCCTCCATGTCGGGCGGATTGTGGGGCCAGATGGCGGCAGGGTCGCCCCAGGCGGTCTGGGCGTGCTGGGCAAAGAAGGCGTCAAGAAGATTATTGTTGAAGCAACGGCCAAGCAAGGGGCCAAACGCGCGTTCGATGTCACCCTTGGCGGCGTTTCTGAGGGCGGTGGCGAGAAGCTGGCGGGCGCTGTCGTCCGACGGGGCGGCGAGAATCTCGTTGGCGATGCGGGCGCGTTCTGCGGCAAGTTGGTCATCTTCCATGAGGGTCAGGTCATGGCCGAGACCGGCCTCCTCGGGAAGAAGCTGGACCATGCGGAGGAGATAGGAGTCGATGGTTCCGATCTGGCTGCGGTTCGTTTCGTCG
This sequence comes from Kiritimatiellia bacterium, assembly GCA_017458625.1. Classification (GTDB taxonomy): domain Bacteria; phylum Verrucomicrobiota; class Kiritimatiellia; order CAIQIC01; family Lenti-01; genus RGIG3636. The sequence continues at coordinate 579 of JAFTAH010000156.1, read as the reverse complement.
AGGAAATGGCGGAGGATGGCGAGCAGGATGGCGCGGCGGGCGGCGGGGGAGCGGTTGGCGCGAAAGGCGTTGGCGTCGGCCCCAGCGGTGCGGAGAGCCCGATCCAGGCAGGTGGTTTCGGCTTCGATGGCCTGGTCGTCACCGGGAGCGGCAGCCCGGTAGAGGCGCTGAACGACGCGGTCAAAGATCTCGCTGGCGGCCGCACGGGAGAACGTAAGAGCAACAATGTCGCGGGCGCGCGTGTGCATAGAGGGGGAGGCCTTGCCGACGCGGGCGGCGGCTTCCGTCTCCAACTGGGCGCGGACGAGAATCGAGAGGACGTGAGTGGCCAGGTCGAACGTCTTGCCCGTGCCGGCGGATGCCTTGATGAGCGTGCAATGGTGATGGCCGGAGTCGGTGTTGAGGCGGGCGGAATTCATCGGAGCGGGAGGGATGGTGTTAGTGTCCTGAATTCAAAATTCCTTGTCCAAACTTGCCCTGATGTTCCCCCACGTCGTTGCCGGATTTCGACGCAGGAAACTGCGCCTTCAATCCGGCGCCTCGTCGGGAAACACCATGCCGTCGTTTGAACAAGTTTTT
>JAFTAH010000155.1 GCA_017458625.1 Kiritimatiellia bacterium | reverse complement strand
TGCCACGTTCGGTCGAAGGGGCCTACCCGCCCGGTCACCTTCTCGCCGGGATCGGGCACCCATGCGCGCGCCGGGAGCGCGGTCAGTATCGCGGCGAGAAGGGAAAGAGATAGATGGAAAGCGGCTTTCATGGCTCAAGGGTCAGAGGGAGGGAGAGAGAGGGAGAGCTATTGGCGAAACAGTCGAGCTCGTGGGGGAACCAAAATTGGGTGCCATCGTCGAACTCCCAGACCAAGATGGGAAGGCCGCTGCCCCGGCTGCTGAACGGTTCGCCAAGAAGGTCTTCAATGCGGGTGTATTGCTTGTGGCAATCGCTTTCGGCGATATCGGCGGCCAGGCGGCCGAGTTCGTCTTTCAGGGAGGCGGGAAGCAGGGGGCGGACGGAAAAATCGCCGGCGTAGATACCGTCGCGGGGCAGTCCGGGAAAACGGCGGAGGTTTTCCGGCCAGTCGATGCGGATACCCATGCGTTGCCCCGGCAGGGCTTCCGGGGAAGCCCCGAAGGCGCGTGCCGGGTCGTCGGTGCGCAGACGGGCCCCGTTGTCGAAGGTGACGACCCACGGCTTGCCTGCGTTGCTCCGGGACGGCGGCGGGCACTCGACGGCGGTGATGGTCAGCGGATGGTACCAGAAGCGCTGGAAATCAAAAGTGTTGAACCAGAACTCGAGGACTTCTGCTTCGGGGTCGCCGGCCTTTGCACGGGCAATGATTTTGGCGGGGTCTGGCGCGCAAGCGCAACCCATCGCGGCAACAAACAAGCCCAGAAGGAAAAGCGAGAGAAAGATGGGGAGGAGTTTTTTCACGGCTCAAGGGTCAGCGGGCAGCGGTTGAAAAGTTGAGGAGTTGAAAGGTTGAAAGGTTGAAGGGTTGCGGGAGGGAGTTCATGGGGTGGTCAGAAGGAGGCGCGGAGGAGAGGGAGGTAGGGGAAGGAAGAGTTGGGGACGATGTTCAGGAGGCCGATTTGGAGGCCGTGGAGGGTTTCGGCGCGGTTGACAAGGCCGATTTGGAGGCCGTGGGAGGAATCGGAAAAGTTGGCGAGGCCGATTTGGAGGCCGCTGAGGTCCCAGGCGGTGGACCAGAGGCCGATTTGGAGTCCGCGAAGGGTGGCGGCATAGGAAACGAGGCCCGCTTGGAGGCCGCGCAGTTTTGCGGTAACGCCCAGGCCGGCGATTTGGATGCCGTCGAGTTCGGTGTAATCGGTTCCCATGCTGATCAGCGAAACGTCGACGCCACGGACGGTCTTGTGCGTCCAGGATTGGAGGTTCAGGCGGATGCCCGAGAAGTTGTCGGCATAGGAGAAAAGGCCGACGTCGAGGCCGACGACGTCGTGATTGAAGGCCACGGGGAGGTTGAGGCGAAGGCCGATGATGGTGGTTTCGGGGGAGACGAGCTGGAGTTCGTCGCCGCCGGGGCCGGTGTGAAACGGCGAGTTGAGGCCGATTTGGAGAGGGGAAAAGGAGACGGCGGGGGCGGAAATGGCGAGAAGCGCCAGGATTAGTGAATGGAGGAGTTTTTTCACGGCTCAAGGGTCAGCGGGAGGGAGGTCGAGGGGTTGAAGAGTTGAAAGGTTGAAAAGTTGAAAGGTTGGAGGGGTGCGGGAGGGAGGCGGCGGGAAAAGCGAAACTGGGTTCCAAGGATTGGGAAATTTGGAAAAACATGCTTCCAAGGTTTGGAAAAAACGGCAAAACATGGTTCCAAGGTTTGGAAAAAACATGGAAAATGGGTTCCAAGGTTTGGAAAACGCGGGAGGTCATGGGGCGGTGGGTTCTAAACGGTAAACCAATAGAGGTAGAGGATGGTGCAGTCTTCTTCATCGTGCAGAAATGCCCAAACGAGGCCATGTTCCCAGTTGAAGTATCGTTCGAGGCGGCGCGAGGCGGCATCTTGGGGCCACCAGTCGAGTTCTTGCGTGCGGAGCCCGCTCACCTGTTCCTGTTTGGCGGGAAGCTTTTCAAGTTGGACGGCGATGGCGGTCGCGGCGTCGCCCGGCAGAGCGATGCGCGCGGCGCAAGAGCAGTCGAAGGCGCAACGATAGTCGCAGAAGAGGCGGAGTCCCCGTGCCCCTTCGGGAAAATCCAGCCCCGTTTCCCGGACAAGCTCCCATTGCTTTTCCCCGAAACGGGCCTCGTCGAAATCTTCCGTGGGAGCGGATGCCGAGCGACAATGCAACAAATGCAACAACGGGACATACGCTCCGCCAGTGGCAACCTGTGCGGCAACGACCAAAAGGAGTTGGAGGAGGGCACGGAGCCAATGCCGGCGGACGAGGGAGAGGACGAAGGCCGCCAGAACGACCAGTGCCGCCAAAAGGACCGGCAGGACGACGAGAAAATTCGAAGTCTGAAGGAGAGTGAAGGCGAGACACGCGAGGACGGAGACCACGAGCCAAGCGACAGCCGGACCCCAGGCGGTGTCAAAAAGAATGTGGAAGAGTTTTTTCACGGCTCAAGAGTCAGCGGGAGGGAGGGCGAAGGGCTATGGGGCGGGAGAGATGAACAGGCGGAGTCGAAATCGGAGGACAAGGGGTCTTGCGAGCCTCCGGCTTCAAAAGTCCCGGAAGAATCAACACTGCCGAGATAGCGCCGATGGGCCAACTCGTCGCCGACGGAAACGCCGTGGCGAACGCTACTGCTTCCCTTTTGGGTGCGAACTAGAGGAGCGTCATTCCCCGACGCGGTAAAATCGACGGTATCAGGCGGAAGAGTGTACCAAATGCCATTGGAGAAGTAATCGACAGTTTCGGCCACGGGGTCGATGCGATAGATATAGAAGAACGGGATGAAAGAGTCTCTGCAGGCAACGGCAAAACGGCCTGAATCAAGGGCGTAAATGAAGACGGGGGAATTGCTGGCTTCCCCGGAGGCCAGACCGGTTCGACGACCGGAGGGAAAAACAATCCGTTTGCTGCGACAGCCGAGAAGCGGGTCCGTGAGGCGGTACTCAACGGCAAAGGGAAAAGGTGCATTGGGTGGCGAAGAGTGCCAAGCGCGTTTGCCGGAAGGAGGGACTTCAATTTCTTTGTAGGCGCTATAGGCGATGGCAAGGGTCGCGATGAAGATGACGGCTTGGATAGCAACGCGCCGTCCGAGACCCTTGTAAAGCGCATAGAAGAAGGCGATGATGAAGAGAATAGTAGAAACAAGAAACGCTACGGCTGCGATGAGTGCCAGGATGAAAGCGGTTCCAATCCAGTCTGGGGAGAATGAGAGATTGAAGGCAAACAACCCCAAAACGATGGATGCAACCCAAAAGATGGAGATGCTCCGGACGTTGTCAAAAAAGTTGTGGCGCTGTTTTTTCACGGCTCAAGGGTCAGCGGGAGGGAGGGCGAGGGCGGCGTTTTCGCGCTTGAGGAAGGCGGCAATGCGTTCCCGGGGCGGGAGCTGCACTTCGTATTTCGAGACGAACAGGCCCGGTTCGACGAAGGTGGAGACGTATTCGGCGGTTTCGGCGCCGACTTCGGTGCAGAGGAGGATGCCGACGGGCGGGTTGTCGTCGGGGACCATTTCGTGTTTGCGGTAGTGGGCCATGTAGACGGAGAGCTGGGCGGCGTCGCGGGCGTCGAAGCGCTTGGCCTTGAGTTCGACGAGGACGTGGCACTTGAGGATGCGGTGATAGAATACGAGGTCGATTTTGTGGTAGCGGCCGTCGATCAGGATTTTCTTCTGGCGCGCCTCGAAGCAGAAGCCCAGCCCCATTTCGAGGATGAAGGCCTGCAGGTGGTCGACGATGGCTTGTTCGAGGTCGCTTTCCTCCCAGACGTCTTTCGCGGCGAGGCCCAGGAATTCGAAGACGTGCGGGGAGCGCAGGGAGTCGAGGGCCGTTTCCTTTTCGGCGCGCGCGTCGGCCAGGGCGGCGAGTTTGGCGGGGTCGCGGCTCCAGCCGCTCCGCTCGAAGCAGCGGCTTTCGATTTGGCGGCGCAGCTCGCGGACGCTCCACGTGCCGCGGATGGCCGAGAAGGCGTAGAACGTGCGCTGGAGGGGGTCGGGGAGGGGAAGGAGTTGGAGAATGTGCGTGTAGGAAAGACGGGAAAACAGGACGTGGGGGGAGATGGAAACGCCGTCGGCGGTTTCACACAGAAGCGAGGGGGTGCCAGTTTGGATAATCGCCGATTCTCCAATTCCGTTTCCGGGTGGCGGAGGCAATTGGATAATCGGCGATTGTCCGATTTCAAGGTGCGACAAGACGAACGCCGTGACGGGAGATTCCAATTCGGGATACGTTTTGTAGAAGAGGCGGAATTTCTTGAGAGTGGGCACGGAGAAATCTTGGCGGCCCAGACGTTCAGAAATGCTTTGCAGGAGTCGTTCGCCGTATTGGGCGCGGTCGCGGCCGTGCTGTTCGTATTCGACGATGTAGTAGCCGGTGAGCCATGCGCGCGCGGTGACGGCACGGTTGACGGACGCCATCGCCTCCTGCCGCAGGGCGTCGGATGCGGCGGAAATGCGGCCGACAAGGAGGTCGAAGTCGGGGGCGGAGGTTGGAAGGCGGCGGGTCATGGGCGGTCAGAAGGAGGCTCGGAGGAGGGGGAGGTAGGGGTAGTCGGAGGAGCGGTCGATGTTCAGGAGGCCAAGCTGGAGGCCGCGGAGGGAGTTGGCGTAGTTGACAAGGCCGATTTGGAGGCCGCGGACGGTGGGAGAACAGGAAACTGTGCGCGTGCCGTTGAAGAGTCCGATTTGGACGCCATGGAGTTCTTCGGCATCGGTGCCAAGGCCGATTTGAAGGCCGCAGGCATCGCCGGCGACGGCAATGGGGGCGATTTGGACGCCATTGAGAACGGCGGACATGTCGAAGAGAGCGATGGCGATGCCGTTGCAGCCATGCGAATAGGAGATGGCGTTCAGACGGAGACCGGAGAAGGTGGTGGTGTCGTCGGAGAGGAGTCCGAGGTCGAGGCCTGCGACGGTATCATTGTAGGATCTGAGGAGGTTGAGACGGAGTCCGATGACGGGGGTTTCGGGGGAGACGAGCTGGCACTTTTCGCCGAGGATGCCGATTTGGAGGGGGGAGAAGGAGACGGCGGGCGCGGAGAGGGCGAGAAGCGCCAGTGTCAGGGAATGGAGGAGTTTTTTCATGGCTCAAGGGTCAGCGGGAGGGAGGCGGGAGGGGGAATTTTCCGAAAAGGCCAGACGTCTGGCTTTTTGCCAAGCGGCGGTTCCCAGAGCGAGAGGGCAGATGGAAAGGTGGCGGGTCATGGGGCGGAGGGAGGAAGAATGGTGGAAAGGAAGTCGCAAAAGCGGTTGAAATCGGCGCGGGTGCCGGGAACGCCGAGGAGAAGGGTCCGGGGACGAGCGCCGGAGCCGGGACGGAGTGTCAGGCAGACGACGGGAACGGCGCATCCTGTCGGATGTCCCGACCAGGAAAGGATGGTGTCGAGGGATATGGTTTTCGTGCGGCCGAAGCAACGGTATTCAATGGAACGGCCGGGACCGTAGCGGAGACGGGTGCCAACGCAAACGACGAAGATAATGCCAAAGGCAACTTCGAGGGCGGCGGCGGAGAGAATGGCGTCGTGGAGACCTTCGACGCCCCAAACGACACTTCCCAAGGCGAGCGGGAAAAGGACGCAGAAAGTGGCGATTTTGGCCAGGTCGCGCCGGGTGTGTTTGAGGGTGATGGGAGGAGGAATGGTCATTGGGCCCTCATGTAGCGGGAGGCGCGGCCGGAGCCGATGCGGCGGATGCGGCCGTCGCGCACCATGGCGCCGAGGACGGCTTCGACGGTGGTGGGACTCACGTCCGGGAGGATGCCGCAGATGTCGGCCTTGGAGAGCGGCGTGAAGGAATCGAGGACGGTCTTTTCGATGCGGGACTTTTTCGTGACGCGGCCTGCCCGGACCGACGCGAAACGCCGGTCGAGTTCGTGGTAGCAGGTGTAGAGGGTCGTCAGGAAATCGACCAGGAAGGGGAAGTAGCGAGGCGCGTTTTCGGCCCAGCCGACGGAGGATTGGCGCAAGGCTTCGTAATACTCCGCTTTCCGGGCGTTGACCGCGCCTTCGAAGGAGACGTATTTGCCGGCATCGAAGCCGTTGCGGTAGAGCAACAGGAGGGTGAGGAGGCGGCTCAGGCGTCCGTTGCCGTCACGGAACGGGTGGACGCACAGGAAGTCGAGGATCACGCACGGAATCAGCAGGAGTTTGTTGACGCCCGCGTCGTCCCGCGCTTCCTCGTAGGCCAGCACGAGCTGCCGCATGGTTTCGGGGGTCTCCGCCGCGCGCGTGGGGCGGAAGCGGACGACGCGCCGACCGTCCGGCAGGCGCTCGGCAATTACGTTGTCGTCCTTTTTCCAGGAGCCGTCGGCGGCGGGGTCGGCGAGGCGCATCATGCGGGCGTGGAAGGCGCGGATGTCGCTTTCGCGGAAGTCGTGGGCGTCGGCGTGGAGGTGGATTTCCTCCAGCACGTCGCGGTAGCCGGCGATTTCGGCCTCGGTGTGGTTGAGCGGCGCGGCCCCGCCGACGACCAGCGCCCGGAGGCGTTCATCGGTCGTCACGATGCCCTCGATGGCGTTCGAGGCCTTCACCGATTCGATTTTCGCCAGGGCCTCCAGCTGACTGAAGGCCGCGGCGTTCTCCTGGCGGCGCACCGCCGACATGGCCTTCAGCGCCGAAATGTCCGCTGCCAGCGTCACCAGCTGGGCGGGCAAGAGGTCGTTCTTCAAGAAGGAATAGTCGAAAATGTGCATGGTTGGGAGATGTTTCTGCATCAATTATGCGGATTTATATGCAGAAAGGCAAGTTGTTTCTGCATATTTTGAGAGAAAATATATGCAGAAAATGCTGCTGGGAGGCGGGAGGGAAGGGGGGCGGCACGGCGGCCGCCCGGCAAGACGGCGATGGGGGGACAACGGGGAACAAAGGATGGCAAGTCGGCGGGTCATGGTGGTCAGAAGGAGGCACGGAGGAGGGGGAGGTAGGGGTAGTCGGAGGAGCGGTCGATGTTCAGGAGGCCGATTTGGACGCCGCGGAGGGGATTGGCGCGGTTGAAGAGGCCGATTTGGAGGCCGCGGACGGGACCGGCGACGAAATTCACGGCTCCCAGCTGGAGGCCGCTGGCTTCGCACCCGTGCGAAAAATTGGGGAGGGCGGGGTCCATGCCACCGTTCACAAGGCCAAGCTGGAGGCCCTGAAGGGTGTTGGCGGTGTTGAAAATGCCCAATTGGACGCCTTGGACGATGTCCGCGTGGTTGTGGGCGCCGATTTGGAGTCCGCGGGTGTTCCGCGCAACGCTTCCCAACGAACATTGGATGCCGTTGAAATTTTGGGAGCAATCAAACAAAAGGGCGACGGCAACTCCGTTGCAGGTCTCCGACAGGCCAAACACCGCGTTGACCCGGACGCCCGTGAAGGATTCGTCGGCGAACGACCCGAGGCCGACGTCAAGGCCGGTCATGGATTTGTTCCACGAGGCGGGAAGGCTGAGGCGGAGTCCCACGACGGGAGTTTCGCGGGAAACGAGCTGCAACCGGCCATGCATTCCGTCGAGGCCGATTTGGAGGGGGGAGAAGGAGGCGGCGGGGGCGGAGAGGGCGAGGAGCGCCAGAGCCAGGGAATGGAGGAGTTTTTTCACGGCTCAAGGGTCAGCGGGAGGGCGGGTGAGGATTGCCGAGGGCAGCCGATTGGAGTCGAAGGGAGGCCGAAGGGGTTTTCCATGGCGTGAAAAACGGCGAATTTGGGTTCCAAGAGTTGGAAAATGCGGGCGAAACCCGAAGGGGTCGGAAGCGTGAAGCGGGAATGGGCGGAGAGGTTCATGGGAGGTCAGAAGGATGCGCGGAGGAAGGGAATGGCATGGCAGCCGGAGTCGCAGACGACGTTGACGAAGCCGATTTGCAGCGGCGAAAACGCGGCGGCGGAAGCGGAGCGCGCGAAGAGCGGCAGGAAAAGCGAGAGGAAGATCGGGAGGAGTTTTTTCACGGCTCAAGGGGCATGAATTACCTGTCCCCTGGTCGGTCGGTTTTGCACGGACTTGTTCATGAGGGCCTCCGGCATGTGCGGTCGTTCACCTGAGGGGCTGTTTCTGACGGCTTGATGGAATCGTTCATATTCGGTAGCGAACCCGGTGTCAAGGAGAAAGGGAGATTGAAACGGTGGAGGGCATAAGGGGACAGGCTCGCTGACAAATCGGCATGATATGATGCATTATTCACAATATTTTGCTTTATATCATTCCGAAACTTCGCTATCCTTGCCGTGATGAAAGGCAAAACGGACAACGGGATGGGGGTAACGGCGACGGCGGCGGCATGGGGCATCTCCACCCGTCGGGTGCGGACATTGTGCGAAAGCGGGCTGCTGCCGGGCGCGGAGAAACCGGGCGGGCGGTGGCGGATCCCGTCCGATGCTCCACGTCCCATGGATGGTCGCAGCTGGCGGGGGCTCGAAATTCGGCCGGAATGGGTGTGGCCGTTTCGGACGATCGATGGCTTGCGCGATGAACTGGCGCGGCGACGTCCGCTTTCCGCCGGGGAGAGGCGTCGTCTCCAGGACGAGTTCACGGTCGAATACACGCACGAATCGAACGCCATCGAGGGCAATACGCTCACGCTTTCGGAGACGGCATTGGTGCTACAGGGCGTCACCATTGCCCAGAAGCCGCTCAAGGATCATTTGGAGGCCATCGGGCACAGGGATGCGTTCCGCTATCTTTGCGAACGCGTGTCCGAGAAGGCGGAACTGGATGAGTGGTTTGTCCGCGAACTGCATTCGCTGGTGCTGGCTGACCGTCCGGAAGACCGGGGGCGATATCGCCGGATCTCCGTCCGCATTCTCGGTGCCACCCACACGCCGCCGGAGCTGCTTGTCGTCCCGGACCAGATGCGCGCCCTGCTGGCTCGGCTCAAGACGAGCCGGAAGCATCCCGTGGAAAAAGCGGCCTTGTTCCATATCCTGTTCGAGGCCATCCATCCGTTTGTGGACGGGAACGGGCGCACGGGGCGGCTTTTGCTCAACTTCCTGCTGATGCGGCACGGATATCCGCCGATCAATGTCAAATTCGCCGACCGCCGCCGCTATTACGAAGCCTTCACATCCTACCACCGGGATGGCGACGACGGCCCGATGGTCCGCCTCGTGGCCGAATATCTTGACGCGCGGCTGCGTGACATCCTCGCCCGCATCGCTTCTGCAACGAATCCAGAAGGACCGCCCGGTCCTGATTTATGATCTCTTGATGTCGCTCCTCAGCAAGCCATAGAGGTAATAGTCGCACCAGGTGCTGACCATCTTGCCTTGCCGGATCCGCCCTTCGCGGATGAAGCCGCAGCGTTCCAGCAGTCGGACGGAGGCATCGTTGCGGACATCCACATCGGTCCAGATGCGCTGTAGCTCCGTGCGTGCGAAGCAGAAGTCAATCATCGCCCGCAGCGCTTCCGAGGCGAATCCTCGTCCCTGATGGGGACGGCCGAGACGGATGGCGATCTTGGCCATGCGGTTGCCTTCGATCAGGTAGACCCACAATTCGCCGATGGCTTTTTCCGAGTCCTTGCGGACAATCCCCAGATGAAAGCTTTGGGAGGCTTTTCCCGGCTTTGCAAACAGCAGCGCAGGATTCTTGTCCGTCCGTCCCGGCTTCTTGCCCCAGAACCGATAGAGCGCCGGGTCCGGCATCCATTCGAGCAACGCCGGGACATCCGACCTTTCCAGTGCCCTCAGCACCAGGCGGACGGTTTCGATCACCGGCTTGCGAGCGACATAATCTGCCAATGCCATGGGTCACCTCCTCAGAAATTGAACTCGTCCGCCCAGTTGAAGCTCCCGCTGTCCTCCACCCACTGCGGCCAATGCCGGCACCAGTCCGGCGTCGACGCCTGCCGGACCCGGTCGATGCTGGGCGTGTAGGGTTTCAAATCCAGCACCGGACTGCCATTCCGGGCGTCGATCCAGGCCAACCGGACGAGTCCGGCGCCCTCGTCGACGGCAAGGATCCGGGCGTTGGAGATGGCAATCGGATTCGGTCGTTCCGGCGAACGCAGCGCGAAAACGCCAAGCTCGTCCGATCCATGCCGATAAGGCTTGGATTCTACCAGGATGCTCCGGTCGGACTCGTTGTCGCAGCCATCCATCCACCATACCACCTGGACGTGGCTGTATCCCGAAAGTCCCCGGAGACCGACGGCATACTTTTCCTCGAGCCGGATGCAGACGGCATCCTCCGTGTTTTCAATCAGACCGATGGGATTCACCAGCAGTTTTTCCATGGGCAGCCTCTTTCCTTGTTCATGTGTTTGCGCCGGACACCACGTTCGTCGCGGCTCCCATTCTCAAAAGTGTAATGAATACTTCAACCCCCAAATGGAAAATGTATGAAGGGTTGGAACGGTGAAAGGTTGAAAGTTGAAGGTTGGGTACACAGATGAACACGGATGGACACAGATGGGGGGGGCGCTGGGCGGTGGTATCCCAAGGGCACCGACTTCTCCCGCGTCTCCGTCCAGGCCATCGCCGCCCTGGAAGATCGCATCAACGCCATCCATCGCCGCTCCCTCGACGGCTCCACCGCCCTCCAATGCTTCCTCCAGGAATCCGCCTGACCTGCTGTCCATTTCGCTTGCAATTCACCCTTGCGACACGCGACTTGCGGAAAGTTAGAGCATTTTGCGAAAATGTGTGGCCACAAGGTTCGGAGGTGCGACATTCTGTCGCGCCCAAATTTATTGCGCGGCTGGAAGCCGCACCTCCGGAAGCCGCCCGCCAAATGGCTACAGTAATTTGAAAACCGCTCTAGCCCCGAGGGCACCTTCACGGCAACCAGTCCCCAGCCCTTTCAAGCTTTCAACCCTTACCCCTTATCTTGTCACTTGTCACTGCATCTCCCGCCCCCGTCCCCTCTACGGTTCCGCGTGAATATTCCGGGCAGTCAGGGGCGCGACATTGCCTTTTCGATGAGGGCGTTTGCGAGCTTGAACGCCTTGATGCGCCGCTGTGCCAGGGTGATCTGGGACTTGAGCTTGCCGGCGTCCGCCCTGTTCTGCATGGAGTCAAGCGATGCCTGGAGCTTGTGCAGGACCGAGGCAATCTGGCGCTGGGCATCCTCCAGCTCGGCAACGGCATAGTCCATGGGCTTGCCTTCGCCTAGGGGACGCGGTGTTTTCATCGGTGGTCTTTCACGGGCTCCCGATGCCGTGAAGCTCCGGGGCCTTTTCTGGGGGGAGGAGGGTGAGCGCGGGGCCGAAGAGAGGGCGGAGGGCCGCGGCCTCGGAGGAGTCGAAGAGGAGCTTGAGGTTGGGGCCGGCATCCATGGTGAACCAGATCCGGAGGCCCTGGGCGCGGGCGGCCCAGACGGTCTGCATGGCCTGCAAGGTGGCGGCGCACTGGTAGACCAGCGGCGGGTGCGCGGTCCACATCAGCCCGTGCATGGCCAGGCAGTTGGCCTCGGCCACGGCACCCAGCGCGGCCAGGTCCTGGGCGGCGATGGCGGCTCGAGCGGCGGCGAGGTCTTCGGCGACGCGGTGGGGCCAGCCGGGGTAGGCGAAGGAGGTGGCGGCGGTGCGGCGCATGCCCTCGGTGCTGCCGACGGCCTTGGGGGAGGCGTCCGCGAGGACGGTGGCCAGGCCGAGGCCGGGCCACGGGAGGGCGAGCCTGATGGCATAGGAGTCGAGGCCGTCGTCGCGCGTGCCGGGGAGCCATTCGACGAAGCCGTCTTCGATGGAGCGGGCGGCGCTGCCGGAGCCGAGGCGGGCGAGCATCGAGAGCTCCTTGGGCGCCAGGTTCCATTGGTAGAGGCGGTCGAGGGCGAGGACAAGCGCCGCGAAGCCGGAGGCGGAGCTGGCGAGTCCGGCGGCGGTCGGGAAGTTGTTGCGGGTGTGGACCTCGAACAGGAAGTCCGGGGTGGGGCGAAAGAGGTCGAGGAAAGCGGCGAGGCGGGCGGCGAAGGGGGCCTCGGGAGGGAGTAGCGACTCCGTTCCATCGGCGGCCCCGATGAAGATGCGGTCGGTGGCGGTGTTGCCGGGGGCGGCAGGAGCGACGCGGGTGGTGGTGGCGAGGCCGGGAAGGGAGATGGAGAGCGACCCCGCGAGGGGCAGTTTTAGCTCTTCGTCGCGTTTGCCCCAGTATTTGACGAGGGCGACGTTGGGGGCGGCGGTGGCGGTTCCTGCGTCGGCGGACGGACGGCAGCCCATCCGCTCCCCGAGAATGGCCTTGGCGAATTCTTGCGCGCGCGGGCCAAAGGCATGTGGTTTTTTGGAAAACATTGGCATTTCTGCGGCTTTTGGGAGCGGGAGGCTGGGGCGGGAATGCTGGCGTTGCGGGCGGGGCGCGAGGGCTGGCGGGGGGGGTCAGCCGGGCTCCTCCAGGATGGGGTCGGCGGTGGCTCCGGTCTGCTCGACCTTGACGTCGAGCGAGACGGCCCCGAAATCGCGGCGCATGGCCTTGCCCAGGCCGACGACGCAGTCGCCGAGGCCGGAGCCGGAGATCTTGCTGCCGAGGACGTTGGGGTCGTCGCGGAGTTCGTAGGCGAGGGCGGAGAGGCGGGCATCGTTCACGCCCATGGCGTCCATGAGGCCGTGGTTGACGTTCCACATGCGGCCGACGGTTTCGAGGTCGTCGGCCACGGCCGCATCCGTGGCGCGCCGGACGACCATGCCGACGAGCTCGTCGATGGCCTCGAAGACGGCCGGATCCTGGCCGCTGGCCGTCTCGACGATGCTGATGACCTCCGGGGAAGGGGTCTTGTAGCCGGAATAGAGGAGGGTGAGGTCGGGGGCGATGGGCAGCTGGAGGGTCTGGTCGCCATCCTGGTAGTAGCGCAGGAGGCCGCCGAAGGAGCTGGCGGCTACATCGGCGCCGCTACCGCGTCCGCCTTGCACCTTGAGGACGACTTCGTGGCCGATGCGGGCGAGCCATGAGGGGGAGACGGCTCCGGTGGTGGGGTCCACGGCATCGGCGGGGGCGCCGCCGGCGGCGGCGAGGGCGGCGAGGGTGGCGACGGTGACGGCGGCGCTGGAGCCGAGGCCCATCTGGTGGCTCATGCCGGACTTGATGTCGAGTTCGAAGCCCTGACCCGCCGCTTCCAGGGACTCCTTGCAGGCGCGGAGGGCACCGATGACGAAGCGGAAGCGGTCGTTGCCGAGCCAGTCGCCAATTCGCGTCTCGTGTTCTCCCAGCCCGGAATGGAGGCGGACGATGTTGTCGGCACGCGGATGAAGGTCGACGGTCAGGCGGCGGTCGAGGGCGCAGACCCAGCAGGGCTGTCCGCGCAGGACGGAATGTTCCCCCATCAGCATCAGGCTTCCCGGCGCCGACCCCCTGGCCGCCCGCAACGTGCCCGCCATGGCTAGACCACCCGTACGCCGAGAGGATCGGGGCGTACCGTCATCATCTCGTAGCCGAACGACTGGCAAAGCTCGGCGGGGGCCTGGCGGGCGGCGACGAGGACGACGCCGGAGGCGTCGCCGCGCACCGCGCCACCGCCGCAGATCTTGGCTGCGCCGCCGGCGGCCTCGACGCCGCGGATGAATTCGGCGACGCGCGCGGGTACCACGCCGATGTCCTCCAGCAGGCGTTCGTTGTCCGACATGGCGCGCTGGAAGGCGCGGAGGTCGTCGTGGGCCAGGGCGTCCTGCATGTGGTTGGTGACGGCCTCGAAGTCGTCCCAGACGGGGGCCTTGGGGCCAGTGGCGCGGGCGACCTCGGCGACGGCCTCGCCGGTGGAGCTGGCGGGGGGGCCGGTGTTGACGAGGAAGAGGGGCATGCGGGGGAGGGGAAGGGGTTCGGCCTTGCCCTGCTGGAAACGGACGCAGCCGCCGTTCATCGAGACGTAGGTGTCGAGGCCGCTGGCGTGGCCGTGCTGCATGTTTTCCACCTCGAGACTGTAGCGGTAGTACCATTCCGGGCGGAACTCCACGCGGTAGTAGTGGCCCACGCCGCGCAACAGGCTGAGGATGGTGGCGGCGCTGGAACCCATGCCGCAGCCGATGGGGATGTTGGAGAGGGTGGTGACGCCGATACCCTCGCGCACCTTCAGGTGCAGGCCGTCGAGAATGGTGACGAACGCATATTCGAAGAGGTCGAGGGGCTTGCGGACGACCTCGGAGATGGGCAGGCGTCCAGCCACGAAGTCGCGGTAGTTGCGGGACAGGCGCGCATGGAAGTCGCGCAGGGCGCGGAGCGTGAAGGATTCGCGTTCGACCCCCACGTTAGGTAGTGCGAACGAGACCTGGCCCGCGCCGGCGGTGTCGCCTTCGCCCATGACCAGCGTCTGGGCGTTGCGGTTGACGGCCATGGCCAGCGCCGGCCGTCCGTAGACCACCGCGTGTTCGCCGCTCAAGATCAGCTTGCCTGGCGCTATCGCTTTCATGAATCCGTTCCTGTCGCTAATTTCTGGCATTGTCGCAATGCGCGTAAAATCATACCCTGCGCCCCCGTTTCAGTCAACCGCTAAACTTGCCGGAAAACAGAAAAAAAGCGGTTCGCATTTTATTGTTGCCAGTTGGCGCAAAGGGTGTATGGTAAGAATGATTAGGAGATGAACGATGAGTGACAACAAACAAGGAAAGACGGCACCGGGGGTGGTGGTTTTTGCCCCGTGGTGGGTCTACGTCTGTTCGCTGGCGTTTCTGGTGATTTTCTGGTATGAGCAGCAGTCCGAGTATGCACAGATGTATTCCATGGCGACGCTGATCCTGCTGGTGGCGGCGTTCTACGGCCTGGCTCGTCCGGCCGTGTGGGTGGGGCGCGACAATGTGTGGATTGGCCGGTACTTCGGGTTCTACTGGAAGAAGCTGCCGCTCAAGGACATCAAGAAAGTCTTGAACACGCCGGTGATGGGCGCGGGCAAGATGTATGTGTCGCGCTTGCAGTTCGGATTGCGGGGCTGGTCCGCCATGGACGTGCCCATGGCCTCGATTTCCGCCAGCTACGCCGCAGGCGAATACATCAAGGCCCGCATACAGGCATTGCAGAACGGCACGCCGCCGCCGGCGGTCTCCGAGGTCTCCGGCTACGGCCTCCTCGCCCCCGAGAGTCTGCGGACGGGCTGGGATCGCTGGCGCGCCCCGGCCCTGGGCATTGCCCTGACGCTGACGGCCGCCGTCGTTGCCCTTGCGGCCATCCTTGAGCGGATTGGACAGTAAGTAGAGCTTCTGCGGACATAGCGGCATCATTGGTTGCGCGGGGGCTGGGACAGACGAAGGTCGCGGCGTCCGGACGTTTGTGCCGTCCTCACCCGGAACCGCTATAGTGGGGGTGCTATGAATTCAAGCCCCAGCTATTGTCTGCCCATTGCCGTCGCCCTTCCATCGCTCCCGCCGTTTCCCCTTGTCACCATTCTTTCCCCCTTGCTACCCTTGCTCTCGCAAACCGGGAAACCCCGCCGCCCGCACCCCAAAGGACCGCCGCAATGAAACGCCTCCTCCCCGCCGCCATCCTGGCGCTCACTCTCGCCGCCAGCACCGCCGCCGCGTTCGACAAGCCCCTCTGCTACGAGCTCTGCGGTCCTGCCAGCGCCTATTCGACCCTCAGCCACATCGAACCCTCCATTTTCCAACGCCACGACACCCCGCTCGCCAGAGTCGTCTCCTCTCTGGACCTGCCCACCTTCACCTTCGACGACCGCGACCGCGATCCCTTCGTCTTCTCCAATACCCCGGCCACCGCCGCCACCCTCGCTTCCGCCCTCGCCGAAAACGGCTGGAACCTCCGCGACTTTCCCATCCCCGAGGAATGGCCCCCCTCCACGCGCCTCTACGTCCAGGACGCAGACACCGCCACCAACCACCCCATTCTTCTCATTCCCCACGACCGCCACATTCTACTCACCGACACCCCCGTCGTCGACCGCATCCCCGACTTCCTCGAGTTCCTCTCCACCCTCCCCTCCTCCATCCCCGCCGAAGGCACCTTCGCCGTCTACTTCACCAACCTCGCCACTCGTGCCCACTACCACAACGACCCGATTGAGGCCTTTCTCTCCTTCTTCTCCACTCTCGCCATAGGCGTTGGCAGCGACGACGACACCCTCGCCCTCCACATCGTCCTCGCCCCTCCGCCAGGCTCCCCCCTCGCCGACTGGCTACGCGCCATCCCGTCCACCCCCTCCTCCACCGCCTGTCTGAACCTCCCCGACGCCCTCGCGACCTTTGCCCTCGCCCCCCTGCCCCCCTTCCCGGCCGACCTCCTCGGAAAAATGGAATCCCCCAATGCCCCCCGCCTCTCCGGCCACGCCTTCGCCGCCGCCCTCTTCCCCCCGCCCGATTTGCCGCGAGAGGTCTTCGCCACCCTATTCTACGCCTCCGCCGCCGACCCTGTCGCCCCCTTCCGCACCCTCGATGCCTGGTTCGGCGGACTCTCCACCAACCGCATCCACGACCGCACCGTCATCTACGCCTCCGCCATCATCCCCACCAACGCAATTCCGCCCAGACCCCACACCGGCGACTTCCTCCGCGACATGCTGACCCAGATCATGCCCCTCATTGTCCCGCTCCCCTCCGGCATCCTCGCCGCCGGCCATGTCCCCTCCGCCACCGTGGACGCAGCCATCGACGTCGCCCTTGATGGCGGGTCAACCCGCCCATTCGACCAGTCCCCCTCCTTCCGCGCCGCCTTCCCCGCCCCCGACGCCCCTCCCATCGCCATCCTCCACGCCGACCTCCGCGCCATCCGCAACTCTTACCAGATCTCCCGGGGGCTCCTCAGCTTCGACACCATCAAGGACGAAAACGGCCCGCCCTTCCCCCTCGACGCCTACGCCTACGTCACTCCCGACGCCTCCCTCGTCCTCCGCATCCGTCTCCCCGTCCTCCGCTCCCCCGCCCCTGGGGACATAGCCGGCTCGACTGCGCCTTCCGAGGGTGCGGCTTCCAGCCGCGTCGAAGGTCCGGGGACAAAGGGGACAGGCTATTAGCTGGTGACAAAAGGGGGATGGAAAGCTGGCGACCATCCATTCGCCCATCTTTCGCGCTCTTCTCGCCACCGCGCTCTCCGCGTCTCCGCGTGATTATATCCAATCCGACTCGCGCGGAGGCGCGGAGGCGCAGAGGCGCAGGGCCGAAGAGGAGGGTGAAGGGTTGAAGGTGAGGGCACCGCCGCAGTCTTCGCCCTCCACGCCCGGCTCCTCCCGCCCTGACGGGGGGCGGTTCGGAAGCGGCCTCTATGAAGAGCGCGCCCGAAATCGCCCAAGCGACGGCCACGCTACCGGCAAGGCCCGGCCTGCCTCACCGCCGCTTTTTGCGGCGGTTCGGGAGCGGCCTACGTCCTCAGCGCGGGCCCGGCCTTCCTCGTCGTCGCTGGCGCTCCTCCTTGGACGCGGCCTACACGAAGCCCCTTGATTCTAATCGGCATTCGGGCCTGTTCCCTGGTGTCACAATCAAGGCTTTTATTATTGACAAATGCTGTTTAGCGGCTTATCGGGCCAGCAGTGGCGCAAAAAAGCCAAAAGTTTTCCGCTCTTTTCCGTCGGTGTTTCGGCCAGATATGCTTTCACTCGTGAAAAATCCGGTTCCTTGGCATATGAAATCGTCCCGTCATCCGCGTCCTCCCGCAAGAGGGCGGCTTGAATGCATTCGCCGAGTGCCCGCACCTCCGCCTTCTCCGTCGCCTGTTCCATGGCCGGAGCCGTCGCGGCAAGAATTTCCTCCGGCTTCATCTCCTCAAGCGTCAAAGTCAGGAGGAAGTAGATTTGATAGGCCCGTTCCTCCTCTTCGGGTGGCAGAGCACCACGCGGCGGAAAAACATGGCACAAATGCAACAACATCGACTCCTTGGTGACGCCGGGCGCGGCACACATTTCCCGGACAATGGCCTTGGCCCGCTCCCGGCCGACATCCTCCCTCTGCGCCTTTTCCGTCATCGGTGGCGTGCTCCACTGCGCCAGCGCATGGGCCAAGGCGCGGCTTTCCGCCTCGCCTGCATGTGCGACACTGACCCCGGCAATTGCGAACACAAGGAATATCAGTTGTTTCATCGTTCAACCCTTTCTTCCAGATGATTCAAAACTCCCATGAGTACCGCCGGGTTCGAGTCAATGGACATATGGCTGACTGATTCTCCAGCGGCATCCAAATCCAATTCAAACCCCGCGCCTGCGGGGACGGAAGCTCCTCCATGCAAATCAAAAGCATACCAAGGAGCACGTGATTGATAGTAGTTAAGGTGCCAGTTGCTTGAAATCGGCCTTCGAATTTCAGCAGTTGTATTCAAAAGGGGCGGGGAAATGGCATCGATATATGCGGTCATTGCCAGGAGGATTGGAGGTTGCGTTTCCAGGGACAACCGCTCACTTATGTCGTAAACGCTCCCGCCACCATGACTATATCCGACAAGGACAATATGCGTTACGTTTCGTTCAAATAATGCAGAAAGGATTTCAGCCACGGCCACACCGCATTTCTTGTCGTGCGACAGGAAGCACTTTGCGCCCTCCAGGTCTTCGGGCGTCTTGGTGTCCACCATCCAGGAGTTCGCGCCGCTGTGCCCCGCCTCGTTCAATGCCTTGCAAAAATCTTCGGGCGTAGCCTTCCGCAGGGTCAGATGGCTTGCCTGGCCCTTCCCTTGCGAATGCTCGCGCTTCCCCTCGTTATGGGATTCAACCGCCTTGTGGACGGTCTGGTCAACCCAACGACCATCCTCGCCGCGCGGTTGGATTCCGTCTCGCTGGTCGCGGTTGAAAAGGTCGCCGTGCGCAATGGCGAATGCGATGCGGGCCGCCCCGGTCAGGCCGTTTCCAACCAGAGCCGTTCCCGCGACTCCTCCAGGGACGGGAACTTGAGCTTCGGCGTGAACATGCGGATGTCGTCGTTGCGGTTCAGCATGACCCCGGTCTTGGCAACCTCCTCGGGCGTCATTTGCCAAATCTCCGGCGGAGAGAGGGCAAGCCAGCGCGCCTTGACGCGTTCCTCCTCCTCCTTGCCCATCTTCTCGCAGCGAGCCACCAGTTCTTTCCATTCCTTGTCGTTCATCGTGCAGCGCCTTTCGTATCCTGTCGATTCCTGTCAGTGTGCTCATGGTGCCGCTTGCCGCGTTTTCAACGGCGATCCCGCCGCCGGAAGAAGCGGCGGCGGGAGCGGCGCGTGGTGTTACGCCTGCGGCGCGTCAAGCCAGGTCCACGCCTTCCAGTTCGGGCGGTTGGATGACGTGGAGCTCGATGGCCGACGAGGATGGCGGTGCGGAGTCTCATGGCTACGGCCCCCTCTTCCGCATGGCCTTCATCTTCGCCTCGATCTCTTTCAGCTCCTGCTTGGTGCGCCGGATTTCCTCCTTGTGGGCGCGCTCCTCTTGCGAGACGCACATGGTCATCAGCGTCAGCGCGATGATCGCCAGCAGGACGATGATGCCCGTGTTGCGCGCCTTCCTCGCCACCGGGGCGGCCGCAGGACGGGGACGCACAGGCGGCGCGGGCGGCGGCGCCTTGTAGCCAACCTCCAGCTCCGGGTCTGCCATGAACGCCTCCCCGCAGGACGGACAGGTCACCTCCTCGCTCGTGAGTTCGTCGGGCACGTCCAGTCGGACGTTGCAGAATGGGCATTTCATGTGCTTCATGGCTTCTTCCTCCGCTCACAGGATACTCGCTCCGCCTTCCCCTCCGCAAGCCTGGATTCCGCCTCCTCCACCATTTCCCGCAACAGCCTCGGGGACAAATGGGACAGCTATTAACTGTTTGAGGCTGGTGAGGAGTCCCGGCCCGGCGGCCAGGCGGGCAAAACAGTGACGGGGAAGGAGCGGGGGCGGGGCTGAGAGGGAAGGCCCGGCACGGGGGGCGGGCCTGCCAGACTCTGACCAGGCGACAGATTTTGGACAATTTGTCAACGAGAGATGGACGGATCCCTTTGGGCCCTTTGGGGACGACGGGGGACGAGCACCTAGTCGCGGATCTACCGGACTACGAAGAAGCGAAACGCCAAGAAACTGAAGATGGCGTATAGCAGAAGTGCGACGATGCCACCAATCGCCAGCGCGTTTTCCTTGTCCGCACCTAACGCGGACAGGCCCGACTCGACGATGGATTGACCAATCCAAATCACGAGTGCGCAGAGGGGTGTGATGATGCTCCAGAGCAGCCATGTCAGAAAGCAGCGGCCTTCGGCGATTGGTGTCTTGACCGGCGGAACAGGGCTGTTGGGATTGTTCTGGGGGTCATCTGGAATGGTGGGCGGGATGTCTGAGGCCATGGCGGTTTCCTTCCGGGGCGACCCATGTTGCAGGGAACCATAGCAAACCGCAATTGTCGGGAGAAGCCTTTTCCTGTCGCAGAAACAGGGTGCGATTTTATTTTGTTGCACCCTGGTTCACGCGGCAGGAGTGGAACGGATGCGGGCGAGGAGGGGGACAAACGGGACAGGCTATTAGCTGGTGACAAAAGGGCGATGGAAAGCTGGCGACCATCCATTCGCCCATCTTTCGCGCTCTTCTCGCCACCGCGCTCTCCGCGTCTTCGCGTGATTATATCCAATCCGACTCGCGCGGAGGCGCGGAGGCGTAGAGCCGAAGAGGAGGTTGAAGGGTTGAAGGTGAGGGCCCCGCCGCAGTCTTCGCCCTCCACGCCCGGCTCCTCCCGCCCTGGCGGGCGGGTTCCCCACCGTGGCGACGGCAACCCCGCCGTCGCCTGCTCTTCTTCCTCCTCAAAACACGTTTCCATTCTCTGGAAAAGTACCCAAAACATGCTTCCATTGCCTGGCGAAGCGGAGCGCAAAGCCTAAGCCCGCAGGGCGACGGGCGACCGCGACGCTTGAGCTTCCCGCAGGGAAGAAACGAGCGGAGCAAAGCGACGCGGAGTGGTCCAAAACCCCCAAAC
>JAFTAH010000154.1 GCA_017458625.1 Kiritimatiellia bacterium | reverse complement strand
GTTCCCGAGCGCGACCGTTCGAGCAACGCCTGGCGGTCGGCTTCGTCCAAATGGAGTTTCAGGGGCTTTTGCATGTTCCCATCATACCCAAATCCCACCACCGCTTCAAGAGTAAACTTATTTAAAATTCAGCACACTAGGGTTCTAGTTTCGGGTGAGGGTTTGGCCGGAGGGGGTGTCCTTGACGGCGTAGCCGAGCGCGAGGAGTTCGGCGCGAAGGGCGTCGGAGAGGGCCCAGTCCTTGGCGGCGCGGGCGGCGGCACGTTTTTCCAGGAGTTCCTGGACCTCGGGAGGATAGGCGGGGGCGGCGGAAAGCTGGTCGAGGGCGGGCAGGATGGCCAGGGCGGCATCCCAGCGGTAGAAGAGGGCCAACAGGGCGGCGGCGGCGGGCGCGTCGAGGGTGCCCTGGTCGAGGGCGGAGTTGGCGTCGCGGATGGTGTCGAAGAGGGCGGCCAGGGCGGCCGAAGTGTTGAGGTCGGCGTCCATGGCGGACTCGAAGCGTCCATCGGCCTCCAGCGCCCAGGGCGGAAGGGCGGGATTGTCGCGGGCCGTCGGCGTGCCGGCGATGGCGGCGTCAGGGACCAGCTGGCGCAGGCGGAGGAGGAGGGTGTCGATGCGGCGAAGCGCGGTGCGGGCGGCGTCGAGGCCCGCAAACGTGAAGTTGAGCGTCGCGCGGTAGTGGGTGGCCAGCAGCAGGTAGCGGATCTCGCGCCCGGCGTAGCCCTTCTGGAGGAGGTCGCGCAGGGTGTAGAAGTTGCCGGCGGACTTGCTCATCTTGGCGCCGTCGACCTGCAGATGGGCGCAGTGCATCCAGTACTTGGAGAACGGTTTGCCCGTGGCGGCCTCGGCCTGGGCGATCTCGTCTTCGTGGTGGGGGAAGATGTTGTCGACGCCGCCGGTGTGGAGGTCGAAGGAGGGGCCGAGGTACTTCATGCTCATGGCGGAGCATTCGATGTGCCAGCCGGGACGGCCGCGGCCCCAGGGAGAGTCCCAGGCCACATTGCCGTCGCGCTCGTCCCAGGCTTTCCAGAGGGCGAAGTCGGCGACGTTCTCCTTCTCGTATTCGTCGTTGGAGATGCGGACGCCGGAGCGCATGCCGGAGCGGTCGAGGTGGGCGAGCTTGCCGTAGGAGGGCCACTTTTCGATGGAGAAGTAGACGGACTTGTCGGGGGCCTGGTAGGCGATGCCCTTGTCGAAGAGGCGGGAGATGAGGTCGATCATCTCGGGGATGTGGTCGGTGGCGGCGGGGTAGTGTTCGGCGGGCTGGATGCCGAGGGTGCGGATGTCGTCGAAGAAGGCCTGCTTGTAGCGGGCGGTGAAGTCGCGGAGGGGGAGGCCGACGGCGCGGGAGTCGCGGATGGTCTTGTCGTCGACGTCGGTGAGGTTCATCACCTGCGTGACCTTGAAGCCCTTGTAGGCAAGCCAGCGGCGGAGCAGGTCCTCGAAGACGTAGGCGCGGAAGTTGCCGATGTGGGCGAAGTTGTAGACGGTGGGCCCGCAGGTGTACATCCGGGCGGTGCCGGGAACGAGGGGCTCGAACTCTTCGAGGCTGCGGGTGAGGGTGTTGTGGAGGTGGAAGGTGCTTGGCATGGCGTGGGGTGGTTGAAGGGTTGAAAAGTTGAAAGGTTGAAAAGTTGAAAAGTTGAAAAGTTGAAAAGTTGAAAGGTTGAAATGGAGCGGTTGAACGGTTGAAGGGAAGTTTTTAACGCAGAGGCGCGGAGGCGCAGAGTCGCAGAGGTGGGAGGGAAGTGGGTTCCATTGTATGGAAGTGGGTTTTGGAGAGGTTGAAAAGTTGAAGGAAAGGGCTAAGGGGTGAGGGTTGGGTGAAGGTGGAAGGTAGTCATGGCGGACCGATTATAAAGCGCCACCCTCAATTCGCAATTCGCAAGTTGAGCGATTGGGGAAAAATCGGGCATCGCATGGAGCGCATCTGGGTTGTTTGCACCTTCCCGACCTCCTGTGCAACGAACGGCAAATCAAGTCGTTCGCGTACTCCCCCCTGTCGCCTCGCGGCGACATCCCCCCTCTCGGAGGGGGGCATGGGAGCATGAACACGATTCAGAGATTCCATTTTCTCAAAATAAGTCGCACTATGGATTAGTCGTACCACCAATCGATGGCGCCTTGGGGAAGAAGGAGGAAGGGAAGAAAGATGCCCAGGAGGCAGGAGACCGTGAGAAGCACCAGGCCGAGGGTGGCGGTCCGGAGGGCGGGGCGGTGCCAGCGCCATCCGGCGGCCAGAAGGGTTCCCAGCAGCCAGGCGAGGCATCCGGCGGGGATGACCATGCAATCCAGAATGCCGCCCCACCATTCGAAAACGCCCGTCCAGGGTTCCATTTCCTTGTAGAAATGGAAGACCGGAGGCCAGCCGCCGTATAGAGCGCGGGCGCGCCAGCAGAACGGGATGAAGAAGAGGGGGTGGAGCAGTCCGGGCGCGCAAAGAAGGGCTGCGGCGATGCAAAGCCAGACCCGGCGGCGGGAGGACGGGGGTTGGGGAAGGGAAGTCATTCGGGGAGGCAGGGGAAGAAAATGGCGGAGAGGGCGGTGGCGGAGAGGACCACGGCGAGGGTGATCCAGGCGGCGCGGTGGGGGTGTTGGAGTTTGCCTTTCGAGGCAAGAACGTAGCGGACGGCCATGCACAGACACCAAAGCCAGGAAACGTAGAGCCATTCGCAGAGGTTCGCCAAGCTTTTGGGGGCGCCGACGTGTTCAAGGGCGGACCAAACGAAAGGAACAAGCAAAAGCGTCAAGGCGTCGGGCCAGCAGAGGGTTTGGGGCGGGTGGATTGTGCGGATTTTCCAGACGATGGCGCACGCCAGGCGCAGGAGGAGGAAAACTGGCAGGGTGAGAAACAGAAGTGACCACGCAGCCCAGCCCATTGTTGGGAAAATGGCGCTTATGCTCATGCCCGGAGGCACAGGGAAGACGGCAAGGGCAACGATGAGGGCGGCGAGGGAGGCAGCGGAGAGGACGCCAAGCCAGGAGCGGCGGGAGGGGAGAGGGTGGGGAGCGGAAGACATGGCGGATTGCGGTTGCGAGGGGGAACTGGCCGACGGGACGGCCGGGAGCAAGACTCTTATGCGGGGGGGAGGGCGGGGGGGGCGTCGGGGGCGGGGTCGAGCATGGGAGAGCGGAAGACGATGGCGTTGTTTTCGGCGTCGGCCTCGACGATGTCGCCGACCTCGCCGGCGAGGATCTTCTCGGAGAGGGGGTTTTCGATGTAGTGCTCGACGGCGCGGCGGAGCTGGCGCGCGCCGTAGACGGCATCGAATCCCTTGTCGATGAGGAATTCGTAGGCGGCGGGGAGGACGGAGAGGCGGATGTCGCGGGTCTTGAGGCGGGCGGCGACCTTGGTGATCTCGATTTCGAGGATGGTGCGGACGTTTTCGCGCTGGAGCTGGCGGAAGACGACGATTTCCTCGATGCGGTTGAGGAGCTCGGGGCGGAAGGCGTTGCGGGCGGCGGCCATCATCTGCTCGCGGAGGGCCTCGTAGGAGGCGTCCGGGGCGTTGGAGCCGAAGCCGAGGGTGGCGCCGCGCCGGGAGAGGTCGGCGCCGACGTTGGCGGTCATGATGACGATGGTGTTGCGGAAGTCGACGGTGCGCCCGAGGCCGTCGGTGAGGTGGCCTTCCTCGAGCACCTGGAGGAGCATGTGGATGACGTCGGGGTGGGCCTTTTCGACTTCGTCGAAGAGGACGACGGAGTAGGGGCGGCGGCGGACGCGCTCGGTGAGCTGGCCGCCCTCCTCGTAGCCGACGTAGCCGGGGGGCGAGCCGACGAGGCGGGAGGCGTTGAACTTCTCCATGTATTCGGACATGTCAATCTGGATGAGGGCGTCCGGGGAGTTGAACATGAACTCGGCGAGGGCCTTGGCGAGAAGGGTCTTGCCGACGCCGTTGGGGCCGAGGACCAGGACCGAGCCCATGGGGCGCCGCGGGTCCTTGAGGACGGCGCGCGAGCGGCGCACGGCCTGGCAGAAGGAGACGATGGCGTC